>CAYZYS010000023.1:0-20808 GCA_964482605.1 uncultured Bacteroides sp.
ATGGAATCATTGCCGCCGATGTAGAAAAATGCAGTGATGTCCAGTTCCTTCAGCTTGGCAAATATCTTCTCATACACAGCCTTGTCTTCAGATATCTCCGGAAGCTTGTAACGACATGAACCAAGGAATGATGAAGGCGTCCTCTTGAGCAAATCAATGTCCAGCGTTGACTTGATGTGCTCTGACAAATCAACATACTGATTGTCAAGGAGACCCTTAATTCCGTGGAGCATTCCGTACACCTTCTTGGCTCCCCTGTCCTTGGCTGTCTTATACACGCCGACAAGGCTGGAGTTAATGACAGATGTTGGACCTCCCGATTGTCCGACGATTACATTACCTACCATAACTTAACCCTCCTATTTAATTATTACCGATATTTATTACAATTTTATCATAGCAAAACAAAAGGCACAAGGACAAATTCACTTTAATCACGGAATTTAATCACGGAATTATCTTACAATTAATGTCCTGCTTCCATATACCCATGACAAAATCACAGCCCCTTAACGGTCTTCACCACGTTCTCAACCGTGAACCCAAAATGCTCGAACAGAGCCTTTGAATTTCCTGAAGCACCAAAGCCCGACATTGTGACATAGCCACCGTCAAGCCCAACGTACTTGCCCCATCCGAAGTCGGACAGCGCCTCAATCGCCACCCTCCTGCGGCAGGACTTAGGAAGAACTGATTCCCTGTACTCAGGTGTCTGTTGGTCAAAAAGCTCCATACATGGCATGCTGACAACCCTTACCCTCATGCCCTCTGAAGCAAGGCTTTCCTTCGCCTTTACCGCCAGTGACACCTCTGAGCCCGATGCCATCAGAATCACCTCAGGTGTGCCGTCGCAGTCATCAATCACATAACCGCCCTTAAGCACGTCCCTGCTGCTGCCCGCAACCGGCTCAAGATTCTGCCTTGACAGCACCAGTGCGGTAGGGGTTGAGGCAGAGGTCACTGCACTTGCCCATGCACCCTCGGTCTCTATCGCGTCACATGGACGGAACACATTGAAGTTAGGCAGTGAACGCAGCATTGCTAGCTGCTCCACAGGCTCATGTGTAGGGCCGTCCTCCCCAACGCCTATGCTGTCATGGGACAGCACAAATGTAAGCGGAACCCCCATTATCGATGAAAGCCTTGCCATTGGCTTGACATAATCACTGAATACAAAAAAAGTCGCAACAAATGCCCTCAACCCGCCATGCAGCATTATTCCGTTGCCGATTGCGGTCATTGCAAGCTCACGCACACCAAAGTGCATGTTGCTTCCTCCCCTGTTGTCAGCGGAATAATCACCCTTGTCCTTCATGTTGGTCTTGTTGGACGGTGCAAGGTCTGCGGAACCGCCAATGAGGTTTGGCATGACCTCCTTAATCTGGTTCAGCACCCTTCCTGATATTCCGCGGGTAGCTTCCGCCTTGTCGCCCCGAGCCCAGTATTCATCAGAGCCAAGAAGCTCCTCAAGGCGCGCATTTTCACCATTGTATTCATCCCAGAGCTTCTTCATGTCAGGGTATTTGGCGCAATATTCACCAAACAATGCGTTCCACTGCGCCTCTGCTTCCTCGCCCCTCCTTGCAAGCTCCCGGAAGTTGTCATACACCTCCTGTGGAACCTCGAATGCCTCATCATACTGCCAGCCGAGATTGTCACGGAGTGCAGCCACATTGTCAGCGCCAAGCGGCTCGCCATGTGCGCTTGCCTTGCCCTGCTTTGCAGGACAGCCATAGCCTATCTGTGTATGTACGGTAATCAGCGTGGGTCTTGTCTTGTCAGCCTTTGCCTCCTCAATTGCCCTGCCGATTGCCCCAAGGTCATTGCCATCAGCCACGTCAAGTGTCTGGAAGCCAAATGCCTTGAACCTCTCCTCAACATTTTCTGTAAACGCAATGTCCGTGCTTCCCTCAATTGATATGTTGTTGGAATCATACAGCACGATGAGCTTTCCAAGCTTAAGCGTTCCCGCCAGGGAAAATGCCTCCGAGCTTATGCCCTCCATCATGCAGCCGTCACCGCCCAGGACATATGTATAATGGTCAACCACGTCAAAGCCATCCCTATTGAACACGGATGCAAGATGCGTCTCGGCAATTGCCATTCCAACCGCCATCCCCATGCCTGCGCCCAATGGGCCCGTTGTCGCCTCAACCCCTGCCGTGTGGCCGTATTCCGGATGCCCCGGTGTTCTTGAGCCAAGCTGCCTGAATTCCTTTAAATCCTCAATGCCCAAATCTCCATATCCAAAAAGGTGGAGCAGCGAGTAGAGAAGCATCGAGCCATGCCCCCCTGACAGGATGAACCTGTCCCTGTTGGGAAATTCAGGGTTGGCAGGATTGTGCACCATATGCCTTGCCCATAACTCATACCCCATGGGTGCGGCGCCAAGCGGAAGTCCAGGGTGTCCGGAATTCGCCTTTTGTATTGCATCTGCTGACAGGATTCTTATTGCATTAACTGAAAGATTATCTATTGAGCTGTTCATTACATATCTCCAATTCTTTTAATTATTCCTTAAAATCCGCTTCCGTCAAAACAAAATACTCCCCACCCCGTCTTGTGTGCCTGCCAAACAGCCTCTTTGATGCGCGGCGTTCAGCCTTCATGATTGCCATGTCAATGATTTCCTTCACGTCATCCGTCCTCACATAATCATATTCCTTGTTAAGGCTGTTAATCTTCATGTAGAGGGACGTAAGCGCATCATCATTGACAACATACTGACGCTTTGTAGCGTATTTCCTTGCGAGCTCCACAAGCTCCGCAACGGCGTACTGCTTAATCGTTATCCTGTGGTTGAAATTATCCGTAAGGTCGGGATTGACACCCAGAAGCACCCCAAGCTCCGTGTCTGAATCGGTGAGTATTACCACCATTCCGCCTGTATCCTGGTCCATCACGGACAAAAGCTCCGTAATCCTCTTTGGCTGTATCTGGCCCGCATCCTCTATGATGAACACAGTGCTGCGAAGCTTTGACAAAGAACGTATGATTCCCCTTTCGTTGATGCTCTTTCCGGTTGTCTTGGCTATGTTCTTGAGCTGCTCAGGGTACATCTGGATGAGCGCCCTGGCGAGGTTCTTGGCAAGCCCCACCTTGTCAGAGCTTCTGTTGCCGCCAATGATTATATTGCCTGTTGACGAGGTCTTCCTGCCCATCTCTGACGGAACCGCCGCAAAATACTCGGCAAGCTGTGCCGTGACACCATCCATCTCACCGTATTTGCTGAAGAACTTCCTTACATCCCTTGGAATCTCAGGGCGTATCTCCTCAGGCTCCTCATCATAGTAATCCTGCTCCTCGTCCTCATCCTGCTCGTAGTGTGACTGTGGCTTCTTGTCCTTCCTTCTGCCAAAATGGAAGATTTCCCTCACACTGCGCGGCTCTTCATCACCGTCAAGAAAGTCTTCTTCCTCCTCGTCATACTCTGGCTCATCATCATACTCATCAGAATCCGGCTCATCAACCCTGCCGTACTCCTCATCATCCGAATACTCCTCATCATCTGAATACTCCGATTCCCCATCATAATCATCATAGTCTTCGTCATAGCCTTCGTCAGCGTATCCGTCCTCAGGCTGCTCCTCATAGCCACCCTCGCCGGCGTCCTCCACGTCAAACACTTCCTCCTCCGTGTCAGGCTCCGCTTCCCCAGCCGTACCGTTCATGGTTTCCTGAATCTGCCTTGCAAGCTCCTCCTGGCGAAGCTTCATTGCAGCCGCCTCGGCGTTTTCATTCTTGTAGTTGAAAAGCCAGATTTTATCATCATCCCGCTTTAGCTTTGCATCCGCCTCAAGTCCTGCGGTTGCCTTCCCCGTCCTGATTGCAAGGTCGGTCTTCACTGACTGGAGAACCAGCTGCTGCCTTGCAACAAGCTTTGCCGCTTCCTCGTCAAAAGGCTCGCCGTTCTTCCTTGCCTCCTCCTTCTGCTTTGCCATGAGCCTGTCATATGCCTCTTCCTTGGATTCCCTGAGGGCAAGCTCATGCTCCAACTGTGCCTTGGAAAACTCCTTGGTCACGCGGTTTCCGTACTTCTCCTCATTTACCGACTCCATCCAGTCGGACAGGCTCATCTGTCCCTCAATCTGCGCATCCTCATAGGAAGCCTCATCCGACACGGCATCACGTCCGCCACGGTTGTCACCCTGCGACGCTTCATTTATTATGTGCCCCCTGATGTCCCTGGTATGGGTCTTGAACTCACTGATTTCCGTGACATCATCATCAAGGACGGCCTCAAGGTTCCTTGCAAGCTCCGCCTGAATGCTCCTTGTGTCGTACAGGCTTCCATCCCCGTCCGGCACCCTTATGGACTCCGCAGCGGCGGCAATGTCATCCTCCCTGTTCTGCTGCCTTACATTTTCATAATTGTCCTCAAGGCTCTGCCTTGCCCTTGATATAAGGCTGTCAAGTGACTTTTTCGCATCATCTATGCTTCTGGAGCGAGGCTCCTCCTGGGCTTCAGCCTCGGACGTCGCAGCCTGCTCCCCCGACAAGTCATTACTGCCTGCAATGTCCTCACCGTCCGCAATGCCTTCACCGTCAACAATGTCCCCAGCCTCCACCGGCTGCCCATCGACATAATCCTCTTCCTCAAGAAGCTCCTCTTCCTTGGCTCCCTTCTCCATCACATGGCTTATGAGTGCCTTGAAGAAATTCTGCGTCTTGATGTCTGCCTTGTTCTGGATGAGGTCAAGTGATGGCCCGTCAGGATTGTCAGTGTTCACAGGGGCTTCACCCTGCAGCTTGAAGGACTCCTGCATTATCCTTCCCACCGTGAGGGAGGAATCATCCTGTTCCTGGCTTCCCTCAAGCTCCGCCTCCATCTCGTCATTCATGTCCGCCTGCTCCCTAGCCTTGGCGTACATGATTTCCTTCGTCTGCTCGGCATCATCAGGGCTGGTCTTCTTAACCGCCTCCTCATATATGAGCTGCTGGGTATTGGTGATGGAGGTATACTGCTGCTTCAGCTTGATTGCATTGGCAACGTAATCCCCATCCCTGAACATCAATATTATGTCATCACATATGCGGACGCACTTGTCCGCCATTCCGGCATAGCTGTAAAGCTGTGCCAGCTCATATGTATATTTCTCATCCGTATCTTCCTGTGCGTGGTACTGCTCCAATATGGAAATGAGTGTGCTGACGTTGGCATTCTGTGCCTTCCTCAGCTTGTACTCCAGCTTGTACCGGTTGACATCCCTCGGTGCAAGGTGAACATACTCCTCATAAATCTCCTCGGCACTCCTGAGCTGCCCTAAGCGTATCAGAAGCTCTGCCAGCTTGTACACCAGCTTTCTTCCGCCCTGGTTGCGCTCATATGCCAATATTGCAGTATCCCTGGCATCATCATAATAGCCAGCCGCCTCCTGCACGTTGATGATGGTGGCAATGGTAGCCCAGTCCCTCACCTTCCTGCAGTCTATCTGGTTGGCTATCTGTGCTGCCGCCTTGTAATCCTTCCTGGCCGCAAGCTTTTTTATCTGCTCAAGTTTTAGGTTAAATTCGTATTTATCCACGATTTCGCCACCTTTTCACTATAATTACACACACACGCCATAAGTGTACCACAGCAGATTATCCTTGTCAAAATACTTTCAATGTTTGCTGCTCATATTCAAGCCTCTCATACTCAAGCTCATTTCTCTCCACACGGCTGTGGTAATCCACAACCACCGTCTGCTGCCGTGAATCCACCAGCTTCTGCCCCAGTATGTAATTCACGTCAAACCTGCCCGTGATTGCAGGCGTGGCACCCCTTGCAGGCACAATGAGCTGCACATGGTTGGTTTCAAGCAGCTTGAATATTGGCTCCCATATGTATGTGTCCTTTGCCGCACCAAACGGATTGTCAATGAATATGGTCTTTCCAAGCGCAGCCGCCTCCCTGGCTGGCGCATTTACATTTGTAATATAATTAATTATACCTATAAGGAACTGTATGTATATGCCTTGCGACTGTCCCGTGCTGCCCACGGCCTCCTCATACCTTAGGTAGCGGCTCTGGTCCTTGATTCTCTCCCTCTTGTAAAGGTTCACCTTTATGCCGTTCATGTCCGTGACTATCACGGAAAACATCCGCTTCCAGGCAAGCCTGTTCCTGATGAACGCAAGCCTGTCCGCCTCAGTCGCAAAGCTCTCCGCCGCCGTCACGGTCTCGTCAATGTAGGAGGACATGCGCTCATGGTACTGCTCCTCCCTGACATACGGAACCGAAAGCCCGATTATCCTTATGACCTCGCCATCCATGTTGATGGTGGAAAGCTGCGGAAGCCTGTCAAGCTCCGTCTTGATGTTGCAGCAGGTCTGTATGCACCTGTTCTCAAAACTCTCCTTGATGCGCTCCATGTCACGGATGCCCTCACTAATCCTCTCCTTTTCGTACCCTATGTAGGAATTGGTTTCCTCAAGGCGGCTGATTAATGTGTCACACCCTTCCGCATCCAGCGGTGCCTCAAGGCTTTTCTCAACCTCATCCGCAAGCTCCTCGCCCCCAAGGCTGCGAAGCCTTGCGGCAAGTTCCCTTTTCTCCCTTGCAAATGCCTCCCTGCGCCTTGACTCCCTGCGCATTATTGCCTCAAGCTGCCCCTGCACCTCCTCATATGAGGTGTAGTCCGCATTTTCCACGGGTTGCGCGGCAAGCTCCTCAAGCCCTGACTTCCTTATGATTCGCTCCATGTCCCTGACGCAAAGCTCAAGCCCCGTGCGCTCACCATTTACTGTCCCAAGGGCTTCCGTAAGCTGCTTTTTGTCACCCTTTAGCCTTGCCACCAGCGCCTTGTGCTGCTCGATAAATGCAGCCGGGCTTTCGCACTCAAATTTCTCAAAGCTTCCGTACCTTTCCTCTATCTGGCTTATCCCATGGGAAATGCTTCCGTCAAGCCTGTTGTACATCGCACTTTGGGAATCAAGCCTGTCCGCCACCTGCCGGAGCCTTTCATCATACCCCTCAAGCTCCTTCCTAAGCTCAATGCGCCTTGCACCGCCGTCTTCGCCAATATCCCCTGCGCCGCCATTCTCAACGGCATATTCCCTTACCCTTTCAAAATCAAGCCCCTTGTATTCAATCGACCTTTTGCACCTTTCCATGGACTGCATGTAATGTGCCTTCAGCCTTTCCTTGTCGGTTATGTCCCTTGAATCCTGCTCCACTATCGACTTCAGGGCAAAAAACCTGGCGTCAAGGCTGTCATCCGCAAGGTCGGCAGCCCTTGTGCCATCCACCAGGAGCCCGTCAGGGGCATTTTCCCCTGCCACATGATATGTGTCATACTGCTGCCACCTGTCACGAATTCGCCTAATCTCCGCCTCAGCGGCGGCAAGCCTGCCAGCCGTGGCTTTCACAAGCTTCCTTGCAGGCTCCAGCTCCTCCCTTGCCTCATTCAGCCTGTCAAATATGCCCTTGCCCTGAGCTGCCGCCTCATCCCGTGCGGATATTGCCACCCCAAGCTCATGGTCGATTCGCACAACCTCCTCGCAGGCAGACGCACGTTCGCCTGCAGCCGCAATTGACTCCTCAAGCCCCGCAGCCAGTCTACCCTGTGCCTCAATTCGCTCCTCAAGCCCAAGGATTGCGGCATCACACTCCTTTAGCTGTCCCTCAAGCTCCGACTGCCTGCGAAGCGCCGCATCCAGGATGGTCTGCGGGTCATCCCCCGACCTTTCCCGAAGCATTGCCTCAAATGCCTTCTCATAATCGCCGCTTATGACGTCCTTCCTGTCATTGACATGCTCAAGCTCGGACCTTTTCGCATCTATCTCCTCAAGCCACTGGCGCTTCTCCGTCTCAAGCCTTCCCGCATCCGTCAGGAAGGACAGGTTTCTTGCGGAGAACACCACAAGCTCCGTGTTCACCTCCAGCTTCATGTCATATATGACATTTTCACTGATTATCGGGATTGCGTAGGAGCCCTTGTTGAACTCCCAGAGCCTTGTGTCCTCCTTAATCCTCTCAAAATCATTTTTAATGACAAAGCCATAATGCAGGAACGGAACCCTTTTCAGCACATCCCGCCTCTGCCCCATGTTGAGGGTGGCATACCAGTCAGTCCCGGTCATGACATCCTCGCCATACTGCTCTTCAAGGTATGCCTTGAGCTTGTGGTACTCCGTGCCGTCACACTCATACCTGCCATGCTCCAGATTGGCAACGTAAGTCTCCATCCCAAGGATGTCCTCCTCAAGCTCCCTTGCCTTGAGTGCAGCCCCATTCAGGACGTCGCCTATCGCCTTCACAAGCCTTGCCGCACCCTTGCAGCCATACACCTCCTCAAGGCTTGCCAGACTTACGGCATCACTGTTTTCAAGCCGTTCCCCTGCCGCCCTGATTTTACTCCTCTCCCACTCAAGCTCACCCTCAAGCTGGCTTTTGAGCCCAAGCCTGCGTCCATGTGCATCCCTGTCCGCCTCCTGCGTACTTCTCGCCTGGGCAAGCCTGTCCCTGTCGTCACCAATGCCGTCACGAAGCCTGTCAAGATCCTTCTGTGCCTCCTCAGGAACCACAAGTGAAGCCTTTGCAAGCGCTGCGCCTAACTGCTGTTCATAGCTCCTTACCTGTTCTGCAAGAAGCTCCCTTCTTCCCTGCACCAGTGCGGCTTCCTTCTCCTTCTGCATGACAAGGGACTCCCCTGCGGAAAGCTGCCTCCTGGCATCCTCAAGCTCACCGTTCAGCACGCCAAGCCTTTCATTTGCCTCATCAAGCGACTTGTCATCCCTTTCCTTCCTTATGGCGGCCAGCCCACGCATCTCATGCGTTATGTCCTCATGGTCACGGAGCCTGTTTTCCATGATTTGGTTGATTTCACCCAACTGCCTCATGTATTGCGAATACTGGGCATATTCCTCAAGGCACTCCAGCATTGCGAGGTCATCGCGAAGCCTTGCGGATTCCTTAAGAATTGCTTCCCTCTCAAGGTACGCCTCCTCGTTGAGCTTTCCAACCTCAGCCCTGGACCTCTGCTCCTCCATGACACGTGCGGTGTCAATCCTTTTCTGCTCGTCAAAAAGCCTGCCCTCCAGCTCGGCAAGCTCCGTCTTTGTCCCCGTTATCTCTTGCTCAACCTGGCCAAGCCTCTCCCTTGCGGCGGACAGCATGCCAACAAGCTCCCCCTGCTTTCTTTCCTTGTCATTGAAAATGTCCCTGAAGTCCCCAAGCTGCGCGCTAAAATCACTGATTGCCTGAATCTGCTCATCATACCTGTGAAGCTGTCCATGCTTTTTCGACAGCTCAACAAGCTTGTCCTTGATGTCAAGGAGCGTCTGCGCCATCCTTGCATCCTCGTCATCAGCCCCAAACCTGTTGGCAAAGGATTTCTGTATTATCTCCTCTATGAGGAGGTCCTCAACCACCTTGCGCCCTGTCCTGTAATTGGTTTCAAAATATGTCCTGACATGCCCCTCGGTCTTGTTGATTCCCCTGATTATCTCCCATGCGCTTTCATGGATTCCATAATTGCTTATGAAAGCCTGGTAATCCCCCTTCCTGTCAAATATCCTGACAGACACGCCAAAATCCCTCTTCTCAAGGTCCCTCAGGTAATCCCTGAGCTCCTGGTATGTAATCCTCTCGTCACCCTTTTGCAGAGGGAGGTTCTTAATGTCATTCTCCCCCAGCTCCCTATAGAAAATGCAGTAATTGTAATACTCTATGCTGGCCGTGTCCCTTGTCCCTTCCGCCGTCTCGCCGTCCCTTGCCTTCCTGGCGCAAAAGCCCGTGAGCATGTACCTGAAGCCCTCCTTTTGGTAGCATGGCTCAAGGTTCCACTCTATCAGCGAATGTATTGCTGTGTTGCCGCTGTCCCCGCGGAACAGCTTCTCAATCGGCTGCTTTTCGTCAAGTGTGCAGTTTGGTATCATGTTCTGGAGCAAAAGGAGCATCAAAAGGCTCTTTCCGCCGCCATTTGCAAGGTCATATATGGTATTCTTCCCCGAAAAGCGCATCATGAAGTCATCATAATACTGGGTGCCGAAATTGTACTTCACATTATTGACACGAATCCTGTTAATCTGTGGCATTCCTGACATCCTCCCTCTTCTTCATGGCCTGGAAAAGCCTGCCCTTGTACTCCTCAAAATAATTCTCCGCAAGCGCCCTGAACCTCGGCTTTGGGTAAAACCTGCCCGACGCCTCAAGAAATAGCTCCTGCCGCACAAGAAATGCGAACACCAGCTTCACGAACCCTGCCTTGGTGCCGCGTGACGCCCTTGTGTCCGCAAGCTCGTTGGCGGCTGCGGGAAGCTGGTCCCAGCAAAGGGCAATCTGGGTAAAGCCCCCATCATCAACCTCCTCAGGCACAAGCCCGTCCTCGGTGTCAAGCAGCCCCTTCAGCGCCGCATCAACCCCTGACACAATCTCCTCAACCCTCGCAAATTCCGTGTATGTTCCGCCATCCGAGGAATTGTAAAAAAATGTTAATATGTCATATATGACAAAATATGCCAGATAAAGCTCCCTGTTGTTCCTGACGCCAATTTCCTTCTTAAGCTCCTCATTGGAATAGCCAAACACCCTGTTATTCTCCCCAGGGCTTATGTACAGCCCATTGCCGTACTCGTACAGGTTAAGGTTGAGCTTCGCTAGGGACATCCTCACAGTGTCATATATCTCGCCGTTGGTGTTGTATTCCTGGTACAAGGCACCATTAGTCCCCCCCTCTGACACCTCCTCACCCATGAGAAGCCGTGACACAATATCCAACGCCTTGTCCAAATTCCTGTTTTCCATATGCCAATCCCCATCCATGCCAATTACTAACACTAAGCTTCTATTCCGCGGCAATCCTCACAAGGCGAAGCTCGCCCACGCAGATGCCTTCCGCAATGTCAACATTTTCCCCTTCAACCGGCTCCACCAGGAAGCCCTTTACACGCCCGCAGTCATAGTCCGCAAGCTCCTTTCTCAATATGCCGTCCAGGAACGTGTCATCCCCACCCGCACCACCGGCAAGGTCATAGCTGCTCCTCTGGCACAAATGCACCAGAAATGAATAATAATCACAATTCCTGATTATCCTGTCCGCCACGTCGCCATACTCCTGCCTCCAAAGCCCATGAAGCTCCGACAAAAGAAGGCTTTCCCGTTCCTTCAGGCGGCTGATTATGCATTTTGCAAAAAAGCCGTAGTTATGGCTTATGCGCTCATCCTCCACCTCATCCGCAAATGTAATGTCCTGCTCCCCTGACACCACGGACTCCTTCTCCTCAGTGCGCCTGCCTGCCCTGTAATCAAGGCACTGGTCAATCCCGGAGGGGGCAAGCCTCTTGATTATGCGGGGCTTTAGCATTGCCTGCACCATCAGGACCATCGGCGCCGTATTGTCCTCCCGAAGCATTTGCTCCAGCATCCGCCTGTAATCGCAGTGGGTGCGGAGCCTGCTCAGCTTGTTGCGCCTAATCACGTCATCCGTCAGCTTCTGCATGTCCATGCACGCCTGCAGAAGCTCCCCGTGCCTGTTCATCGCAACCTTTAGCTGGCTGTCCAGCTCATATATCTCCTCCACCACCGAAAAATACTTTTCATTCCTGACCGCTGACTCGTTCTCCAGCCTTGCAAGCGCTGCCTGAATCAGCTCCTTGTTCTTCCTGAAAAGCCTCTGCTCATCCTCAAACCATTTGACACCCGTGTCAAAAAATTCACGGTATGCCGAAAGCCCGGCAAACACATCAACGGCAAAAAGGTCCGTTATGTCCTTTTTCTTCAGCATGAGCCTCTCAACCTCACCGTTGATGCGCTCCACCACCTGCGCCCCGCCGCTGAAGTTCTGGGCGCGTATCATCTTTTCAAGAAGAAGCTGCTGCACGCTTATCCTGCTCTCCTCCTTGATTTCCTTGGTGTCAAGGTAAAACTCAACCGCATCCGCACTGATTGAGTACCAGACGGTATTATCCCTTATGCGGCTTTCTATCAGCCTCATCCTGGACACCCTCCGCTTTCTCTCGGCAGGGTCATAATACGCAAATTCAAAGGGTCTGCCATCGTTCCTGATTTTGTCAAAAACATAATCCGCTATGTCCTTTGACTCCTCCCTTGGCAGCTCGTAGCCAAAGTCACGCCTGAGGCATTTGCCCATGAATTCCACATACTCAGGGTATGTGACCTCCTTCTCCTTGAAGCTGTTTTCCTCAATGAAAAAACGCAGGACAGCCATGAGAATGAAGCCCATGTCAAGGCTGGCATACTGCCCCTGCTTAAAGGAGTCAAAGCTAACCTCACACAGCCTGAAAAAAGGATAATACTTTTTCAGGTTCAACATTCTCGCCCTGTGTTCCTGCGTTATGTCATTTTGTAAAATATGTTCCTGTGCCATAATCCTGCCCCTGCGTCCCCTGCGCCACATCTGCCCCAGCCATCACCGGGCTCACAGGCTGACACGCCCTTCCAGTGCCCTAAGCAGCGTAACCTCATCAATGTACTCCAAATCGCCGCCAACCGGGACGCCGCTTGCTATCCTGCTCACCCTGATTCCCGTCGGCTTAATGAGCTTGCTTATGTACATTGCCGTGGTCTCACCCTCAAGGCTTGAATTGGTGGCAATTATGACCTCATCCACGTCCTGCTGCAGCCTTTGCATGAGCTCCTTCAGCTTAATGTCCTTCGGGCCTATGCCCAGGGTCGGTGAGATTGCACCATGCAGCACATGGTATACACCATCATATTTGCCGGTTTTCTCATATGCCGCCATGTCCCTTGGCGTCTCAACCACCATGATTGTCCTGTGGTCACGCTTTGTGTTGGCGCACACGGGACAAAGCTCCTGGTCTGTCAGGGTGTTGCATTCCCTGCAGTACCTTACGTTGGACTTGGCTGACACAATTGCGTCGGCAAGCGCCTCCACGTGCTCCTTCGGCATGTTGATTATGTGAAATGCCAAGCGCTGGGCTGACTTAGCCCCAACCCCTGGCAAACTTGCAAGTTCCTCTATTAACCTTGAAATCTGACTTCCGTATAAATCCATCCACGGGCCTCTCTCTAATAAGCTTCACATCAAAATGGGAATCCGCCGCCCATTCCGCCAATTCCCCCTGTAATCCTGGACATCTGCGCCTGCGACTCCTCATCCACCTTGCGTATTGCCTCGTTGACTGCCGCGGCAATCAAATCCTGCAGCATCTCAATGTCATCAGGGTCAACAACCTCAGGTGTAAGCGTTACGCCCGTAATCTCCCTCTTTCCGTTGATTGTGACGGACACCGCACCGCCGCCTGCCGCTGCCGTGAATTCCTTTGTCTCAAGCTCCTTGGTACTCTCCTCCATCTGGCGCTGCATTCTCTGCGCCTGCTTCATAAGGTTGTTCATGTTGCCGGGCATGCCGCCCTGAAAACCGCCTCTCTTAGCCATTATATGTCCTCCTCACTATCATCATTGATTATATCAACATTAATGCTGCTCTCAACAACAGCCATCCTGCTCCGGTCATCCTCCTCCTGCTCGTCGGCAATCACCCTTGCAATGTTTGCACGGACACCAAAGCCATTGGCTATGAGCCCTTCCAAATCAGAAAGCCCCGACTTCCCGTCCAACAGGAAATTTCTCTTTATGGTGTCAGCCACGTGAAGCACAAGCCCACTGCCATCATCAGAAACCTGAACGTATGACCCCCTGAGAATGCTGTACGCCCATGAAGCCTCAGAAGATACCCTCTGAACCAAAGTACCCCAGCCATTCACAATCCTGTCAAAATCCTCTCCCGTAGCGTCAGGCATTGACTCCATTGCCACCGCTGCCTCCTGCGCACCGGAGGACTGCGCCGTACCGCCCTGTGCGGCAGGCTGCTGCGAAACCGCCTGTACATTTACCAGCCCCTCATCAAGACGCTTTTCAAGCACTGCAACCCTGCCCGCAAGCTCCCCAATGTCCCTCGTCTGCTCAATTGCAGGTCTTGTGAGCTTAATCAGGGCAACCTCCACAAGCACCCTCTTCTGTCCTGAATACTTGACCTCATTGGACAGCTCGGAAAATATCCTTATGAACCGCATGATGGAATCCACGTCAACCATGCCGCACTCCTCACGCAGCAGGGTCAGGTTGTCCGTTGACATGTCTATTGCATCCTCCCCGTCGGGAGAAGTCTTTAGAATCAAGAGATTCCTCAGATACCAGGTGAAATCCGTGACAAACTGCCCCAAATCCCTGCCCTGCATCACCATCTCGTCAAGAAGCCCTATGCAGCCCAGCGTGTCATTGCCGACAACCATTCGCAGAAGCCTTGAAAAAACCTCCGTGTCCACGGCGCCAAGAACCTCAAGCACATTGTCATACTTAAGCTCCTTCCCCAGGTAAAATGCCATGCACTGGTCAAGGAGGCTCAACGCATCCCTCATTGCACCATCGGCTGCCTTGGCAATGTACCTTAGCGCCTTGTCCTCCACGGACACGCCCTCTGCGGCAGAAAGCTCCGAAAGCCTCGCCGTTATCGTATCCACCGTAATCCTCTTGAAATCATACCTCTGGCACCGTGACATGATTGTCACCGGAATCTTGTGGGTCTCCGTCGTTGCCAATATGAAGATTACATAGGAAGGGGGCTCCTCCAATGTCTTAAGCAGGGCATTGAAGGCCCCCAGTGAAAGCATATGGACCTCGTCAATTATATATACCTTGTATCTGCCGGTTGTGGGGGAATACTGAACCTCCTCCCTGATGCGCCTGATGTCATCGACACCATTGTTGGAGGCTGCGTCAATCTCCATGACATTCATGGAGGCCCCGGACGCTATCGCCCTGCAGGTCGGACATTCACCACAGGGATTGCCGTCAACCGGATTCTCACAATTCACCGTCCTTGCAAATATCTTCGCCACCGTGGTCTTTCCCGTTCCCCTTGTACCGCAGAACAGGTATGCATGCCCTATGCGGTCATTGCGCACCTGGTTCTTCAGCGTTGTGACGATGGCATCCTGCCCCTTCACGTCATCAAAGCGGTCTGGTCTCCATTTGCGATATAATGCAGTGTACGACATTGTTTTGCTTACCCCTATTCGCCAAAGCTGATTCCCAGCCTCTTGGCTTCCTTAACGATTGAGGAATCAGGTGAAACAAGCTTGAGCTTTCCCGCAACATCCTTGAGGGGAACCTTCACAATCTCCCCTGCCTTAAGCCCAACCATGTAACCATATTCCTTGTTGATTATCAATTCAGCAGCCGCAGCGCCAAACCTGGAGGAAAGCACCCTGTCATACGGACATGGGCTTCCGCCCCTCTGCATGTGCCCTGGAATTGTCACGCGGATTTCCTGTCCGGTAAGCTTCTGAAGCCTGTCGCCAAGCTCATAGGACACCGACGGAAATGAAGGATTCTTCCTCTTCTCCTTCAGCTCCTTCTTGGACAGTGCCGCATCCTCCTTGGAAATCGCGCCCTCTGCCACGGCAATTATGGAAAATCTCTTTCCCTGCCTGCTTCTGTTCTCGATTGCCTTGGCAACCTTGTTAATGTCATACGGAATCTCAGGTATCAGAATGATGTCAGCACCGCTGGCAATTCCCGCATAAAGCGTAAGCCAGCCAACCTTGTGCCCCATAATCTCAACTATGAAAATCCTGCCATGTGAATTGGCGGTCGTATGAATGTTGTCTATTGCACCTGCCGCCACGTCTATGGCGCTCTGGAAGCCGAATGTCTCATCAGTTCCCCACAGGTCATTGTCTATCGTCTTCGGAAGGGAAACCACGTTAAGCCCTTCCTCGCTCAACAGGTTGGCCGTCTTCTGGGAGCCGTTGCCCCCCAGCACGACAAGGCACTCAAGCCCAAGCCTTGAATACGTCTGCTTCATTGCCTCAACCTTGTTAAGCCCGTTCTCATCAGGTTCCCTCATCAGCTTGAAAGGCTGCCTTGATGTTCCAAGAATCGTGCCTCCCTCTGTAAGTATGCCTGAAAAATCCCCTGGCTGCATGATTTTGTAATTCTCATACATGAGACCCTTGTAGCCATCCTCAAACCCGATAATCTGGAAATTATCGCCCGAGCCATACAGTCCCTTTGCCACCCCGCGCATGGTTGCGTTAAGGCACTGGCAGTCACCGCCACTTGTAAGAATTCCAATCTTTCTCATTGTACGTACCCTCCATCACGCCTACACCTAATCGTAAAAAACCACGCGCCTTGCTTTGTGCGGCTATCAACAGACGTTACCGGACCAGTTAGCTCGACTCAGGTTTACTTCCGGCACACGAAAGCTTTCACTTAATGCTGCTACGTTCCCGTCCTGACATGGTTCATGAATTTCCGTTGCGAAAGGCCCAAGCGTCATCACCACTTCTTCCGGGCAGCTCCATCCATAGACCACCCGAGGCAAAGCATAACTCCTGCTATAGCGGATTGCAGGTACAGGGAACCGCTACCTCCCCAGCCGCGTGGAAACATTATTATACCAATTAACACCTATAATGTCAACATCAGCGCCCCTATTCCTCAGTCACAACCTTTACCACCCTGATGTCCTTCCGGCGCGCCTGCTCTATTGAAAGGTCAATGGACTGCCCGTTGATTTCCACAACCGGAGTGGTGAGTGCGTGCTTGTTCAGTGCCTTCAGGCGCACCGTGTAGCCGTTGGACAAAAGCACCTTGCCCCCGACATAGGTCCCAAGCACATTGAAAAACAGGTTATCCATGACGCTGCCGTCATATTTGCCATCGGAATCCTTGGTCATGATGTTGATTATCTCAAATGGGCAAAGGCTGTTCCTGTATGCCCTCCTTGCCGTCATCGCCTCATAGGAATCTATGACGCCTATTATCCTTCCATACTCGCTAATCTGCACGAAGGAATACCCCATCGGGTAGCCTGAGCCGTCACAGCGCTCATGGTGGTCAATCACGGGTCTTTTGATTATCTCAGGTATTTTGCTGTTCTTGAGTAGAACGTAACCGTCAATGGCATGCTTGCGCACCTTCACGAATTCCGCCTCCGTAAGCGGCTTAACGGAATCAAGTATGCTCACCGGAACCTCCATCTTCCCCACGTCATGAATCAGCCCTGCAAGCACAAGCTCCCTGTTCTTCTGTGGCGGAAGGTTATTCCATAGTGCGTATTGGTGGCATATCATCGCCACATTCACCGAATGTGCGAAGACAGTCTCCGAATGCTGCTTCATCCTACTCAGCAGGTCAACGTACTCAACCTCATTGCCTGAACTGATGATAAATTCCATCATATTGTCAACGATGGACTCCACCGCCTGCTCCGAGGAAAATACCGTCTTGTTGCGGCATCCAATCATGTCACCCCTGAGGCTTCCCCTCCTGTCAAGATACTCACGGACCTCAGCCTCCGAGTTCTCAACCCTTGCCCTGTGGATTCTGCTCATCTTCATTACCGACAGAATCTTGTTGTCAATCACTGTTCCGGCAGTTGCCAGGACATTTCCAAAAGGATTCCTAATATCCTCTGCCAGCTTCATCCCCACCGTAATATCCGAAACCATAAGTTCCTTGGCCAATTGTTCCCCCTTCCGTGAAGTCCCTAGTGGTTGGGAATGCAACGCTGTCACTCATTTTCTGTGCTTCACATATATACATTTTTCGACATCATTTTTATTATAAGAAATTAATGCCTTAAATTCAACACCCACTTTCTAATTCCAAGGAATCCCTCCTTAAACCAGTGTGCAACGTCCTTGATTGGGTCACGCACCGGCAGCAGGAAAAGCCAAAGCCCCGTCAAAAGCCTGTACCTGAAATCATCCACGGGTATGTCCCTGCCATTGCGCATGACCACTGTCATCCTACCCTTTATCTGGTCAGGGCGCAGCGGTCCCTCCACGTCGCTTTGGTTGTCACCGACAAGGTATACCCCGTCCTTCCTGATTTTACATATGCGGTGCAGCACAAGTATTCCATGGTCCCTTCTGTACAGCACCACGTCACCCCGCTTAAGCCTTGACGGATTTGCCTTTTCAACTATCACCGCATCCCTCCCGGGCACAATCAGCGGATACATGCTGTAACCATGCGGCTTTACCTGTATGTCATAACCCTGACGAAGCATCTTCTCAAGGTCATTGTGTGCTATCTCCTTCCCCATATACTCCCCCATTCCCCAGACTTTCATCCTGCGTAAAAAATCAAGGGCAGAATGCAACCGCATCCTGCCCACAAGCACCAAATATCATTCCTTCTCCGGCATGCCATCCGGGCATCCCTTGTAATCCGTCCTGCTCACGGATTCACCTGGGCGCGGCGCCTTCAAGGTTCCGCCTGATACTGAGCATACCTGGCACAAATCAGAGCCAGGATTGGCTTCACGCCTGCCATTGCGGCACCTTTTAACCTCCTGGTCATCATTACCGCTTGCGGCAAACACACCCTCAAATTCGTTATCTACGTCAAGGATTACCGGTTGTTCGTATCTCATTAGTCTGTCTCCTTTCGTATTCTCCAAAAAGTTACTAGTCCCATAGGACTATCATATCAATAATATTGGTGACGTGCGATATTGTCAATCGTTTTTTTGCATTTTTCGTGTATTTTCGTGGATTTTTTTTCATGGCATTGCTATACTATACATCATGTATATTTCAAATGATTACTATATGGCAAAACTGCATAACGAACACTACCTGCTCCCGCTGGGGCAGGAGCTCGCCAATCACAGTCACCCGCTTAAAATCAACGAAACGGGGGCGTTCCTGTGGGAGCAAATGACAGGCATGGCAAAGCCCGGCATGGAAGCCACAGACCTTTCACACAGGCTCACCCTGCTTCTCATGGAGCAGTGCGGGCTTGATGATTCCTGCCGTGAAAATGTTTCCTCCGATGTCAATATATTTTTAAAAAGTCTGATTGATAACGGAATTTTGCGTGAAGGCAAAGGACTGTGCCAAGCACCTGACGAAGCCCTGACATTTTCATTCGGGAAAATCATGGTAAGCTATGACGGACCTGCAGAGCTGCTACACAGCTCACTGCTGGACTTCAAGGCAAATGCCTGTGAATGCCATTCGAATGAAAAAATGGCACAAAGATGGAGCATACAGCCCGCACCCCCACTGCTATGCGATTCAGGCAGCATGATTTTATGCCATCCACTGATGAATGTAATCGACAACGGTGACACGTATACATTGATATACCCTGCCAACAGGCACCTTCGGCTTTGCCGACTGGCGAAGGACGGCTCACACGCATGGTTTTACCATGACCTGGACACCTGCGCCGAGGGCAGGGATGAGCTTTTCCACGGGCTTCGCAACGCACTGCTGTATGTGGGTGCAATGCACGGCCTGCGTGCCATCCATTCCGCATCAGTTCTGTGGGATGGACGGGCTGTGCTGTTCTCCGCCCCGTCAGGAACCGGAAAATCCACACACGCCGACATATGGCACAGGCTGTTCGGCGCGCCATACCTCAATGGCGACATCAACCTGGTGGGCTTTGAGAACGGCAGGCCCATGGTATATGGGATACCGTGGTGCGGAACCTCCGGGCTTTACACCACCTCCAGCTACCCGCTTGGCGGGATTGTGCTCCTTCGCCAGTCAGCCTCCAATTCAATCACCGAACTTGCAGCCGACGAAAAGCAGCTTTCAGTCGCACAGCGGATTATCTCACATTCCTGGACCCGCGGCATGGTTGAGGAAAGCCTGGCATTTGCCGACAGGCTTATTGACGCCGTCCCTGTATTCAGGCTTAACTGCAACATAGAGGATGAAGCAGCGATTATGGCAAGAAAAAAGCTGGGACAGTAGTCACCGTCACCAGCTCACCTTCTCATCAGCCGCATGTCCCTGCGCCTCCCATTCGGGTTTGCGAAAACCGCCATCAGAGCCATAGCTTGGCGCATACCCCGATTCCACATAGTCCAGAAGCAGGCCGCAGCCATTCTTCCTGTATGCCCTGCACCCCTCACAGCCATACAACTGCCTGTAAGTCACGCCACTCACCGACCCCATCGAATAATCCGCCCCCTGCCACACGCCATTCATGTAAATGCTGTCGCATTTTTCACCGCTTGCGGCATATACCCCCTCGCTCACATCATCCACGCACACAACCAGCGGCTTTTCGTATTTCATAATAATCTCCTTTAACTAGTAATTACACGCAAGTAAAGGCGATTATAATAAAATGAGGGATGTTTGTCAATTGAAAATGTTTGGAAATTACATTGCAATAAATGCAGTCTGCTTAACATCATGTCAGCCATGCCATTTCATTTTCACTTCCTCGTAGCATCGATCACTCATGCACTTCTTTAATGTAGACTTAATATCCTTCCACGTTATGGCAGACTTCCCTTGTTTTGCAATATACAATACCACATCATACGAATTATATACCATAATTTTATTTTTTCTGCTATTCAATTTATGTTCAACAAAATCCCTTGCGCCACGGTCATCTGACATCATAAGCCCAATACCCAGCTTCTTTGCAAGTAATGCCGAATGCAGTTCCCCCATATTGGCATGAGCCTTTCTGTATGTAAAAACATCAACATCCTTTGGCAAATGCTCATAATTAAGTTTTTGATATCCCCAATAAAAGTCCTTTTCATATTTTTCACGTTCTTCTTTTGTATTTAGAAAGTCATCATAACAATAAACCTTGATATTTCCGCCATCCACCAGCAGCTTCATAACTGAATTGGCAAACAATTCCTGTTTTTGCACATACTCATGCAGCACAGGTGAAACCTCCATGACACCCATTATCTTACAGAACAATTCTCCTTGCGTATCCACACAGGTCATATGATTGAAAAAATCCGCATCAATAACAACTTCCCTCATATCATTTCCTCTTCCATCAGATTTTAATGTTCACATCCGATTCCATATCCTGTGTTGTTTCCAAGACCTTAATGTCAA
>CAYZYS010000024.1:0-20749 GCA_964482605.1 uncultured Bacteroides sp.
ATGCTTACCAATTTCAAGACAATCCAGTCAAGCATCGCAAAGCTCAAGAACATTGAGAAGATGCAGGAGGATGGCACATTTGACGTTCTTCCTAAGAAGGAGGTCATCATCCTGAAGAAGGAGCTTGAGAAGCTTCAGAAGAACCTTGGCGGAATCAAGGACATGAAGCAGCTTCCGGACGCAATCTTTGTTGTTGACCCTAAGAAGGAGAGAATCTGCATTCAGGAGGCACATGCACTTGGCATTCCGCTTATCGGCATTGTTGACACCAACTGTGACCCGGATGAGCTTGATTATGTGATTCCTGGCAATGATGATGCAATCAGGGCAGTAAAGCTCATTGTGTCAAAGATGGCAGACGCAGTGATTGAGGCTAATCAGGGTGCTGAGGAGTCTGTTGGGGAAGTTGCTGAGGAGCAGGTATCTGAGGAAGCATAAGTCATTTGATGGCATTTTGAAACGTAGGTTATAGATTAAAGCAGTGCTAGTGCGGCAGGCTTGTGTCCGTGGTTGTATGACACAGGTCTGTTGTGCGGTAGTGGCACGGAAATGAGGATTGGATAATGGCAGCAGTAACAGCGACAATGGTAAAAGAGTTGAGGGAGATGACAGGTGCCGGAATGATGGATTGCAAGAAGGCGCTTGCAGCCACAGATGGTGACATGGACAAGGCAGTTGACTTCCTCAGGGAGAAGGGACTTGCAGCAGCAGCAAAGAAGGCAGGCAGGATTGCAGCAGAGGGTGTTGTGGCAACAGTTGTTGAGGGCAGCAGGGCAGCAATCGTCGAGGTTAATTCCGAGACTGACTTTGTTGCAAAGAATGCAGATTTCAACGCATATGTTGCAGATGTTGCAGCACAGGCATTGAGCACGTCAGCAGCAGACATTGATGCATTTCTTTCGGAGAAGTGGGCAAAGGATGAGAGCAAGACCGTTGCCGAGGCTCTTTCAAGTGAGATAGCAATCATCGGTGAGAACCTGAACATAAGAAGGTTCCAGCAGATGGAGGAGAATAATGGCTTTATCGCATCCTACATTCACATGGGCGGAAAGATTGGTGTGCTTGTGGATGTTGAGACTGATGTTGTCAATGACGCGGTAAAGGAGATGGCAAAGAATGTTGCAATGCAGGCAGCAGCCCTCAAGCCGCTTTACACAAGCGATTCAGAGGTAAGCCAGGAGTACAAGGACAAGGAGATAGAGATTCTCACTGTTGCTGCCAAGAATGAGAAGCCTGATGCCAACGACAAGATTATCGAGGGCATGGTAAGGGGTCGTCTCAACAAGGAGCTCAAGGAAATCTGCCTTCTTGACCAGGTTTATGTCAAGGCTGAGGACGGAAAGCAGAGCGTGTCCGCATATGTTGCACAGGTTGCAAAGGCGAATGGCGCCAACATCAAGATTAAGGGCTTTGTCCGCTATGAGACAGGCGAGGGTCTTGAGAAGAAGAATGAGGATTTTGCAGCAGAGGTTGCAGCACAGATGGCTGGCAAGTAATCTGCCCATGGTAATTGAAGAATGTATTTGCGTGCCCGTGAGTGTACTCATGGGCACGTTTGCAATATGGGTGTGCCGCAGGCGCATGCGGAATGGAGATTAGCATGGATGGTCATAGGATACCGGTTTTTATTGATGGCTGTGTGTTAAAAATAATTGCCATGGTGAGCATGTTCATTGACCATATGGCAATTGCGCTGATAGGGAACAATTCATCCGTCATGTCCGCTTCCTTTATGCTGTGGGACAGGCAGATAAAGATGGAGCAGGTGTACAACGCCATGAGGGGCGTGGGAAGGCTTGCGTTCCCGATATACTGTTTTCTCTTGGTTGAGGGTTTTGTGCATACCTCAAGTGTTAAAAAATACCTTATAAGGCTTGGAGTATTTGCCATAATATCGGAAATCCCCTTTAACCTTTTGCTGTACCAGAGCGTTACCGGAATTGGGCACCAGAATGTGTTCTTCACGCTGTTCATCGGACTTTTGACCATGCACCTGTATTCACGGCTCCAGGGTCTTGGAATCAGGGAGACGGCAGGCAGGTGGTGCACGCTTATTGTGGGATGTGTAATTGCGGAGTGTCTGCGCACGGACTATGGTGCATATGGGATTTTGATGATATTTGCCATATACATATACAGGGAAAAGCACATTTACAGGGACTTCATGCTGGCTCTGCTTGCAATTGTGGAGCCGTCGGAGCGCATGGCGCTGCTTTCGCTGGTTCCGATTACCTTTTACAATGGCAAGAGGGGAGCACAAATAAAATGGCTGGGGTATTTCTTTTATCCTGTGCATTTACTGCTCTTGTATGGATTGGGCATGCTTGTCAGATATGGTTTTGTTTTGCAACATATTTTGTGAAATGGCTTTTATATTTTGTTGTTTCATGTTATAATATTTTAGTATAAATTTGCCGTGGGGTATGGGGATGGATAATACGGAGGAGTACAGGCAGTACCGTAAAAAACGCATTGCCAAGATGAAAAAAATTATATTACTGCTTGTGATTTTGCTTATTTTACTGCCCACCGTGTTGTGCATCGTTCTTTTTCTGCAGCTTCATGACATACAGCGTCAGTTGGATGGCGTGGGCGGCTTGTTCATCATACGGGCAATTAATTATGTGGGAGGATGTTACTGATGGGATTCTTCAAGGATTTTAAGGATGATTTATCACAGGCTGTTGACGAGCTGACAACAGACACCATGGAAGATGAGGGACTGGAGGACGAGGAATTGGAGGACGAAACCGTAGTGAACACTTTGGATGAGGAGCCGGCAGATGCCGTGAACGAGAAGGCAAAGACAGCAGCCAGGGAGATGGAGGCAAAGCTTGCCAGGGAAGTACAGGAGGAAGCAGCCTCAACGGCAAGGCAGAAGGCAAAATCCGCCAGTGCCGCTGACAATGCAGCAGGAAGTGCCAATGCGGAAGCACAGGGTGATGATGATTCTGATGAGGATGACGGCTCAGTTGCCAATGAGACAGCAGTCATCACAAAGGGGCTGTCAGTTGTGGGCAACCTTAATTCAAGGGGTTCCATTGATTTGCTGGGGTCTGTCGAGGGTGATGTGACATGCCGTGGGAAGCTCACGGTAAGCGGTACAATCATCGGTGATGCCCGTTCCATGGAGGTTTTTGCCAACAATGCAAGGATTGACGGCAATGTTGAGGCAACAGGCTCCGTCAAGGTTGGCAATGGTTCAGTCATTGTGGGTAACATTGTTGCAACGTCAGCAGTGATTGCAGGTGCCGTAAAGGGCAACATTGACGTGCATGGCCCTGTAATCGTTGATGAGGGTGCGGTCGTTGTCGGCGACATCAAATCGCGCACAGTCCAGATTAACAACGGTGCAACCATAGACGGACGCTGCTCACAGTGCTATGCTGAGGCCAACTATGATGAGATATTTGGCAAGGTAAAGCCGAAGAGAAAGACAGCAAAGCAGTAATTCCATACATAATATGACATAATTGGGAAGAGACAGCCATGAAGGATATGAAAAGGGTTATACTTAAGCTTAGCGGTGAGGCGTTGGCAAGCAAGGGCTCAGGCTATGATGATGAGATTATACTTGATGTTGCGAGGCAGGTTAAGACAATCGTGGACAGCGGTGTGTCGGTGGGCGTGGTAATCGGCGGCGGCAACTATTGGAGGGGACGCTCCAATGACACAATAGACAGGACCAAGGCGGATCAGATAGGAATGCTTGCCACCATAATGAACTGCATATATGTGTCGGAGATGTTCCGCTCGGTGGGGCTTTCCACCGCAATCCTGACCCCGTTTGAGGTTGGGGGGATGACAAAGCTGTTCTCAAAGGATCGCGCCAACAAGTATTTTTCCAAGGGAATGGTGGTGTTCTTTGCGGGAGGGACGGGACATCCGTACTTCTCGACAGACACGGGCGTTGCGCTGCGTGCCATTGAGCTGGATGCGGATGCAATCCTGCTGGCAAAGGCGGTTGACGGCGTGTATGACAGCGACCCGAAGGTCAACCCTGATGCGGTTAAGTTTGACACAATCTCGATTGCGCAGGTTGTTGAGAGGAAGCTTGGGGTGATTGACATGACGGCTTCCGTGATGTGCATGGAGAACAAAATGCCACTGGTTGTGTTCGGGCTTAATGAGAAGGACGGCATAGTCAACGCGTTCAGTGGTGACTTCAAGGGTACTGTGGTGACGGTAGATTAAGGTTAGTGGATTAGAATGGAGATTGAGATGAGTGACATTAAGCAGTTTGAGGAGAAAATGGGCAAGTCCGTGGAGGCGCTGGAGAATGACTTTAGCTCCATCCGTGCGGGACGTGCCAACCCACACATACTTGACAAGCTCCGTGTGGATTATTATGGTTCACCTACACCTTTGCAGCAGGTTGCCAATGTGTCAGTCCCAGAGGCAAGGATTATAATGATTCAGCCATGGGAGTCAAGCCTGATTAAGGAAATTGAGAAGGCGATATTGGTGTCTGACCTTGGCCTTACGCCTAACAATGACGGCAAGGCAATAAGGCTTGTGTTCCCTGAGCTTACAGAGGAGCGACGCAAGGAGCTTGCAAAGGACGTGAAGAAAAAGGGTGAGAATGCCAAGGTTGCCATCCGCAACGTGCGCAGGGATGCCAATGACATGTTCAAGAAGCAGCAGAAGGCCAATGAGATTTCCGAGGATGAGGCCAAGGATGCCGAGGACAGCATTCAGAAGCTCACGGATAAGTATGTTGACATGGTAGACAAGGCAGTTGAGTCCAAGACAAAGGAAATCATGACGGTGTAGTGCATGGCATTTCCACAAAATGTGATTTCGGGATACGGAGCAGATGTAAATCCTGCTTCGTATTTCATTCTATATGCGGGCAGATGCGCAAGGACACATTGATGCATTGGTTTTATACAGGATGATGGAAAGGTGGAGGGGCATTGGATACATTTAATGAAAAGCTGGGTTTGAAGATTCCTGCGCATGTGGCAGTGATTCTTGACGGCAACGGACGCTGGGCGAAGAAGCGCCACATGCCGAGGACATACGGACATTACCAGGGCAGCAAGGTGGTCGAGGATATGCTCTATGTCATGGATGAGCTGGGGGTGAAATACCTCACGGTGTATGCATTTTCCACGGAGAACTGGTCAAGGTCAAAGGATGAGGTTGACACCCTGATGAAGATACTCCGTACATACCTTAAGGATTGCGTGGCAAAGTCCATGAAGAACAATGTGAGGTGCCGTGTCATAGGAAGGCCTGACGGGCTGAGCAGGGACATACTTGACAGCATAGCCGACCTTGAGGAAAAAACAAGGCACAACACGGGGCTTAACTTCACCATAGCCATTAATTATGGCGGGCGTGACGAGCTTTGCAGGGCGGTGAGGAAGGTGGCGCAGGAGGTCAGGGACGGCAGCCTTGCGGTTGAGGATATCACGGAGCAGGTGCTCAACAGCCATTTGGACACATGGGAGCTGCCTGACCCCGATTTGTTAATAAGAACCAGCGGTGAACAGAGGCTTTCCAATTTCCTGCCATGGCAGCTTGCGTACACTGAATTTTATTTTACCGACGTTTTGTGGCCTGATTTTGACAGGGATGAGCTTATCAGGGCATTTGAGAAATACAATAAAAGAGAGAGAAGATTTGGCGGTGTGGGGCAGGAAGGAGAATGAGTAAATGCTTGTTCGTTTGATAAGTGGTGCCATTCTGCTTTTGCTGATGGGAAGCGGAATGGTCATCGGGGACTGGTGGCTGTTCCTTTTGTGCCTGTCCATATCCCTCATGGGGCTTTTTGAATTTTACAGGACGGCAAACATACACAAGGGCATTGTGGGGCTTGTTGGGTATGTGGGAACGCTTGGGCTTTACGGTGTCATAGGGCTCGTTGGGGATGAGCTTGTGGTCCTTGTCCTTGCCGTGATGACGATTGTGTGGATGGCGGCAATGGTGTTTGCGTATCCCCGGATAAATGTGTCCGACATTGCATTTGCGCTGCTGGGGGTGGTATATGTGGCACTGATGCTTTCATATATATTCCAGACGAGGCAGCTTAATGATGGGGAATACTTTGTGTGGCTGATATTCATTTCCGCATGGGGAAGTGATTCATTTGCGTATCTTACGGGCATTACACTTGGGCGGCACAGGCTTGCCCCCGTGCTGTCACCGAAAAAGAGCGTCGAGGGGGCGGTTGGCGGTGTTGTCGGTGCGGCGGTGCTTGGCGGCCTGTATGGCTGGATTGTGCTTTGGCTTTCCGGCGGCAACCTGATTGTTGAATTTGTGATTGCGTCCGCGCTTGGGGCGGTTGTGTCAATTGTGGGTGACTTGGCGGCATCCGCTGTCAAGAGGTTCTGCAATGTGAAGGATTACGGCAGGGTGATACCTGGGCATGGCGGTGTTATGGACCGCTTTGACAGTGTAATATTTACGGCACCAATTGTATACTGGGCTTTATATTTTTTGATAAGATAATTGTGTCGGGAAATGAGGATTAGTATGAAAAATATTGCCATTCTTGGTTCTACGGGTTCAATCGGAACACAGACCCTTGAGGTTGTGAGGGCCAATGACGACCTGAGGGTTGTGGCGCTTGCGGCAAACAAGAGCCTGAAGCTGCTTGAGGAGCAGGCAAGGGAATTTCTTCCGGAGGTCATAAGCGTGGGCAGCAGGGAGCTTGCCGATGACCTGAGGGTGAGGCTCGCCGACATGAATGTCAGGATTACATGGGGGATGGATGGGCTTAAGGAGGTTGCAACATGGGAGTCTGCTGACGTTGTTGTGACGGCGGTTGTGGGCATGATGGGCATTGTGCCGACCATTGAGGCAATCAGGGCGGGGAAGGACATTGCACTTGCCAACAAGGAGACGCTTGTGACGGCAGGGCACATCATAATTCCGCTTGCCAAAAGCTGCGGCGTCAACATTTATCCCGTTGACAGTGAGCATTCGGCGATATTTCAGTCATTGAACGGCGAACGTGGGGCGGACGTTGAAAAGATACTCCTCACTGCGTCCGGCGGTCCATTTAGGAATTACACAAGGGAACAGATGGAGCATGTGGGTGTTGAGGATGCCCTAAAGCACCCTAATTGGTCCATGGGGAGGAAGATAACCATTGATTCCGCAACCATGGTAAACAAGGGGCTTGAGGTGATGGAGGCGCAATGGCTGTTTGGCGTGCCTGCCACCAAGGTGCAGGTGGTGATACAGCCGCAGAGCGTGATTCACTCAATGGTGCAGTTTGTGGACGGTGCCGTGATTGCACAGCTTGGCACCCCGGACATGAAGCTTCCAATACAGTACGCACTGTATTATCCTGAGAGGAGGCCGATGGACACACCGCGACTTGACTTTTTCGGGCTTGGGCAGATAACCTTTCAGGCGCCTGATTTTGACAGGTTTAAGGGGCTGGCGCTCGCATATGAGGCTGCTGACAGGGGCGGCAACATTCCAACGGCACTTAATGCCGCCAATGAGCTTGCCGTGGCAATGTTCCTTGACGGGAAGATAAGGTTCCTTGACATTCCGGAGGTGATAGGGCTTGCCATGGAAAATGCGGACTACATCGACAATCCTGACGTGGAGCAGATACTTGAGACGGAGCAGTGCGCACATGACTTTGTCAGGGCACATTTTGGGTTGAAGTGATTGTTTTGGAGGAAATAAGGCGTTTTGAACATTATTTTGGCAATTCTTGTATTGAGTGTTATAGTGATTGCGCATGAATTTGGGCATTTCATTCTTGCAAAGGCAAATGGCGTGATGGTGATGGAGTTCTCAATCGGCTTCGGGCCAAGGCTTTTGCATTTCAAGAAGGGGGAGACGATTTACAGCATTAAGCTGCTGCCGTTTGGCGGTGCCTGCATGATGCTGGGGGAGGACATGGACATGGGCGGGGAGGATGACCACGTGCCTGACTCTGACGAGGATGCGGATGCTGCAGGGCAGGGCGGTGACAGGCTTGCCCAGGAATACGACATGAGCCGTTCCTTCGGTGCCAAGTCCGTGTGGGCAAGAATGTCAATACTTGCCGCAGGGCCGATATTTAATTTTATACTTGCATTTTTGCTTGCCGTGGTGATAATAGGCTCCGTGGGTTATGACCCGTGTGAGGTGTCATATGTGGCTGAGGATTCACCGGCGGCGGAGGCAGGGCTTCAGGAGGGCGACCTGATAACCAGGATTAACGGCAGGAAGGCTGTCTTTTCCAAGGAGCTTACGCTTGTGACGACGCTTCATCCCGACAGGGAGCTTAATGTGGTGTATACAAGGGATGGGAATGAATACACCACAACCATCGTGCCTGAGTACAGGAAGCGCACATCATACATGACGGGAATAACGCTGCTTTCCGATTGTACAATCAGCAGTGTTGAGAATAAATCCCCTGCAAAGTCAGGGGGACTTAAGATTAATGACGTGATTGTGTCAATCAACGGTGTTGCCATGGAGGACAGCCAGATGGTGGTTGACACCATACAGGGAAGCGATGGGAGCAAGCTTAAGCTTGTGGTTTCAAGGGACGGGCAGGAGCTCACCCTTTTCGTGACGCCGACGCTTACCGAAAGGGAAAGCTATTACATCGGAATGACCTCATATGGGTACAGGGTAAGCTGCAGTGCGCTTAAGACGCTGGAGTATTCCTTCAGCGAGGTGGGTTACTGGATTAGGGCGGTAATCGGAAGCCTTGGCATGATTTTCCGCGGGCAGGTGACGCTCGATGATGTGTCCGGCCCTGTCGGGGTTGTGAGCACAATTGGAAATGTTGTTGAGCAGAGTAAATCTGACGGCTGGTTTTACGTGTTCCTCAACCTGTTTAACATGGCGGTGATGATTAGCGCCAACCTTGGTGTCATGAACCTGCTTCCGCTTCCGGCACTTGACGGCGGAAGGCTGCTGTTCGTCATAATTGAGATACTGAGGGGAAAGCCTGTCAGCAGGGAGAAGGAGGGCATGGTTCACTTTGTTGGCATGATACTGTTGATGATATTGATGGTGGTTGTGCTGGTGAATGATGTTGCGAATTTATTTTAGGGTTAGCCTGTGGATTGGAGGAAATCATGTACAGGGATAATACAAAGGTTGTTACAATAGGCAATAGGCGGATTGGCGGCGGAAACCCGATTTTGGTGCAGTCAATGACCAACACCCCAACGGAGGATGTAAGGAAAACAACGGCGCAGATTCTTGAGCTTGAGGCAGCGGGCTGTGACATTGTGAGGTGTACCGTGCCCAATGCCGACGCGGCGAAGGCAATCGGTGAAATCAAGAAAAACATCCACATCCCGCTTGTGGCTGACATACATTTTGATTACAGGATGGCAATTGCCGCCATTGAAAATGGGGCTGACAAGATAAGGATTAATCCCGGCAACATTGGTGACAAGGCAAAGATTAAGGCGGTGGTGGACACTGCAAGGCAGGCGGGCATTCCAATCCGCGTGGGCGTGAACAGCGGTTCCCTTGAGAAGAAGCTTGTGGAGAAATACGGGGGTGTAACTGCCGAGGGGCTTGTGGAGAGTGCCCTTGACAAGGTGGCGGTCATAGAGGATTTGGGATATGACAACCTTGTGATAAGCATCAAGTCCTCAGACGTGCCAATGTGCATAAGCGCACACCAGCTCATTGCCGAGAAAACCAATCATCCGCTGCACGTCGGGATAACCGAGGCGGGAACCATATACCGCGGAAGCATTAAGTCAGCGGTAGGGCTTGGCGTGATATTGAACCAGGGGATTGGCGACACCATCAGGGTGTCACTTACCGGAAATCCAGTTGAGGAGATTAAGGCTGCCAATTACATACTCCAGACACTCGGACTTCGCCAAAGCGGCATAGAGGTTGTGTCATGTCCTACCTGTGGAAGGACGAAGATTGACCTCATTGGGCTTGCAAACAAGGTTGAGACACTTGTGACGGGCTACCCTGACATGAAAATCAAGGTTGCGGTCATGGGCTGTGTTGTCAACGGGCCAGGTGAGGCGAAGGAGGCGGACCTTGGGATTGCAGGCGGTGACGGCTGCGGCGTGCTGATAAGGCATGGTGAGATTGTGAGGAAGGTTCCGGAGGAGGAGCTTCTTGACGCATTGAAGGCAGAGCTTGATAACTGGAATGAATGAGTGTGAAAAGACGTACCGGATGAAATGAGGTAAGGATGAGGTTTTTTGAGGCATTTCCCAGGCTGAGGGTCAATGATGGGCTGAGGGATTATTTTGAGGACGTGGAGCTGGTGAAGGTGACGAAGACCTCCACCAACACGCTTGCACGTGTATATACAATGAGTGAACACCTGATTGAGAAGGCTGCCGTCTACGACATGGAGCTGGCACTTCGTAATCAGGTTTTTCGCATTCCCAACATGAATGTCCACATTGTGGACAGGTACAGGCTTTCAAGCCAGTATAATCCAAAGCAGATAATGAAAATGTACTATAATAGTATACTTTTTGAGCTTGAGAAATACCGTACAATAGAATTTCACCTTTTGAAAAATGCAAAGTGGTATTTTGAGAAGGATGACGAGCTTGTGCTGATACTTGAGGATTCATTTATTGCACACAGCTATGATGCCAAGCTCAAGGATTACTTTGAAAAGGTGTTCCTGAACCGCTTTGGCTATGAGATAGATGTCGTGTACCGCTATGAGAAGGCGAAGTCAACAGGGCTTGAGGAGGCGAAGGCGCAGCAGGTGGCGCTGAAGGTGCAGCAGATACAGAAGAACCTTGCGATGTATGATGAGGATAAGGTGCATGACGGTGCCACGGGAAGCTCAATCAGGGAAAAGAAGGACAGGGAGGGGAAAAATGCCTCGGCACAGGGTACGGGTGCGGGCAGCACAAGTGCAGCAGGTGCGGCAAGGCAGGGCTACCAGTCCAGGGGTGACAGGGGCTATGCTTACAGGAAGCGCCCCTCAAACCCTGATGTGCTTTACGGCGTCGATTTTGATGAACAGCCCGTGAAGATAGAGACAATCCAGACGGAGATGGGCGAGGTTGTCATTGAGGGGATGGTGCGGCGCACGGAATTTCGTGAAATCCGCAATGAAAAAACCATCATAATGTTTGACGTCACGGACTTCACGGACACAATCACCGTCAAGATGTTCGCGAAAAATGAGCAGCTTCCTGAGCTTAAGGAGTTCATAACCGAAAAGAATTTCCTTAAGATTAAGGGAATTACAGTGATGGATAAATATGACCACGAGCTTACAATATCCTCGGTCAACGGAATCAGGAAATCCAGCGACATGAGGGTGAAGCGCAAGGACAATGCGGCAATGAAGCGGGTTGAGCTTCACTGCCACACCAAGATGAGCGACATGGATGGCGTGTCCTATGCCAAGGATTTGATAAAGCAGGCAATCAGCTGGGGGCATAAGGCAATAGCGATAACTGACCACGGCACGGTGCAGGCATTTACCGATGCCTTCCACGTGGTGAGGGATTTGGAGGGCGCGGCAAGGAAGAAGGGTGAGCCCTTTGACTTTAAGGTGATATACGGCGTTGAGGGGTATGTGGTGGATGACACCGTAAAGCCTGTGACGAGGTCACGGGGGCAGGGCCTTGATGACGAGTATGTTGTGTTCGACATAGAAACAACGGGCTTTTCGGCGGAGAAGGACAGGATAATTGAGATAGGTGCCGTGAAGGTTCAGGGGGGAAATGTGGTTGACCGCTTTTCAACTTTTGTGAACCCACAGGTTCCGATTCCATTTAAGATAGAAAAGCTTACCTCCATAAATGACTCAATGGTCATGAATGCGCCGAAGCTGGAGCAGGTGCTTCCTGAGTTCCTGGAGTTTTGCGGAACTTCCGTGGTCGTGGCGCACAACGCCGAATTTGACACGGGCTTCATAAGGAACAAGGCGCAAAAGCTGGGGCTTTCCTTTGAAAACACGGTGTTTGACACGCTGGCGGCAGCAAGGTTTTTGCATCCCGCGCTTCACAACCACAAGCTGGACACACTGACAAAGCACTATGGGGTTGTGCTTAACAGCCACCATAGGGCGGTGGATGATGCTGAAGCCACGGCAGGGGTGTTCCTCAAGATGGCAAAGGAGCTGAAAAGCCGTGACATATGTGATTTGGACAGGTTTAATGAGGTGTGTACACCTGATGCGGCGGCAATCAGGAAAATGTCAACCAACCACATCATCATCCTTGCCTCCAGTGAGCAGGGCAGGATTAACCTGTACAGGCTCATATCCGCATCACATTTGACATATTTTAACAACAGGCCGAGAATCCCAAAGAGCCTGTTGTCGGAATTGAGGCAGGGCCTCATCATAGGAAGCGCCTGTGAGGCGGGTGAGCTTTTCCAGGCGGTGCTTAATGGTGCGCCGGAGGAGGAGATTGCAAGGCTTGTGAACTTTTATGATTTCCTTGAGGTTCAGCCAATTGGCAATAACCGCTTCATGATTGACAGTGAATCTTGCTGGGTGAAGAATGAGCAGGATTTGATTGACCTCAACAAGGAGATAATACGCCTTGGTGAGGTGTATGACAAGCCTGTGGTTGCCACGGGTGACGTGCATTTCATGAACCCGGAGGATGAGGTTTACAGAAGGATTTGCATGACGCAGAAGGGTTTTGATGATGCTGACAGGCAGGCTCCGCTGTATTTTAGGACCACGGAGGAGATGCTGGCTGAGTTCGAGTACCTTGACCCTGATAAGGCATATGAAATCGTTGTTAAGAACACCGACCTCATAATGCGCATGTGCGAAAAAATTGAGCCCGTAAGGCCTGACAAGAGGCCTCCTGTCATTGAGAATTCCGATGCAACGCTCAGGAAAATATGCTATGACAGGGCACGTGAAATGTATGGGGAAAATTTGCCTGAAATAGTGTCGGAAAGGCTTGAAAGGGAGCTTAACTCCATCATTTCCAACGGGTATTCAGTCATGTACATCATTGCGCAAAAATTGGTGTGGAAGTCCAATGATGACGGCTACCTGGTTGGCTCCCGTGGTTCGGTGGGTTCATCCCTGGCTGCAACCATGGCGGGAATCACGGAGGTAAATCCGCTTAGCCCGCATTACCTGTGCCCGAAATGCTATTACAGTGATTTTGATTCTGAGGATGTGAAGGCATATGCAGGTGGTGCAGGCTGTGACATGCCTGACAAGACATGCCCAAGGTGCGGCACGTTGATGAAAAAGGACGGCTTTGACATTCCATTTGAGACATTCCTTGGTTTCAAGGGGAACAAGGAGCCCGACATTGACCTTAATTTTTCCAATGAATACCAGAGCAAGGCGCACGCTTACACGGAGGTAATATTTGGAAAGGGGCAGACCTTCAAGGCGGGCACGATAGGAACGGTGGCGGACAAAACCGCCTACGGCTACACGGTGGGCTACTTTGAGAAGCAGAGTGCAAAGCTGGGACATTCCGTGATGAAGAGAAGGTGCGAGCTGGAGAGGCTTGCCGAGGGGTGCATAGACATAAGGCGAACCACTGGGCAGCATCCGGGGGGAATCGTGGTTCTGCCAATCGGCGAGGAGATTCACACATTTACACCGGTGCAGCATCCTGCCAATGACATGAAGTCGGGAATAATAACGACACATTTCGATTACCACAGCATTGACCACAACCTGCTGAAGCTTGACATCCTTGGGCACCTTGACCCAACCATGATTAGGATGCTCCAGGATTTGACGGGGCTTGACCCGAAGGAGATTCCCCTTGACAGTCCGGAGGTAATGTCATTGTTCAAGGATACCTCCGCACTGAAAATCACTCCTGACCAGATTGGGGGAACAAGGCTGGGAACGCTGGGGATACCTGAGTTTGGAACTGACTTCGCCATGCAGATGTTGATTGACGCCAAGCCGCAGCATTTCTCAGACCTTGTGCGAATTGCAGGCCTTGCGCATGGTACGGACGTGTGGCTTGGGAATGCGCAGACACTCATTGCCGAGGGGAAGGCAACCATTTCCACTGCAATCTGTACCCGTGATGACATCATGACATATCTTATCGGGCAGGGGCTTGACAAGGAGCTTTCATTCACGATAATGGAGTCGGTGCGAAAGGGCAAGGGGCTGAAGGAGGAATGGGTTCCGATAATGCAGGAGGCAGGTGTGCCGGAGTGGTACATTTGGTCGTGCAGGAAGATTAAATACATGTTCCCAAAGGCGCATGCCGCAGCCTATGTCATGATGGGCTGGAGGGTTGCGTACTGCAAGGTGTTTTATCCGCTGGCGTATTACTGCGCTTTCTTTAGCATCCGTTCCAAGGGCTTTTCGTATGACCTCATGTGCATGGGGCGTGACAAGCTGAATTATTACATAACGGATTACAGGAAAAGGCATGATGCCAAGCAGTTAAGTGATGCGGAGGAGGCTACCCTTGCGGACATGAGGCTTGTGGAGGAGTTTTATGCCAGGGGCTTTGAGTTCATGCCGGTTGACATATTCAAGGCGAAGGCAAGGGATTTCCAGATAATTGACGGAAAGGTCATGCCTGCAATCAATGCGATTGACGGACTTGGTGACGTGGCTGCGGAGTCCATAGAGATTGCGGCAGCAGGCGGTGCGTTCCTGTCAAAGCAGGACTTGAAGACCCGTGCCAAAATCGGGGATTCGGCTGTTAGCATACTGGATAAGTTCGGGCTTTTGGGCAGCCTGCCGGAGACAAACCAGTTGTCGCTGTTTGATTTTGCCTAAATATATTTGCATTTTTTATTGTAAATATATTTAAAAAGTATTAGTATGGAATTGCTGGTTAGAAATAACTAACAGGGGGGAGCAATTATGTATGGGGAAAAATATCTTACGTTGGGTGGAATCAGGCAGGTGGTAGGCATTGAGGGGAAGGATGATGGCCCCATCATGATAATGCTTCATGGGGGACCGCTAACACCAATCATATATGGACATGCTTACAGGGGCTTTTATCCTGTGCTTTATGAGAATGCAGGGCTTGTGTGGTGGGACCAGTATGGTTCCGGCAGAAATCATGTAAAGGCCTTGGACGGCTCAATTGACGTGGAAGCATTTGCGAGGATGACGGTGGACCTTGTCGATGCTGTACACGATATGTTTCCGGACAGGAAGATAATTCTGAATGGCAATTCATTTGGAAGCTATCTTGCCATGTATGCGGCTGTCAGAAGGGCGGACGTTGTCTCAGGCGTTATTTTGCTAGGCCCCATATGGGATATGAAAGAGGCAGTGGCCAACTTTGAAAATGCCGCAAGGAACCGTTATACGCCAAAGGAAAGGGAGAGGGTGGAGGAGCTTCGCCAAAAGGGCGGCATTGGATTTTTCATGTACGTGGCGGAGACACTTGCCGAAAAATATACCAACTGTGCGCATTACAAGGGCAAGGAGGCACATGACGGTTACATGATGAAATGGGTGATGCGGCTGATGACGAGCAAGGATTGGAAAATGGCGGATTTCACGGCAACATTGAAGCTGCTTTCATCCTTAAAGGCAACGTCCACATCAGGAAAAGGCTATGACAACCTTTGGAACAGCCTGCTGGATATTGACATGACGGAGGATTACGAAAGGGTAGGGTGTCCCCTTTTGATATTGCAGGGTTCGGAGGAGCTGTATGTGCTGCCGGCCAAATTACAGGCGTATGCGGACGGAAGGGATAATGTGACGTACAAGAAATTCGATTACTGCGGACACATTCCGACAACGGAGAGTTTTCCGGGGATGCTGGGGGAAATGGCTGCATTTGTGAAGGGGATGTAAGTGCAGGAAATGCCTGCGGAATGGGGATTGACGTGAGTATTAAACAACAGTCTGACATAAGGGCTTTTTTGATAAATGAATATGGAAAACATGACGGCACCTTGTATTTTGAGGAACAAAGGTTGGAGTTAAACGATTTGCTCCGTAAAACAAAAGGCAAGAGCAAAAATCAATACAAAACCCTGATGAATACGATTTTGCCAAGAATAGCCTTATATAACGTGCTAAAAAAGGTTCAGCGGGACGTGAAATCAGCATTGGATGTTGAGCGAAGGTACATGATTAATGTGGTTGGTGAAAAAAAGCACGCAGCAACCGCAAGGATTGAAAGGTTCCCCGGATTTTTCCATATATACCGGAGCGTGTATTTGAAAATAATGCGGACAACAGACCTGCAAAAAAGCACGCAGGAAAGCGGCAAGGGCTATTATGACATCACGATTACCAATTGCCTGTGGCACAATGCCTGTGTGGAACACGGATGTCCTGAGCTGTGCGAACTGTTTTGCGATGTGGATGACGTGCATTATGGTGGACTGAGGAAAATAGGGTTTAGCAGGACAAAGACCCTTGGGTACGGTGGGGATTGCTGTGATTTTCATTTTTACAAAAAGTAATGTGCAGGAAATGCCTGCGGAATGGGGGAGACGGAATGAAATATCATGGTATGCCTTGGGGAATGTGGGGACTGCTTTCCAAGTCATTTCAAAGGCAGCTTGGCGTGGTGTTTGGTTATGATGCGGATGAAGCAGGGATGATTACGAAAAATGCGAAGACCAAATACAAGGAGATTATCGCCGGTCTGCCGGAGTTTGAAAAGGCGGATCAATTTAAAATGAACATCGTGAGCTGTGCCATGCTGGGTGCATTCATACTTTCCATGCCACAGCGTCCTGATGTGGAAATGCTCACTGATTATTATGCAAAAGCCATGATGACCAAGCCCGTGAAATGGTTCTGCCGTATGAGTGGAAAGCGCAAATTCACACCGAAGACCATTGCAGGGATGAAGGCAACTGCCGCCTTGAAGGCTGCTGACAGAAACCCGTATTCATGGAACATGGAATTTTATGAGTACCCTGACGGCAGCGGCTATGAGGGACGCTTCACAAAATGCGGCATCTGCACGCTGATGAAGGAATTGGGATTGTATGACCTTACCCCCGCACTGTGCCATCTGGACTATACCATGAGCGAGGCGGGCGGAGCAACGGATTTTGTGAGGGAATATACAATTGCGGCAGGGGGGCCGTATTGCGATTGCGGATATAAGGCCAAAATCATATGATACGGGTGTGAATTTGGGTGTTGACAAAATATTTTGGAAATAGTATATTGTTTTAGGTTAGTATAATCTAACTAATATTAGTATTTAACAACTTGCAGAATTTCCCGTCTGCCAGAATCGCCGGATATGGCAGGTGGGAAGCTGCGGGTGTACAAGGAGAGAAGCCAGTGAGCCAGGATTCATGGAGAATTGTAAGGAGTGAAAAGGTTAATGAGGCTGACATGCAGCTTGCACTTCAGTGCGCACCGCTTATTGCGGGACTTAAGATATCCAATCTTTTGAGCATTGGGAAAAGGGAGCTTAAGGAGGTCAGGAAAATCCTGGCGGGCAGCGGTATTTCCGAGATAAGCCTTGCGAGCCTGGGAGACAGGAGGATTGTGCTGTTATATCGTGAGCATGAGCTGGTGGAGTATTTAAGCCAGCCGGAGGTTGGCGGATTTTTCTGCGGTGCGGGATACGAGAGCCTTGAGCTTGGGTATGTATTTGGACTTGTGCGGGAAAGGTATGGGAGGTTCATGGAAAGCAAGGAGGATTTTCCCCATGAGCTGGGGCTGCTTTTGGGATATCCGGTTGAGGATGTCACGGGCTTTGTGATTAACAAGGGGGAAGGCTTTTTGGCTAATGGGTATTGGAAGGTATATGAAAACAAGGAGAAAAAGCTGAGGCTTTTCAAGCGGTTTGAGGATACCAAGGAATATTTGGTACAGATGCTTTCAACAGGGGTAAGCATGATTGACATAATCAATGAAAGCCCCGTATATGTGGAAGAAGGCTGTATATAAACATTACCTGTAACAGGTGGAAAGGCAGGAAAGGAAAATGATTCAGGTTGTGTATTGGTCACAGGGAGGCAATACCCAGGCCATGGCGGAGGCGGTAGGCAAGGGCATTGTGGAGGGTGGCAAGGAGGCAAATGTTGTGTCGGTTGATGCAGCTTCCATTGATGCCCTCAAGGAGGCGGATGTATTTGCACTTGGGTGCCCTGCAATGGGCTCAGAGGTTCTTGAGGAGTCTGAGATGGAGCCGTTTGTAAGCCAGGTTGAGGGATTTGCCAAGGGTAAGAAAATCGCATTGTTTGGTTCTTATGGATGGGGAGACGGGCAGTGGATGCGTGACTGGGTTGACCGGATGAATGCCGCCGGAGCCACGGTGCTGGGCGGTGAGGGCGTAATATGCCAGGAAGCACCGGATGATGATGCGCTGGCACAGTGTGTTGCGCTTGGCAGGCAATTGGCAACGGCTTGAGTTAGTAAATTCTAACTGTGAGGGATGGGCATGTCCCAATGAAATTCAGCCCGAAAATAAATGACGTAAAAAGGAGACATTCATGAGAAAATTAACAATGCTTACAGCGGCGGCTGCAATGATGCTGGCACTTACCGCATGCGGCGGACAGGCTGATGGAGGTGATGCGGGGTCATCAAGTGAGGTAAAGGAGAATCTGGTATACGGAACGGCAACGCTTACCTATGCGGAATTTTATGCGGGGGATGTATCATCTGTGGATTCCTATGATGCAGTCAGCTCGGCGACGGTGTCAAAGTATGAAATCATGCCGAACATGTCAACTGATTTTGTGAGTGAGACAGCCAATGCATCAGGATACCATATCACGGGTGTGAAAAATGTCAACGTGGCTGTACCTGAAAGTCAGGTTGAGGCATACAAGGCAATCAATTCATCGTTTGTTGCTGCCTCTGGTGAGCCGCAGCAGTACAAGGTTGTAAGTGTAAATGATGGAAAGGCGACATATTCACAGACGAATTTCAATGTTGCCGACACGGTTAATGACGCAAAGGCGGAGCTGGTGACAGGCGGTACCTGGGGTGATTACCAGATTAACGTGACTGATGGCAGCGCTGTACATCTTCGCAACAGCCGTGAGGATGATTTTGACATTAATTCTGAGATTCAGGGAATCATCCTTGAAACATCATCAGGGCTTAAGGTTGGGATGGAGTATCTGCAGAGCATATGGGTTCAGCCGTATGAGGTATCCTTCAATGTGCTGGATGACAATTCCCACAACACCCACATTGCGGCGTATGACAATCTTAAGGAGCTTTCAAAGCTTTGCGGCGAGACGGTTGTCAAGATTACCTACATAATGCAGGATGAAGCTTATGTGTACCAGCTCGACGGAGTGTACATCAAGCCTGTCTACAAGAAAACCATAAGCGCAACGGCAGCAGGGGATTATTCAACCATTACCCTTTCAACCGCTGATTTCAGTGAGCTTGCAAATGCGGCAATAACGGTGACGTATACGGTTGGAAGCGGTAAGAACAGCCAGAAGACAACGCTGCTTGAGACAAGCCTTGTGAATGGAATTGCCGAATACGGGCTTGACACCGCGGCGCTTGAGGGCGCAGGTGAGGGCGGCATGTACTCTGCGGTGATATCATCTGATACCTATGCAAATGTGACGGTTGAATGGAGATAGACATGGTATTTTTGATTTCATTGGGGCTTGCCCTGTTGCTTACCCTGCCCTTTAGGGACAAAATAATAAAGTATCATAATGTGATTTATGTCGTGGCGGTGCTGTTTGCCGCCACGGCAGTTTTTGTGTCCTGGAGGGCGGTTGTGTTTCCGGGCTTTGTCAATTCATATGTAGTGCCGGTGCTTGCAAGGGGAGGGCTCGCAGGTGCGCTGTTTGTGATTGTCATGGTAACGGGCGCACTGCCTAATGGTTCATATCCAATGAGGAGGCTTATGCCCATAAGGGGGCATTTGTCCATAATTGCGTGCATATTGACGATTGGGCATAATATTTCATATGGAAAAATTTACTTTGTGCGGCTTTTTACCGGTGCTTCCAATATGCCCTTGTGGCAAATGGCAGCGGCGGTGTGTTCGCTTGCCATGATTCTCATAATGCTTCCGTTGTTCATCACTTCATTTCCCGTGGTGCGAAAGCGTATGGCGGCGAAGAAATGGAAAAGGCTTCAGCGGCTTGCATATGTTTTCTATGGGTTGATGTACTGCCATGTTGTGCTGCTGAATTGCAGCTGTGCCATGGAAAAAAACATCTCCGCTATGTTCACCGTGTGGGTGTACACCATGGTGTTTGGTGGGTATCTTGCGTGCCGTATGATAAAGGCACTGTTCATGTTGAGGGTGGCGCAAAGCCGGTCTGTCGGGAATGGTGAGCTTCGGGGAAGGATAACGGGCAGTTCCGTGAAACAGTATGGTGAATTTGCCGTAAGTAATGGTAAATGGCAGGCAAGCGAGCATGACCTGCCATACTGGCAATGCATGGCAGGTGCAACATGGCTGGTTTTGGCAACCATTATATGTTGTGTAATATTTATTATACAACCGTATGCCGGTGGAAGCGTGGTGGCTTCACAGGAGGCTACCGTAAAAGCATTGCAGGCGGATTTGCAAAATTCAAAATACAGTGATGGTACATATACGGGAAGTGCCATGGGCATGAATGGCATTATCAATGTGAGCGTGCGGCTTGAGGGTGGCAGGATTGCGGACGTTACAATTGAGTCACATAAGGATGACGAGGAATATTTTGATTCCGCGGTGTCGGTTGTGGATGAGATTATTGGAGGCAACAGCACGGAGGTTGACACAATAAGCGGTGCGACTTATTCTTCCGGGGGCATCATTGACGCAGTGAAAAACGCACTTGCCAAGGCTTCGGGGGAGTAAAAAGAATGCACAGAAAGGATTAGTGTGAAAAATCACACTGATGTGCTGATTTTTCACACGGCTATTTGTGACGCAGGCGCCACAAAGTAGCCTTGATG
>CAYZYS010000025.1:0-20622 GCA_964482605.1 uncultured Bacteroides sp.
GCCCAGCTCGGAACCCTCGCATGTATATGTGGGGGTTTTCTTATGCGACATCCGTGGCAGATGTGATTTTGGTGTGTCATGGAAAGTCTTTGTGGGTGATTTTGAATTTGGAGACGTATCGAAGTGGTCATAACGAGCCGCACTCGAAATGCGGTTACCCTTTTTGGGTACGTGGGTTCGAATCCCACCGTCTCCGTTATCGGTTGTGGGGAGTGTTATGTATTCTTTTGACAGTGTCATTAGATATAGTGAAACGGGGGAGAACGAAAGGCTGTCCGTGTATGGCCTGGTCAATTATTTCCAGGATTGCAGCCTTTTCCAGTCAATATGCCTGCACGCAGGCGTGGATGAGCTTGCGGTAAAGCACAGGAGCTGGCTTCTTTCGTATTGGCAGATTGACATAAAAGTGCTGCCAAGGCTTGCGGACAAGGTGACGGTCAAAACCTGGGCATATGATTTCCAGGGTTTTCTTGGGTACAGGAACTTCCTTATGGAGAGTGCGGACGGTGATGTCCTGTCGGCGGCAAATTCCGTGTGGGTGTACGTGGACACGGAGAACGGGAAGCCCGTGAAGGCTGATAGTGCAGCCACGGAAATATATGCGCCGGAGCCGCGGTATGGCGGAATGGAATATGAGCCCCGTAAAATCAAGCTGGCGGGCGAGTTCACGCCAATGGAGGAAAGGGTTGTCAGGCAGTGTGACATTGACACCAACCACCATATGAACAATGCGGAGTATGTGCGCATTGCGGCGGATTTTTTGCCGCAGGGCATTGACATTAGGCGTCTGAGGGTGGAATATAAAAGGGCAGCAATGCTTGGTGACACAATAATGCCAATGGTGAATGGCACAATGCCGGGATGCCAGGTTATTCTTGCGGACCGAGATGGAAAGCCGTATGCAGTGACGGAATGGATATAAGCAGACTGCGTGGTTCTGCGATGACGGAATGGATGTTAGCAGACGATGTGGTTTTGCCGCGACAACAATGGAGGAAATGCATATGATACAGATAGGAAAAAAGCAATGCTTGAATGTGGTTAAGGTGGTTGACTTTGGCGTGTACCTAGGGCAGGGCGATGAGACGGTGCTTCTCCCCAAGAAGCAGGTTCCGCCTGATACCGAGGTGGGTGATGCCCTGACGGTGTTTGTGTACAGGGATTCGTCTGACAGGCTGATAGCCACAATGCGTGAGCCGAAGATTCAGCTTGATGAAATACGGAGGCTCAAGGTTGCACAGGTGACAAAGATAGGCGCATTCATGGACTGGGGGCTTGAGAAGGATGTGCTTCTTCCGTTCAAGGAGCAGGCGTGTCCGGTGAAGCAGGGTGAGGAGTACCTTGTGGTGCTCTACATTGACAAGAGCAACAGGCTGGCAGCTTCGATGCGCAGGGTTTACAATTACCTGACCACAACTGACGAATATGTGGCTGATTCGTTGGTCACGGGAACAATCATAGAGCTCAGTGAGGACTACGGTGCCTATGTGGCGGTTGAGGACAGGTATTACGGGCTGATACCCCGCAATGACATATACAGCGAGTTGAACATTGGCGACATAGTCCACTGCAGGGTGGCAAAGGTCCGTGAGGATGGCAAGCTGACGCTCAGCCTGAGGAAAAAGGCATATCTTCAGATGGACGAGGATGCAAGGGTGGTCTGGGACATGCTTGTCGAGGCGGGAGGGCGTTTCCCATTTAACGACAAGGCAGCCCCTGAGCTTATCAGGTCGCAGTTCAACATGAGCAAGAATGAGTTCAAGCGTGCCGTTGGCAGGCTGTTGAAGGAAAAGAAGATTGTCATTAATCCTGATTCAATACAGCGGGTTGACAATCAGTAAATAAAATATCATATGGTTAAGGAGAGCAAGGAAATGCAGAAGGTGATCAAGACAGAGAACGCACCGGCGGCAATAGGGCCGTATTCACAGGCGATTGAGGTTAATGGGATGGTGTATACCTCCGGCATAATCGGGGTTGACCCTGCAACAGGCACGCCTGCGGAGGGGATTGAGGCACAGGCGGACCGTGCGATGACAAGCCTTGAAAACATACTTAAGGAGGCTGGCTCAGGCATTGACAAGGTTGTCAAGACAACCGTGTTCATTAAGGACATGAATGATTTTGCAAAGGTCAATGAGGTGTATGCAAGGCATTTCAAGGAACCATATCCTGCGCGCTCATGCGTGGAAGTGGCAAGGCTTCCGAAGGATTTGCTCATTGAGATTGAGGCAGTTGCGGCAAAATAATTGATTGTGGATTGGGGCATATGTGTAAGAAAGCCAATGGATTGTATCTTTTTTTGATAATCTGGTATGTGGCGGCTTCCGTTGGGGCGGGCGTGTGCATACAGCTTGGTGTGGTTTCCGTACCGCTGTGGCTTCAGCTTGTGGGGACGTATATTTTCCTGCTGCCCCCGGTAATAGTGTTCATCCTGCTGAACAGGATTAATCCCGCAAGGCAGTTTGCGATGAGGGTGTTGAAGCCGCTGGACGTGCTTTTGTGCATTTTGTTTGGCTACATGCTTGTACCGATGATGCTTTTCCTGAGCCAGGTGACAATGCTGGTGGTTGACAACCACATGGAGGAGACATCCCTCGAGTTGTACCAGGCGTACCCGTTTTTGGTGCAGCTTTTGCTTATGGCGGTTGTTCCGGCGGTTGCCGAGGAATTCATATTCCGCGGCGTGCTGTACCATATGTACAGGAAGAACGGAATAGCGGGGGCAGCGGTTATGAGTGCCCTCTGCTTTGCGCTGCTGCATCTTAACTTTAACCAGTTTGTGTATGCGTTTGCGCTTGGCGTGGTGTTTGCGCTGCTGGTGGAGGCAACGGGCTCCATTTATTCATCGATGCTGGCTCATGCCGCATGCAATTCATATTCCGTGATAGTCATGAATGTGGTTCCACAGGAGATGCTTGAGGGTGATGTGTCAGAGACGACAATGGCAGCAAGGCTTGCCGCCATTGTGTTCTGCGGCGTGCTCATGGTTGTGTTCGGTGCCATTGCCTACCTGGTGTATGTTGTGCTTGCAAGGAGGAACAGGCGTGTCCTTTACATGGCTGAAAAGCTGTCACAGGGGCTTAAGGCGCAGAATGGTGAGCGCTTTGTCACGCTGGCGTTTGTGCTTGCACTTGCATTTGGGATATTCATGATGGTTCTGGTTGATTTTGTGTAGATGTTGTTGTATAATCAAGGATGATTCAAGCAATTCTCAGGTGATGGCAAGACCTTCACGGAAGATGCCGGCATAATATGATTACACAGGATAATGCATCGCAAGGAGGGAAAGAGATATGGATATCGCAGCTTTATCTATTGCAATGAACGAAATCAACACGAGCAGTGACGTTGGCGTCGCAATGCTCAGCAAGAGCCTTGATGTCATGGAGGACCAGGGCGAGGGAATGAAGAAGATGATGGAAGCATCGGTTTACCCGTATTTGGGACAGAATGTTGATTATTCCATTTAATTGGACAGCTTGGGAAGAACCCTTGTATAGTGGACCCATCGGAAGGTGTATATCCTCCGGTGGGTCTTTTCGTATATTATCAGGCACATTTGCCTATAATGCATATATGGGAAAATTAAGGCTTTTTGCATATAAGGCGGTGGGTGCGCTGCTGATGGCGGTTGCCTACAAGTGCATATTCGATTCCGTGGGGCTTGTGACAGGCGGTTTTTCGGGGATTGCCATAATCGTCAAGGAGCTTGTTGGGCTTCCGCTGTGGCTTACAATGGCAGCGCTGAACATCCCCGTGTTCCTTGTGGCGCTTAGGGTGAAGGGGAGAAAATTCGTCCTTGGCACACTTGAGGCGACGGTCATGTTCACTGTGTTCCTCGCACTGCTTCCTGATTTGTCGCATGCCTTTGGGTTTTCGGAGGGTGATGTGTTCCTGCTTGCTGCGATTTTTGGCGGTGTCCTTGCGGGACTGGGGCTTGGTCTGGTCATATCCGGCCTCGCAACCACGGGAGGGACGGACATGGCTGCGTCAATCGTCCAGCATTACCTGCCGCAGTATTCAGTGGCGGGGATAATGCAGGTGCTGGATGCGCTTGTGGTGGTGGCGGGCGGCGTGGTGTTCGGGCTTGAGAGCAGTCTTTACGCCATCATTTCCATATATGTGCTCGCAAGGGTGTCAGACAGGGTGGTTGACGGCGCAAAGGCGGCAAAGGCACTGTACGTCATCTCTGACCGGCATGAGCAGATTGCCCAAAAAATCTTGACGGAGCTTGGCAGGGGCGGAACGGTACTTTTGGGACGCGGGCTGTATTCGGGGGATGAAAAATCCGTGATTTTGTGCGTGACATCCCGAAAACAGGCGGTTATGCTGAAAAAACTGGTGTGGGAGCTTGACCGTGAGGCGTTTGTCATAATCAGCGATGTTCGGGAGGCATTGGGGGAGGGCTTTGTTGAAAATGTACAGTAAATGTCCATAAATTGTGAAATTAGACAAAATTCCAAGGCTAAATTCGTTATTTTGCATATAGAAATAATATTGCCGTTAGGGTATCATAACTATTAGCTTTTAACTAATAGGAGGTTATTACAAATGGCAAGTTTATCACTTAAGAATGTCTGCAAGGTTTATCCTAACGGTTTCGTTGCAGTTAAGGATTTCAACCTTGAAATCGCAGATCAGGAGTTCATTATCTTCGTAGGTCCTTCAGGTTGTGGTAAGTCAACTACACTTCGTATGATTGCAGGTCTTGAGGAAATCAGCTCTGGCGAGCTTTGGATTGATGACAAGCTTGTTAATGATGTTGAGCCAATGCACAGGGATATTGCAATGGTATTCCAGAACTACGCTTTGTACCCGCATATGACAGTTTATGACAACATGGGATTTGCCCTTAAGCTTCAGAAGAAGTCAAAGCCTGAGATTGACAAGGCTGTACATGAGGCTGCCAAGATTCTTGACCTTGAGCATCTTCTTGACCGTAAGCCAAAGGCTCTTTCAGGTGGTCAGCGTCAGCGTGTTGCCATGGGTCGTGCAATCGTAAGAAGTCCTAAGGTATTCCTTATGGATGAGCCACTTTCCAACCTGGATGCCAAGCTGAGGGTTCAGATGCGTGTTGAGATTTCCAAGATTCACCAGAGACTGAAGTCAACAATCATCTATGTAACACATGACCAGACAGAGGCTATGACACTTGGTACAAGGATTGTAGTTCTTAAGGATGGTATCATCCAGCAGGTTGACACTCCTCAGAACCTTTACAATGCACCTCAGAACATCTTTGTTGCAGGCTTCATTGGTTCACCTCAGATGAACCTTGTTGATTCCAAGGTTGTTGAGGAAGGCGGTTCAGTTTACCTTGAGATGGGTCCTGTATACAAGGTTAAGCTTTCAGAGTCAAAGGGCAAGAAGCTCGTTGACAATGGCTATGTTGGCAAGACCGTTGTTGCCGGCATCCGTCCTGAGGACATCCATGATGAGGAGCTTTTCCTTGCATCCTCACCTGACAGCGTAATTGAGGCTGTAATCAAGGTTTATGAGCTTCTCGGAGCAGAGGTAAACCTTCACTTCGACATTGATGATGTGACATGTACTGCAAAGGTTAACCCACGTACAACAGCACGTCCTGGTGACACAGTCAAGTTTGCGCTTGATATCTCCAAGCTGCACATCTTCGATAAGGAGACAGAGCAGATTATCTGCCATTAATCCTGTCGGTTAATCAGTGGTAATATGGAGGAAATGTTTAGAAATAAGCATTTCCTCTTTTTTTTTGCTTAAATATGTAATATAATGTTACTATCCGTGGCGTAAATTGCGGAAAGGAAGGTTTTTTCATGATTTCTAATCAGATATTGCAGAATACAATAGACGGAATCAAGTCGATTGCCAGGCTTGACCTTTGTGTCATAGACCCGGACGGCAAGGTGACGGCAACAACCTTTCCACAGACGGAAGGGTGTGAGGAGGCAGCCGTGGTTTTTGCGGCGTCCCCTGCTGATAATCAGACAATCAAGGATTTCCAGTTTTTCAAGGTGATGGATGATGACAGGATGGAGTACATCCTTGTTGCAAGGGGTGACGGGGAGGAAGCCTTCATGGTTGGCAAGATGGCAACTTTTCAGCTCCAGGGGCTCATTGCGGCATACAAGAAGCGGTTCGACAAGGATAATTTCATCAAGAACCTGTTGTTGGACAACATGCTCCGTGTTGACATATATACCAAGGCAAAGAAGCTTCACATAGACGCAGAGGCGCGCAGGGTTGTGTTCATAATAGAAACCAAGGTGGAGCATGACAATAATGCGCTTGAGGTAGTCAGGTCGCTTTTTGCAACAAGGCCGAAGGATTTCATAACGGCGGTCGATGAAAAGAACATAATCCTTGTGCGTGAGGTCAAGGATGACGAAACGCTTGATGATTTGGACAAGACTGCGGAGATGCTCATAGACATGCTTGGGTCTGAGGCGATGAACCTTGCCAAGATTGCCTATGGTACGATAGTGGGCGACATACGTGAGGTTTCCCGTTCCTACAAGGAGGCGCAGCTTGCCCTTGACGTGGGCAAAATATTTTATAGCGAGAAAAATGTGATTGCATATGGCAGGCTTGGGATTGGAAGGCTGATATACCAGCTTCCCGTGCCGCTTTGCCAGATGTTCATCAAGGAGATATTTGACGGGAAATCACCTGATGACCTTGACGAGGAGACGCTGGCAACGATAGACATGTTTTTTAACAACAGCCTTAACGTGTCAGAAACCTCAAGGCAGCTTTTCATACACCGCAACACACTGGTGTACCGGCTCGACAAGCTGCAGAAGAGCACGGGGCTTGACCTGCGCAACTTTGACGATGCCATCACCTTCAAGATAGCCATGATGGTGGTGAAGTACATGAAGTATGTTGAGAGCAGAGAATCATTCTAGAAAGGAACAATGTAATGATTATTCTTGAAAATGTTATTAAGGAATATTCCGATGATGCACCTGCTGCATTGAAGGGAGTGAGCCTTCACATAGAGAAGGGGGAATTTGTGTTCATAGTGGGTAACAGCGGTTCGGGAAAGTCCACGCTGATTAAGCTCCTGCTCAAGGAGCTTGACCCGACAAGCGGCAAGATATATGTGAACAAGAAGTACCTGAACAAGATAACGAGGAAGAAGCTTCCGTTCTTAAGGCGTGACATCGGGACGGTGTTCCAGGATTTCAGGCTTTTGCCTGACAGAAATGTATATGACAACATAGCATTTGCAATGAAGGTTGTGGAGGCGCCTAACCACCTCATCAGGGGAAGGGTGCTCGCCATGCTTTCCATGGTCGGGCTGCTTGACAAGTACAAGAATTTCCCGAATGAGCTGTCAGGCGGTGAGCAGCAGAGGGTGGCGATTGCAAGGGCGCTTGTGAATGACCCGTCAATCCTTTTGTGTGACGAGCCGACAGGTAATCTTGACCCTGATAATTCATGGGAGATAATGAACATTCTTGATGAGATTAACAAGAGGGGCACCACGGTTGTTGTTGTAACCCACAACATGGAATTTGTCAGGAAGATGGGCAAGAGGACGGTCACAATGAATAACGGCGAGATTATCGAAGATACGAAGAAGGGTGAATACATCTATGAGGTTTAGGTCATTAGGATATAATTTGAAGCAGGGATTTAAGAATATATACCGCAATAAGATGTTTTCCCTGGCATCAATAGCTACAATGGCGGCATGTCTTTTTCTCTTTGGCGTGTTTTATTCCATAGTCACTAATTTCCAGTATATGGTAAAGAAGGCTGAAAATTCCGTGGCGGTAACGGTTTTCTTCGATGAGGGCATAAGTGACCAGAAGAAGTCGGAGATAGGGCAGCTGATTGAACAGAGGGTTGAGGTGAAGAGTATAAGCTATACCTCTGCTGAGGATGCATGGAGTAATTTCAGCAAGGAGTATTTCGGTGATTTGGATTACCTTGCCGAGGGCTTCAAGGATGACAACCCGCTGGCAACCTCGGATTCATATTCCATTTACCTGAATGATGCATCCATGCAGCCGACGCTTGTGTCATACCTTGAAAACATGGATGGAATCCGCCAGGTAAATCGTTCGGATGTCATGGCGTCAAGCCTGTCAAATGTAGCAATACTTGTTGGATATGCTTCTGCAGCCATAATCATCATACTTCTCGGGGTATCCGTATTCCTTATCACCAACACCGTCGTAATCGGTGTCACGGTTCGTAAGGATGAGATTTCAATCATGAAGCTCATCGGGGCTACGGATGCATTCGTGGATGCGCCATTTATAGTGGAGGGTGTGACAATCGGGCTGATTGGCTCGGTGATTCCGCTTGTGATTATAAGGTACGCATATGCCAGCCTTGTAAGCTACGTGATGAATAAGTTTTCAATACTCAGCAACATATTGGCGTTCCTGCCTGCATCCACCGTGTTCCGTGTGCTCACGCCGGTTACGCTCCTGGTGGGTGTTGGAATAGGTTTCATTGGAAGTGCGCTGGCATTGAGAAAGCATGTCAGGGTTTAGTCAGATTGAAAAAATCAGGCGGATGCGCTGATTTTCATGGATGGGCGAAGCTCATCCTGCCGGAGAAATTTGAGGAGGTATGAATGGGGAAAGGCAAGCCGTTGGAGGGGATTAAGTTAATATCTAGGCGACTTGTTGCGGTAGGTACGGCATTTGTGCTGGCGGTCACTTTGCCGGTTCAGGTATATGGTGACAATCAGACCGACCTGCAGAATGCGGAGAATGCAAAGACAGCAATAGACCAGAAGCTAAAAGAGGTTCAGAACCAGCTCAATGAGCTGAGTAAGAATAAGTCAGACATCGAGAGCTACATTAAGCAGATAGATGCCAACATTGCAAGCATTGACAATGACATTTCAAGTCTTACGGAGCAGATAGCAAACAAAGAGGATGAGATAGAGCAGGCACAGGAGTATCTTGAGGAAACGCAGGCATTGTCAGATGCGCAGTATGAATCCATGAAGCTGCGCATAAAATACATGTATGAGAATGGGCAGGGGGTGTCCAATTACCTTGCCATCCTCATGGAGTCGGAAAGCATGCCGGATGTGCTCAACAAGGCGGAGTACATTATGAAGATTAACAAGTATGACCGCCAGATGCTTGATGAGTATGCCGAGCTTGCAAGGCAGATTACCGAAACCAAGGCGCTGCTTGAGGATGACCTGGAAGCCCTTGAGAACATGAAGGTCGAGGTGGAGGCGCAGAGGCAGGCGCTTGAGCTTGTGCAGACCACCAAGAACCAGGAGCTTGCAAGCCTTACGTCAACACAGGCTGACCAGAAGGCATATTATGCACAGCTTGAGAAGGAGAAGGCAGAGCAGGAATCCGCAATCAAGGCGATAGAGGAGAAGATTCGCAAGGAAGAGGAGGAAGCAAGGAAAAAGGCCGAGGAGGCAGCCAAAAATGGACAGACCTCCACCGTGACCGTTCAGACATATGACGGTGGCATGTTCAAATGGCCTACCACCTCCACAAGAATCACCTCCCCTTACGGTGACACAGAGGACAGGAGCTCGGCACACCAGGGTGTTGACATTGGTGCTGTCAGCCCTGGCGTGGCGGGGGATGCGATATATGCGGCGTATGACGGTACGGTGTCATGGGCGTATTACAGCAGCTCCGCAGGCAACTGGATTGGAATCAACCACGGTGACGGTGTGATTTCGGTATACATGCACTGCTCCAAGATCCTTGTGACTGAGGGGCAGAAGGTTAAGAAGGGTGATACAATTGCCCTGATGGGGCAGACGGGAAATGCCTATGGCGTGCATCTTCACTTTGCTGTGAGGGTCAACGGAAGCTATGTGAACCCGATGAAGTATTTTGGAAAGTAAGTAAAGGAAGTAAGTGTCATTATGAAGAATAGGCAGTTGGTGGGGATTCTCCAGGGAACGGTGCTTGGGCTTGTGCTTATGCTTGCACTGGTGTCGGTGGTGGGATATGCCGCCATTGACAGGGGCTATGTCAAGCTGGGACAGCAGGGCGAGATATATGTGCAGGACGTGGCAACTGATTCGGGGGATGGGATAGGAACTCTTGCCGAGGGCAAGCTGAATGCCATGGAGGATGTGCTTGCGTCGTTTTATTTTGATGATGTTGACGAGGAGACCCTGCTTGACGGAATATACAAGGGATATCTCTCATCATTTGGCGATAAGTATACAACATATTATACGGCAGAAGAATATTCGGCGTTAAAGGAATCTGACAGCGGGGCATATTATGGAATTGGTGCAGTTGTCAGGAAAAATGAGGATGGTTCAGTCAAGGTGGTGGAGCCATATGACGGCTCTCCTGCCAAGGAGGCTGGGCTTCTGGTGGATGACGCCATAATTGCTGTGAATGGCAAGTCGGTGCTTGACATGGATTTAAGCAATGTGGTGGCGGAGATTAAGGGTGATGAAAACACCTACGTTGAGCTGGAACTCAGACGTGATGGCGTTGAGGGCACGTTGAAGCTTAATGTGCAGAGGCGCAGGATAGAGCTGCAAACGGTGGAATATGAGATGCTAGGGGATTCCATTGGCTACATTGAGGTTTTGGAGTTTGACGAGGTTACTGCCAACCAGTTCATCAATGCGTACACACAGTTGAAAAGCCAGGGTATGGAGGGGCTTGTGGTTGACATTCGCTCCAATCCCGGCGGCATGCTGTCAACGGTGGTAAGTATGCTGGATTATATTCTTCCGGATGGTTTGATAGTATACACGGAGGATAAATATGGTAAGCGCACGGAGTATAAAGGAAGCGACTCCAATGTCATAGATGTTCCGCTTGCCGTGCTTGTGAACGGGGAGAGTGCCAGTGCATCGGAAATATTTGCCGGTGCCGTGCAGGATTACGGCATTGGAGCCATAATCGGAACCACAACCTTTGGCAAGGGAATAGTTCAGGTAATCAGGCCAATGACCGATGGAAGCGCCATTAAGTACACGGTTTCCAAGTATTATACCCCCAAGGGGCAGGATATTCATGGAAATGGCGTGAAGCCTGACATTGAGGTGGAGCTGTCGGATGAATTTAAGGAGCTGACGGAGTATGATGCAGACAAGGATAATCAGCTCCAGACTGCGATACAGTACCTTGAGGGCGAGATGTCAAGGTAGGGACGTATTTATAAATGCTTATGTTGCCTGATGGCGGTGTAAGCTGCTGGAAAAACTGCCGCAGGTTGTCTTGTGGCAGTTTTTTCGTGCAAGCTGATGTGTTTGTTGAATGGAGGGGAATATGGGATACACAATACTTGTTGCTGAGGATGATGAGGACATTTCCAACATATTGAAAATGTACCTGGAGAGTGGCGGGCATACCGTGGTTGCCACGGCGGACGGCATAAGCGCACTGGAGATTGTGAAGGGGCAGGATATTGACCTTGCACTGCTTGATGTCATGATGCCGGGGATGGATGGATTTACGCTGACGGCGAAAATCAGGGAGCTAAAAAACATTCCCATCATGATACTGACTGCCAAGGTGACGGACAATGACAAAATTCAGGGGCTTAACCTTGGGGCGGATGATTACATAACCAAGCCATTTAATCCGCTTGAGATTCTGGCGAGGGTGAATGCAAACCTAAGGAGGGCGTACAGCCTTGACAAAAGCACTGATGAAAATAATGGTGGTGTAACCCTCACCCTTGGGGAGCTTTGCCTTGACACTGACAAAATGCTGCTCACCAAGAATGGCGAGGAGGTGGTTCTGACGCCGAATGAATACAAGCTGCTCAGCCACATGATGAAAAATCCGGGCAGGGTATACACGAAGTCACAGCTTTGCGAGGCGGTGAACGGTGAGTTTTACGATAACTATGAAAATGCGATAATGGTGCATATATCCCATATCAGGGACAAGATAGAGGATGACCCTAAGGCTCCAAGGTATATCAAGAACATAAGAGGGGTGGGCTACAAGATTGAAAAATAGGAAGAAAAGGGGCAATCTCATAACGCTTCTTGTTGGGAATTACGTGGTGTTCACGCTGCTGGTGGTGGCAGCCTTTGTGGCGAGCATGGCAGTCACATTGTTTCGGATTGCAGGCTATGAGCAGAACATGAGCCAGGCAGCGGAATATGATGAGGTGCTTGGCCTGGGGGAGTATGACCAATTTCCGGCGGAGAGGATATTGGGCCGCGATGGCGCGCTTGGCGTGTATGATGACCAGGGCAATGTGGTATATTCCATGGGGGACTGCAACCTTGGGAATACACTGGAAGAGCTTATGTTTGTGGCTGACGTGGCGGATGAGAGGGGCGTTAAGGTGACCGCGGTAACGTCAAACGAAGGAATTGAGGGCATTATGGACACAAATTACCTTATAACGGTGGAGGATTATGATGCCGGCACTACTGATGTCTGCCTGCTTGATGCGGCTTATGGATGCATGTACTTCTCAAATCCTGCTTTTGTGCCGCCCGCCAGCGAGAAGGAGCTGAAGCTCCTTGCCGGAACCTGGTATGAAGGGTATCAGGTTAAGCGTCATTCCTTTACGGGGAATGATGGCAGGCAGTATGTGCTGCTTTTGTTCCAGTCTGATGATACCGTTGTGCAGTCCCTTGGGTGGATTATGGGCAAATTCACCAATGGGCTTCTCATATTCCTTGCGGCGTACATTGTGCTCATAATGCTTTTGATATGGTGGCTCAGGACAAGGATTGCCAAGCCCCTTGACATTCTCAATGACAATATGGCGAAGTATGCCGTTGGAGCAAGTGTTGACAGTGAATATTCGGGGCCTGGAGAATTCGTGGGGATTCTCGAGGCATTTTCGCAAATGTCCGTGAGGCTCAAGGAAAGTGAGGACAGGCGAAGGGGGCTTGAGGAGGACAAGCAGAAAATGCTGGCGGACATTGCGCATGACCTTAAGACTCCTGTTGCGGTGATACAGGGGTACGCCACTGCGTTAAATGACGGGACGATACCTGCGGCGGAGCAGGGCAAATACATTGCAATGATTCAGAAGCGCTCTGTGATGCTGAATGACCTGATAAATAATTTTTACGAATTTAGTAAACTTGAGCATCCTGATTACAGCCTGAACATGTGCAGGACGGACATTTGCAATTATTTCAGGGATTATGTGGCGGATCAGTATATGGAGCTTGAGACCGAAGGCTTTGTGATGGAGGTGGAGATTCCGGAGGAGCATGTCTTCTGCAAGGTTGATGCAGAGCAGCTTAAGCGCGTGTATGCCAACATAATCGGCAACACGGTGAAGTACAACGGAAGCGGGACGCACATATTGTTTGCATTAAGCCTTGGGGAAGATGTTGTGCGGATGACCATTGCGGACAGTGGCGAGGGGATTCCTGATGATATAGCCGGAACGATATTTGAGCCCTTTGTTGTGGGGGAGAAGGCAAGGAACAATAAGGGCTCAGGGCTTGGACTTTCCATTGCAAGGCGGATAATGCAGGCGCATGGCGGGGACATAGAGCTGTTGACGGATGATGGGTATTGGAAGACGAAATTTGTGATGACCCTGCCGGTGGATGAAAATGGTTGAACCACCTGTGCCTCCCTTGATTTCTTAAGAAACCTTAAGGTTAACGACATTATGCATTAAGGAAGCGGTGATAAGCTATATGCATAAAGTCAAAGACGAACAGGAGGATTAAGAAAATGGTAGGGATTATCACGTATCTGATTATCAGCATTGGACTTGGCATGGTGTGGTGCCTGTGGGGGAAAAAGCTTTACTTCCCTCTTATGATGGCGAGTGCGTTTATCAGCATATTGGGGCTTTCGGTAAGCCTTGGTGGGTTTACCGTGAAAAATGTTGTGCTGGGGACGTTGTTTGGTGTTGTTGCGGCAGCTGCGGTTAAGTTTTTGTACAAGGCGGGGCTTTTCCTGATTGGTTTTATGCTTGGCGGCGGACTTGGATTTTTTCTTGCGGGTTATATGCCGGCGGTTATTGCGAGCCATAGGTGGATGGTGCTTCTGGTACTTGGCCTTGTGGTTGGCGTGTGTGCTGTCAAATTCTGTGACACATTTATCATGCTGTTTACATCCTACACGGGTGCATCAATGGTTGTCACTCCGCTGTGCTTCCTCATAATGGAGCATTCAAGCCTTGCAAGCCACATATATGCTGACGGGGTTGCATCGACAATAACCAACTTAAGGACGTACATATCAGGTGACTTCACGGCGGCACACATGGTCGTTGTTACGGTTCTTACCATGGTTGGGATGGCTGCGGCATTTGCATACCAGATGGCGAAGTCAAGGAAGACGGCAATTGCGTAAAAAAAGCCTGAAAAAGTTCAAAAAGTTTGATAATAAAACGGAAATTTGTTTACAGAAAATTTATAATGAAGTATAATGTGAAATATGTATGTTTTTGTCGAGAATGGGAGGAGATGTCATGGATAACGAAAAATTAATGACGGGTGCAGTATTAGGGGTGTTGCTGGTGGCTACGGGGCTTAAGAAGCTCATCAGCGGTAAAATGCCGAAGAATTCTTATGCCAAATATACGGAGGAATCGCTTAATAGATTTGCAAGGGTCGCAGGAATCGGCGACATTGTGCTGGGGGTTGTGGCGGTCGTGCTGTTTTTTTCCTGGGGCGGATTGCTTCCCGATATGCTTTTTCTTCCGATGCTTGTGGTGATGGTAGTGGTTTGCGTTATATATGTTGTGGTTGATAAGGTAATGCTTAAAAAGATTAATGCGTGAATAAATGGGTTGAGGGCAGGATGTCACGGCGAGTGATGTCTTGCTTTTTGTGTATGGGAAAAAAGGCAAAAAAGCCTGCGGGATGGAGGAGAACATGATACAGGTTGAACATCTTACAAAGAAGTTTGGCAGTGACAAGGTTGCGGTTGATGATGCAAGCTGGACTGCCAAGGATGGAACCATAACGGGCTTCATAGGGAAGAATGGTGCGGGAAAGACCACCACGCTCAGCATGATTACGGGCGTGCTTAAGCCGGATGGCGGCAGGATTGAGCTTAACGGGATTGACATTGGCAAGGAGCCGTATGAGGCGAAGAAGCAGTTTGGGTTTGTGGCGGATTCACCGGATCATTTTCTGAGGCTTAAGGGAATTGAATATATTAATTTCATGGCGGACATTTATGATGTGCCATCAAGGGAGAGGGTGCCATTCATTGAGGAATATGCCAGGAGATTCGGAATATATGATTCTCTGAACAACAAGATTTTGTCTTATTCGCATGGCATGAGGCAGAAGATAATGATTTTGGGCGTGCTCATCCACAACCCGTCGATATGGATTCTCGACGAGCCCATGACCGGGCTTGACCCGCAGGCCGTGTTCGAGCTTAAGAACATGATGAAGGAGCATGCCGCAAAGGGAAATTCAGTGCTTTTCTCCACACATGTGCTGGATGTTGCCGAGAAGCTCTGCGACCAGGTCATCATTATCAACCAGGGTGTGATTCAGTTCACGGGAACGCTTGATGAGCTTAAGGGAAGGTATCCGCAGGGCGAGTCGCTTGAGACAATCTTCCTTGACATAACCAGGTAGACATGGAAAGGGTATGGAGAGGATATGAAAAAAATATTTACTCTTGAGAGGGTTTTGAGAAAATGCGGCAGTGGCGGTGAGGATGTATCGCAGGACATGGTAAAGCAGGTTGTCATATTGGTTGTCCTCGCCCTGCTCATTGTTCCCGTGTTCATGGCGGGGAAGTTTTTTTCGTCCATCAGCCTGCTGCTGGGAGGCCCTGGCAGTGTGTGTGGCGTGCTGTTCTTTGTTTGTGCGGTATTGATGTTCGTGCTGTCGATACCGTATTTTGTGGGTGTGTACTTTATGTCGGAGGACGTGCTGCTGCTGTTTACCATGCCATTTACGGCACTGGATGTGGCAGTTGCAAAGCTTGGCATAAGATTTAAGAACTGCCTGCTGGTGTCTACGGTTGTGATTCTGCCTTTTGGCGTGGGGATGGGATACAGCCTTGGCGAATTTGCCGGGGGTTCATACTGGATTGGGCTTTTGCTTGCATGGCTTTTGATTCCGCTTACAAGTACGGCATTTGCGGCGCTTGTTTCCGTTGTGCTCATGAAGGTGTTCAAGGTTGCGCGCAACAAGGAGGCGCTGGCATTCTTAGGCGTTGCGGTTTTTGTTGCGGCAATGATTTTGCGTATGGTCATGCCGGATCAAAATCTGCTGGCAATCGACATGTCATGGCTTATGACAAAGGGCGTGTGGCTTGTGTCCGTGATAGGATATGTTTTTCCGGTGGGGCAGTTGTCCGCTAACATAATGAGTGGTGCTGCGGTGTCTGACGTGCTGTTGCTTGCGGGGGCTGTTATTGGGTATCTTCTGGTTTTTGCACTTGTGACCAACGGCTGGTACAGGGATGTGGTGCTTAAGATGCAGGATTCCTCCGGTGCGGGAAGAAAGCTCGGCGCAAAGGGAATCGCCAAGGCAAGCACATCAAGGTCGGTGCTGAATGCACTTATGTGGAAGGATTTCAAGCTTCTGGTGAGAACGCCGGCATACGTGCTTAACAGTGTGATCGTGCCAGTGCTGCTTCCGGTGATTGTGTGTGTTGCCTTTGTCTTCGGAAACGGTGGGGCAGGCGCAGAGGTTGAGGGCGATGCGGATTCCGCAATGATGGTTGCATTTGGAATCATTTTGGTTATTACCACATTCATGAGCTTCATCAATCCGACGGCGCACCATTCCATATCAAGGGAGGGCAGCTCATTTCTTTACATGAAGCAGATGCCGGTGCCTTATGAAACGCAGATTAAGGCAAAGCGCAGGCTGGCCTTGTACTTGGGATTGATTAGCTGTACGCCGTACATATATGTGTATGAGATTGTACAGATGATTCAGGGAGATGTTTCATTTTTGTATGTGATGGCAGTCTGCATGACCAATATAAGCCTTGTATCATTGTTCACGGACATACAGTTATTTGATGAGTTCAGGTCGCCAAGGCTTGTGTGGGGAAGTGAGGTGGATGTGGCAAAGGGGATGTTTGGTGTGGTTCATTGCATCATATACATCATTGTCACCATCGCCGCGATGCTGGGGCTTTGCGTGTTGATGGATGCGATTTCAGTCGGTGTCGAGTTTGCGCTGTGTGTGTATGCGGTTATATGCTTTGCACTTGCACTTATTGTGAAAAGGCTTGTCGGAAGGTACGGAGTCAAGCGGCTCGGAGAGCTGTAGGACGGGTGACGGCTGGAAAATACATATGTGTGGGTTAATGCCTGCGGAATGGGAGGAATATGATAGCGGTATATCTTATACCAGTGTACCTTCTCTTGAATGGGTACATGTTATGGAGGGTTATGAAGTGGCTGGGGCTGTGCAGTGGATTTTTCAGGAAGCTTCCGGTCAGGATTGCGTGCGGGGTAGTGTATGCATTTGCGGCATTGTCAATTGGTGTGGCATTTGTGCTGCCGATGAGTGGATTTAGAAGGCTTCTGAAGATATTGGGAACCTATTGGCTTGGGATAATGATATACCTGTTCATGGGTGTTGTGATTGTTGACATCATTCTGATGGTATACAGGCTTGTGAAGAAAAGAAGTTCCACGAAGCTTCACATCGTGCTTGGTGCAGTCATGATGGTGGCTGTCATTGCAACGTGCATATATGGTTCAATCAACGGGGCTTACATAAGGACAACACCATATGACATTACTGTCGGGAAGAAGACCTCCAAGCTTGATTCGGTGAAGATAGTTCTTGTGTCAGACATTCACATGGGCTACAACATAGGCGTGAGCAGGGTCCAGGGCATGGTTGACAGGATAAATGAGCAGGATGCTGATTTGGTGCTCATTGCCGGGGATATTTTCAACAATGAGTATGAGGCACTGGAGGACCCTGACAAGCTGGCAGAGGTGCTTCGGGGAATCAAGTCCAAATATGGCGTGTATGCAACCTACGGCAATCATGACATTGAGGAGCCGATACTTGCAGGTTTTACCTTTGGGGGTGCTGGCAATAAGGAGAGCAACCCGCTGATGGATGAGCTACTTGAGAAAGCAAACATTACGCTTCTTCGTGACGAGGCGGTGCTCATTGCAGATAGTTTCTATGTCTATGGAAGACCTGATGAGGAGCGCCCGGGACGTGGAATTACCGTAAGGAAGACCGGTGAGGAAATTATGCAGCAGCTTGGAACCGATAAGCCGGTGATTGTTCTTGACCATGAGCCAAAGGAGCTTCAGGAGCTGGCTGATGCAGGCGTTGACGTTTTCCTTAACGGGCATACCCATGATGGGCAGCTTTTCCCCATGAACATAACGTCACATCTTGTGTGGGAAAATTCCTGCGGCTATCTTAAAAAGGGCAACATGCATAATATTGTCACATCAGGTGCAGGGCTTTTCGGACCTAACATGAGGGTTGGGACCAAGGCGGAGATATGTTCCATAACGGTACATTTTGAGTAATTTTCACATTTTTAAGGGCGGTAAGCATCTGTGGAGCAGAGGGGGATTGACATGCTGAGAAGAAAAGACATGAAAAAGAGGGGCAAGGCAGTACTCAAAAGCCATTATTGGATTTTGATTGCGGTGTGCCTGTTTGCCTCATTCATAGGTACGGAGTTTGCTGGTACGCTGTCATGGGTGAAAAGCTACAGCAATATTTCTTCCGCAGGCAAGGGGGATGTGCAGGCCACGGGAGATTTAGCGTCGGAAGGGGGTGCGGCTTCAGGTGAACAGCTCAGTACAGGAGCCACAAGCGGCTCCTATCAGCAGGGCTTTTCCGATACGCTGACGAGTCTCATACTTGGTAACTTTGAGGAAAGCGCAGAGATTTCACAAAACATAACGGACAATGCCGTTCAGAATTCACGTTCGGAGGGAGCCAATGCGGCACTTGGCAGAAGCCGTGGCGTGCTGTCCCAGGTCATCAATTTATTTACATCAGGTTCATTCCTTGTCATTATTGCATCGGCCATGGCACATGTGATAACATCGAGGAGTGTGGTCATTGCATTGATGATAGTGATGGGCTTCCTGGTTATGCTGGCTGTAAGGATATTTCTCATATATGTTTTCAAGGCGATATCAAGGCGAATTTTCCTTGAAGCCAGGGTATATGAAAATGTGCCGATGAGGCGGCTTCTGTTTTTCAGGCGCGTGGGCTGCTATACGAAGGCATCCATCACAATGTTTATGTGTGCGCTGTTCCAGGGTTTGTGGAGCATTACCATAATCGGCGGGATCATTAAGAAATATTCATATTACATGGTGCCATACATCGTGGCTGAAAATCCGGACCTGGGCTGGAGGAAGACGATAAAGCTTTCGCGTATGATGATGAATGGGCACAAATGGCAGTGCTTCATATTTGAGTGGTCGTTTTTCTGGTGGAATGTGTTAGGCACGATTACGCTTGGCTTTACTGACATGCTGTATACCAATCCTTATAAGGTGGCAACTTTTTCAGAGTATTACGCTGAGCTTCGCAGGCTTTACATTGATGATAAGAAGCAGGGCTGGGAAGCCTTTAATGACAGGTATCTGTTCGAGAAGGCGGATGGGCAGCTTCTCGCTGAAACTTACAAGGATATGGCTGTGCTTGAGAAGGTTCCGGAGGTGCAGCTTCCACTCACGGGCGTGAGGGCATTTCTTGCAAAATGGCTTGGAATTACAATATTTAACCGCCATGATGAGGATGAGTACCGTGCAAGCGAGGAGCGCAAGGTGAAGCTTCGCAGCATGCGTTCCGCAATACAGGGACAGTCATACCCTGGCAGGCTTTTTGTGGTGCCGGAGCGTGAGCGCGGCAGGAAGCTTGAAACCATTCATTATCTGAGGCATTATTCAATTACGTCACTGATATTGATATTTTTCAGCATGTCGTTCATAGGCTGGTGCTGGGAGGTGAGTCTCCACCTTGTGTCTGACGGTAAATTTGTCAACAGGGGCGTGTTGCATGGACCGGTGCTCCCGATTTACGGTATGGGCGGTATATTGATTCTCATATTCTTAAATGTGTTTAGGAAGAAGCCGTTGGCGGAGTTTATGTCAGCCATTGTGCTGTGCGGCTGTGTGGAGTATTTTACGGGACTTAGCCTTGAGCTTTCACATGACGGACAAAAATGGTGGGATTACAGCGGATATTTCCTGAACCTTCATGGACGCATATGTGCGGAGGGGCTTCTGGTATTTGGTCTTGGCGGCATGGCGATAGTTTATTTTGTCGCACCGCTGCTGGATAACTGGCTGCGAAAGCTAAGCCTCAAGGTGCTTGTCCCTGTGTGTGTGGTTTTGCTGGCAATCTATTGTGTTGACCAGGCATATTCCTCAAAGCATCCCAATATGGGAGAGGGAATCACCGATTATGGGCAGGAAGAGGTATCGCAGGCAGATGAAGGCTGGGCTGATGTGGTGTGTGTGAATGAAGGATGGATGTCAGGTGGAAAAACACCTGCGGAATGGAGGTTGGCATGAAAATATGTGGGGTTTGTGGACATGAAATAAAAGATGAGGCAGTATTTTGCCCGAACTGTGGTTCAAGGTGTGAAGAGCCTGCCTATGTGGCGCAGGATGGCGGCGCAGTTGACGGTGGCAATGCCCAGGGGGATGTGGATTGTAGCCAGAATCAGCAAAATGTGCAGCCAAACCAGCAATATGCGCAGCCAAATCAGCAGTATGCGCAGCCAAATCAGCAGTATGCGCAGCCGA
>CAYZYS010000026.1:0-7053 GCA_964482605.1 uncultured Bacteroides sp.
GTGTCGTCAGCAAGGGCCGGCTCAATTCACATATATGCAGGAGAGCAGACGCAGCATGCGGATACGAGGCAGGATGCGGCACAGCGTGGGGATGTGAGGCAGCATGCGGACACGAGGCAGGATGCGGCACAGCATGGGGATGTGAGGCAGTATGCGGATACGAGGCAGGGTGCGGCACAGCATGCGGACACAAGTCAGTCTGTCGGTGCAAGGTCACAGAACCGTGCTGCGGCAAGGAAGAAGAACAAGCTGCTCGCGGCAATCGTGGCGGTTGTGCTGATATTTGCCATATTGTTGATGGTTGGGCTTTCTGTTGCACTGAACGCAGGCAGCAAAAATTCATATGACTACAATTATTCCAAGGGTCTTGAGGAATACAATTCCGGCAATTACAGCCAGGCGGTGGAGTACCTTGAGAAGGCGGCAGCCGATTCACAGGGAAAGAAGAACGTGGAGCTTAAGCTTAAGCTGTATGATTCTTACATTGCCGTGGGGGATGTGAACAAGGCGGTGGAGACATTGAAGGATGCCCTCACCTATGACAAATACAATGAGAAGGTGCTTACCACCCTTGCCAAGTATTATTCAGACAATAAGGATGGCAATGCCCTGTCGGAGCTGCTTGCCAAATATGCAGGCACGGACGGTGAGAAGTACCTTAAGTCGTATGAGGTTGACATGCCAACGGCATCGGAATCATCAGGGAAATATGACAAGGTGTTGGAGCTGGAGCTTAAGTCGGTTAATTCCTACAGGATATACTACACCACTGACGGTTCACAGGCTACAACGTCCTCAAAACTGTATTCCGAGCCGATAAGGATTGAAAAGGGAAGTACCACCGTAAGGGCGGTTGCGGTCAATTCCATGGGCACCGTGAGCAGTGAGCTGGAGCTCGAATTTGAGATTGATTACAAGAATCCGGATTCTCCCGTTGTGACGCCAGCCACGGGGTCATATGGTTCGGATACCAAGATAACCATTACAAATGTCCCTGAGGATGGAAAGGCATTTTACACCTTGGATGGGACAACGCCAACCAATGCGTCGGAGGAATACACGGAGCCAATATCCATGCCGGAGGGCAACATAGTGTTCTCGGCAATCATCGTGGATTCCAACGGGATGGAGTCATCTGTCACCAAGCGCAATTACAATGTGGGTGTCACCACCAAGTACACCTATGACGAGGCGATTGAGCACCTTAAGGTTGTCATGATGGCAAAGGAGGATTTGAACCGTGATGGAACCTCTGCTGACGGCGGACAGGCGAAATTCACCTACTACAGGAAAACCAGCATTGCCAATGTGGAGATGTACATAGCATTTTATGACATAATCAAGAATGGTGTCACCACCAGGCAGAATTATTACTTCGGGGTTGACATTGCCACGGGCAAATGCTACAAGGTCTATGACCAGGGTGGCACGCTGATTGCCACGGAGTATTGACGCGTTATGGTTAAATAGTGAAATCATAGCCCTTAGGGCTGATAATAAATATGAAAGGAGTACATATATGTACAAGATTCTTAAGGCGGAACAGTTAGCAGACAAGATTTTCCTCATGGATGTGGAAGCACCAAGGATTGCCAAGCATTGCCTGCCAGGGCAGTTTATAATTGCCAAGATTGATGAGGAGGGAGAGAGGATTCCGCTCACAATTTGCGATTATGATTCAGAGAAGGGGATAATTACCATTGTTGTACAGATTGTCGGGGCATCAACCCTTCGTATGTCAAAGCTTAAGGTTGGGGATTATTTCCAGGATTTCGTGGGTCCTCTCGGACAGGCTTCGGAGTGGGTACACGATGACCTTGAGGTATTGAAGGGCAGAAAGATGCTTTTTGTTGCAGGCGGCGTTGGAACTGCCCCTGTATATCCGCAGGTTAAGTGGCTTCACGAGCATGGCATTGATGCTGATGTCATCGTGGGTGCAAAGACCAAGGACCTTCTCATCCTTGAAAAGGAGATGGAGGCGGTTGCGGGCAACCTTTACGTTACAACTGATGATGGAAGCTACTGCCGCAAGGGCATGGTTACCGAGGTAATCAAGAATCTTGTTCAGAATGAGGGCAAGAAGTATGACGTCTGTATCGCCATCGGTCCAATGATAATGATGAAGTTCGTATGTCTTCTCACCAAGGAGCTGAATATTCCGACAATCGTTTCCATGAACCCAATCATGGTTGACGGAACCGGAATGTGCGGCGCATGCCGTCTCTCCGTTGGTGGAAAGATTAAGTTTGCGTGCGTTGACGGTCCTGAGTTTGATGGCCACCAGGTTGACTTCGACCAGGCAATGAAGCGCCAGCAGCAGTATAAAACCGCTGAGGGACGTGCAATGCTTGCGGAGCAGGAAGGCTCCACACACCATGGCGGCTGTGGACAGTGCAACTAACATTATTATTAAACTAAGAAATGGAGAATAGAAGATGGATGTAATGAAGAAAGTCCCTGTGAGAGAGCAGGCTCATGACGTTAGAAATCATAATTTTGAGGAGGTATGTCTTGGCTACAACCAGCAGGAGGCAATGGATGAGGCAACCCGCTGCTTAAACTGCAAGAATGCACAGTGTGTCAAGGGATGCCCTGTTAACATCAACATTCCTGGTTTTGTACAGGAGGTAAAGGAAGGCAACATCGACAAGGCTTACCAGGTAATCAGTGAATCATCGGCACTTCCGGCAATCTGTGGGCGTGTATGTCCGCAGGAGAGCCAGTGCGAGGGCAAATGCATCCGCGGAATCAAGGGTGAGGCAGTGTCCATCGGCAAGCTGGAGAGATTTGTTGCAGACTGGGCAAGGGAAAATGATGTCAAGCCTGAGAAGACCGCACAGCCTAACGGCAAGAAGGTTGCCGTAATCGGCTCTGGCCCTTCAGGTCTTACCTGCGCAGGGGACCTTGCGAAGCTTGGGTATGAGGTGACGATATTTGAGGCGCTTCATGAGGCAGGCGGCGTGCTTGTGTACGGTATTCCTGAGTTCCGTCTTCCTAAGGACACTGTTGTAAAGCATGAGATTGAAAATGTCAAGTCCCTTGGGGTTAAGATTGAGACTAACGTAATCATTGGAAAGTCCATGACGATAGACCAGCTTTTGAAGGAGGAGGGCTTTGATGCCGTATTCATTGGCTCAGGCGCAGGTCTTCCAAGGTTCATGGGAATCCCTGGTGAAAATGCCAACGGCGTATTCTCAGCCAATGAGTACCTTACAAGGAACAACCTCATGAAGGCATTCAAGGAGGGCTATGACACCCCTATTTCAGCGGGAACCAAGGTTGCCGTTGTGGGCGGCGGCAATGTTGCCATGGATGCTGCAAGGACTGCATTAAGGCTTGGCGCAGAGGTACATATCGTATACAGGAGAAGTGAGTCGGAGCTTCCTGCAAGGGCAGAGGAGGTTCACCATGCCAAGGAGGAGGGCATCATATTTGACCTTCTCACCAACCCTAAGGAAATTCTCGTTGATGAGAATGGCTGGGTTAAGGGCATGACATGCATTAAGATGGAGCTTGGCGAGCCTGACGAGTCAGGCAGGAGAAGCCCTGTTGAGATTGCAGGCTCAGAGTTTGACCTTGAGCTTGACACGGTAATCATGGCTTTGGGAACATCACCTAACCCACTCATTTCCTCAACAACCGAGGGCCTTGAGATTAATAAGAGGGCTTGCATTGTGGCTGATGAGGAGTTTGGACGCACGAGCAAGGAAGGCGTGTATGCAGGCGGTGATGCCGTTACCGGCGCCGCAACCGTAATACTTGCAATGGGTGCAGGCAAGGCTGCTGCAAAGGGAATTGATGAGTATCTGTCCAATAAGTAATTTGGTTTAATGATGTGCGGGCGGTGCAGGTAATCCGTAGGTTCATACGGCTGCACCGCCCGTATTTATGCGGTTTTGCCGTGAAAAAGCCTGAAGGTATGATGGCGTGGGATTCGTGATGGAGGGCAGTGTGAAGGACATAATTGTGATTGGCGCGGGCGCATCAGGCATTATGGCAGCGGTGGCAGCGGCGGCAAACGGTGCAGCGGTTCGTGTGCTTGAGCATATGGACAGGCCTGGCAAGAAGCTTCTTTCGACGGGCAATGGAAGATGCAACCTGACCAATGAATATATGGATGAAAAATGTTACCTGAATGATGGTGTTGATATTGTCATGCAGGTTTTGGATAAATTTAACCAATATGATGTTATAAAATTTTTTAACTCAATTGGTATATTAACAAAGGTAAGGCGCGGATATTCCGGCGATAGCGGCAAGGAGGGATACGTCTATCCCAATTCCGACCAAGCGTCAACCGTGCTTAATGCCCTGATGCGTGAGACAGAACGCCTGGGGGTGGAATTTACATACGGGGTGGATGTGGATGGCATAGAGTGCATTGAATCCGGGGAAATGCGTTTCAGGGTGCATTGCCGCCTTAAGGATGGCGGGGAGGAAGTGCACAGGGCGGATTCGCTCATACTTGCCACGGGCTCCAGGGCAGCACCCGCCACAGGCTCGGACGGCAGTGGTTATGAGCTTGCACGCAGGCTTGGCCACAGGATAATCAAGCCTCTGCCTGCACTTGTTCCGCTTGTGTCTTCTGAGCGCTTCTGCAGGGAGCTTGCGGGTGTCAGGTGTGATGCGCTGGTACGGATGCATGTTGGTAAATGCTGTGGTGAATTATTGGGGCAGGAATGTGGCGAGCTTCAGTTTACGGACTATGGAATCTCAGGAATACCGGTGTTCCAATTAAGCCATGGGGCTGTGGCGCTCCTTGATTGTGGTAAGAAAATACATGCCGTAATTGACCTTCTTCCAAAGATAGACAAGGCTGAAATTTTTAGCCATTGGAAGTATATGAGGGAAAGCCACGGTGACATGGGGGTTGTTGATTACATGTCAGGCATGCTTAATTCCAAGCTTGCGGCAGTTGTGTGCAAAAGGCTTGGGATTGATGGGAAAATGAGGCTGAATGGCATGGATGAACATGATGTGTGCATTGTTGCTGATGCAGTCAAGTCCTTTGACATGGAGATAACGGGCTTTAAGTCATATGACAGGGCGCAGGTATGCAGCGGCGGCGTGGCGCTGGGGCAGATTAACCCCGATACCATGGAATCAAGGCTTTGCGGCGGGCTTTACCTTGCGGGGGAGTTGCTTGACGTGGATGGAATCTGCGGAGGCTATAACCTTCAATGGGCGTGGAGCTCTGGCCACCTTGCGGGGATGTGTGCAAGCGGGGCGGCTGTGTGATTTGCTTGAAAGGGATATATGCAGGATGATACGAATTAATAATCTGAAAATTTCACCGAAGGCTGATGACAAGGAGCTTGCAAGGCTTGTGGCTTCAAAGCTTCGGGTGGATGTGAATGAGATTGTGGAAATCAACAAGGTTAAGCGTTCGCTGGATGCAAGGAAGCACCCTGACATAGTGTATGTGTATTCACTTGACGTGGCGCTCAAGGGCAAGGAAGAAAAGCTTTTGGCGAAGCTTCACAATCCCAACATTGTCATGAGCCATGATGAGAGCTACCATTTTCCGTATTCAAGGGATGACCTTGCAGGCAAAACCAATGGAACAGGCTCCATGCGGCCTGTGGTTGTTGGCTTTGGCCCTGCTGGGATGTTTGCCGCGCTCATGCTCGCCGAGTGCGGGCTCGACCCAATTGTCCTTGAGAGGGGGCAGTCCGTTGAAGGGCGTCAGGAAAGCGTGGATAAATTCTGGCTTGGCGGCGGCCTTGACACCGAATCCAACGTGCAATTCGGGGAGGGCGGGGCAGGCACATTTTCTGACGGCAAGCTGAATACAACGGTCAAGGACAAATGCAACCGCATTGGATATGTGCTGAAAAAATTCATTGAGGCGGGGGCACCTGCCGAGATTGGGTATGTAAATAAGCCCCATGTGGGCACGGATGTGCTGTGCGATGTGGTGCGCAACATCAGGGAACGCATAATCAGCCTTGGGGGAGAGATTAGGTTTAATACAAGGCTTGATGATTTGTGCGTGGAAAATGGGCAGCTTGTGGGGGTTGTCGCAAGCAATGGGGGACATTCCCACAAAATTGACACACGCAGCCTGGTGCTTGCAATAGGACATTCCGCAAGGGACACATTTGCAATGCTCAAGGGTTATGTGGACATGACAGCAAAATCCTTTGCGGTGGGGGTCAGAATCCAGCACCCGCAGGACATGATTAATGTTAATGCCTACGGTGCGGGGTATGGGGATTATCCATATGCGCTGCCTGCCGCGGATTATAAGCTCACATACCAGACACAGGGTGGCAGGGGTGTGTATTCCTTCTGCATGTGTCCGGGGGGATATGTGGTAAATGCCTCCTCTGAGAACGGAATGCTTGCCGTGAACGGCATGAGCTATTCCGGCAGGGACGGCATCAATGCCAACAGTGCGTTGATTGTCACGGTTTCGCCACGGGACTATGCTAATATGGATGTGGATTCGGTTGGAGGTGGTATTGCCCAGGACGTTGACCCCATGGCAGGGGTTGAGTTTCAGCGAAGGCTTGAGGCTTGCGCTTACAAGGCAGGCGGGGGCAGGGTTCCGTTGCAGCTCCTTGCGGATTTCAAGAGAAATGTGCCGTCTGTTGGCGGCGGAAGGGTTGCTCCCGCGGTCAGGGGTGAATATGCATGGGGCAATGTGCGTGGTGCGCTGCCTGATTTCATCGGGGAGTCGATAGCCGAGGGAATGCCTGAATTTGACAGGCATATCAAGGGCTATGGCATGGAGGATGCGATAATTGCAGGTGTTGAAAGCAGGACGTCAAGTCCGGTGCGAATAACGAGGGACAATGAAACCATGCAGTCAAAGATTCTTGGCATTTATCCTTGCGGTGAGGGCGCAGGTTATGCAGGGGGCATAACATCCGCCGCACTTGACGGAATAAAGGTGGCTGAGAAGCTGGTTGGCAGCATTCTGCGTATATAAATGCACTTGTTTGACGGTTGGTCAAACAAGTGGCTGACAACCAGTCAGACAATGGGCTGGCGATTACATTCCATGCGTGACATATTCTGCCAAATGTGTTAGAATAGATGAGATGTGTT
>CAYZYS010000026.1:7153-17734 GCA_964482605.1 uncultured Bacteroides sp.
TACATTCCATGCGTGACATATTCTGCCAAATGTGTTAGAATAGATGAGATGTGTTGAGCATTAAATATTTGACGGTGGGATGGTCGGATTGGCGAAATGAGTGAGTATCGCAGTTCATTGAAGGACAGGAAAAGGATAGTGGTAAAGATTGGTTCGTCATCACTGATGCACCAGCAGACAGGCAAGCTTGACCTTGTGAGGATTGAAAGGCTTGTGAGAATCCTGTGTGACATACGCAACTCTGGCAAGGACGTGGTTTTGGTGTCCTCCGGTGCGATAGCGGTTGGAAGGGCTGCAATCGGTCTTTCCGAGAGGCCTGATGAGCTGCCTGTAAAGCAGGCGTGTGCTGCAATCGGTCAGGCAAGGCTGATGATGATATACCAGAAAATATTTGCTGAATATGGACAGACGGCGGCGCAGGTGCTCATGACGAAGTACACCGTGATTAATGAAACCACAAGACAGAATGCGGAGAACACATTTGCGGAGCTGCTGATGCTTGGTGCGGTTCCGATTGTAAATGAGAATGATACCGTGTCAACGGACGAGATAATGCATGTGCAGAGCTTTGGGGACAATGACAGGCTTTCGGCGATTGTGTCAAACCTCATAGGGGCGGATTTGCTGATACTTCTCTCGGACATTGACGGTTTGTATACTGACGACCCAAGGGTTAATGCCGATGCCCGCTTCATAAGCGAGGTTGGGAGGCTTGATGACAGGCTCATGCACATGGGCAAGTCGTCATCGGGAAGCTCGGTTGGCACAGGGGGAATGCAGGCAAAGCTTGTGGCTGCCCAGATAGCCACATATTCGGGGACTGACATGGTAATAACCAATGCAGATGACCTGGATAACATAATGCGAATCATTGACGGTGAAGAGGTGGGGACACTTTTCACGGCTGACAGGAGAAAGGATTTCGACTTGGTGCAGATGATTCAGTAAATATCAATAACTGGGGGACTGCTGGTGAATATTAAGGTTATTCGCAACTTCAGGGATGGAATATGCCGTCCCATACAGGGCAACCTGATACTAAAGATATCCAACGGCAGAGGGAAGCTCGCCGGAAGGCAGCAGAAGGAATATACAATTGTTGACGTTGAGAGCAATTCGGAGCAGGAGGTGCTGCCGGACATTGAAAAGTATGAGGTGTATGACCTGACTGATGTCACGGGGCATGGCGAATACCTGTATTTTTCGGCAATGAGGCAGGAGACAACTGAAGGGTGCATACAGGAGGACGGCTTCCTGACTGATGTGGGCGTCAACGTGTCATTGATGAGGTACTCCGTTGCTGACGGCAGCGTGTGTACGATATATGAAAGCAGGTATTTTGCGGATGAAATGTCATCCCAGGGCATGCAGGCGGTGGTGCTTGACGACGGATACCTGCTCATGCAGATAACGGAAAATGTGAAAAGCAGGGGTGACGCTGCATATTCACGGCTCAAGGACATATTTCTGTACGACATAGCCAATTCAGCGGTGATACAGGTCAAGGACGAGCTGTTGTCGTCATATGGGTTTGAGACGATTGTGCCGCTTGACGGCAATGTGTGTGCCATTAAGCTTGGGCTTTCAAATTATGATTACAAGCTGTACGGTGTCAATGAAGGGCTTGACCTTGGCAGTGAGGAGATTGCCCTGATTAATGCAAGGCAGTTGATATCAGACCTTGTGCTGGGGAAGGAGCAGCTTCCCTATGAAATGCTTGACACGGCAGGGGATGGAATCACATTTCCATACATGAGGCTGCTGGGGGGAAATCTTCTGTATTCCAGGGCTGATTTGGTGCAGCAGCGCGAGGAGCTCATACTGTGGGACAATGTGAACAGGGTGAGCAAGGTGAGGGTCAATGATGACCTGTCACGGATATCCAAGAAAAACCAGATATACCAGATTAATGACACCCTCTATTTTGTGCAGAGGGATTCAAAGGGAACAAGGCTTGTGAACCTTAACACCCACAAGAATGAGTGGAGGCTTTCGGCGGAGAACAGCGTTGTTGCCATAGAGGATGACCTTGTTGTGGTATCCAGGCATGTGAAGCGCGGGTATTTCAGGAAGGAAGCGGATTACGTGTATGTGAGGAAGTTTTCGCACAACCAGGAGACGGTGCTTCGGGAAAAGGGAAGATGGGCTGGCTGCGCAAGGACTGATAATGACGAGCTGTTGATAATGATGGGGAATTGAGGACATGGACATGACTTCAGGAGATAAGGATTGCATTGGAATTGACGAAATATGCAGGCGGGCAAGGGAGGCCTCCAAGTGGACGGCGACCCTTGGGACAACAGAAAAAAACCGGCTTTTGGGGTGTGTGGGGACTGCGCTCATTGACAACATGGATTACATCCTTGGGGAGAATGCCAAAGATGTTGAGGCGGCAAAGGCAGGCGGGATGAAGCCTGCACTGGTTGACAGGCTTGTGCTCACAAAGGATAGGATAGAGGGGATGGTCGAGGGACTTGGGCAGGTGGTTTCGCTTGATGACCCGATAGGTGAGGTCACATCCATGAAAAAGCGCCCAAATGGGCTTAAGATAGGTAGCATGGTGGTTCCGCTTGGCGTTGTGGCAATAATATATGAGGCACGCCCAAATGTCACCGTTGATGCCTTCGGGCTTTGCTTTAAGGCGGGCAATGCCTGCATATTGAGGGGTGGAAGCAATGCCATACTCTCCAATGGTGCGATTGCAAGGGTCATGAGGGAGGCGGTTGCCAATGGGGGCGGCAATCCTGACTGCATACAGCTTGTGGAGGACACAAGCCATGAAAGCGTCAATCGCCTGATGCGCATGAACGGTTATGTCGACGTGATAATACCGCGCGGTGGTGCGGGGCTCATAAGAAATGTTGTGGAGAACAGCACCGTGCCGGTGATTGAGACCGGAACAGGAAACTGCCACATATATGTGGATGAATATGCGGACATTGGCATGGCGGTTGACATAATCAATAACGCCAAGACACAGAGGGTTGGGGTGTGCAACGCCTGTGAATCCCTTTTGGTGCATTCGGGGGTGCTTGATACGGCGCTTCCGCTGATTGTTGACAGGCTTAAGGAAAGCAATGTGGAGGTGAGGGGCGACGAGAGGGCGCGTGCCGTGGATTCAAGGATTGTTCCCGCATCTGAGGATGACTGGGGCAGGGAATACCTTGATTACATAATCTCCGTCAAGACGGTGGATTCGATTGACGAGGCGATAGAGCACATTAATCATTACAACACGGGACATTCGGAGGCAATAATAACCGGGAACTATGCCAATTCACAGCATTTTCTTGAGGCCGTGGACGCGGCTGCGGTATATGTGAATGCATCAACAAGGTTCACGGATGGTTTTGAATTTGGCTTTGGTGCGGAGATTGGGATAAGCACACAGAAGCTTCATGCCAGGGGTCCAATGGGGCTGAAGGCATTGACAACAACGAAGTATGTCATATACGGGGAAGGACAAATAAGAGGTTAGCCTAAGGCGAGGGAGGCCAGTAAGCGTATGGAGGATAAGGATATCAGCAGGGGCAAGCGTTCAATCAATTTTGAGCAGTTTACAGAGGTGTATAATTATCTTAGTCAATGCTCGGATGATTATTTTTACCTTATGGATTTTGAGGATGATTATTACGCAATCTCTGAAAGTGCCACAAGGACATTTGCACTTAAGGAATCAACCTTTTACAATGCGGGGGCGGTGGTGAAGAACATCACCTACCCTGATGATTATGCTGCGCTTGAAAAGGAGCTTGGGGAGCTCACAAGCGGCAAGAAGACAAAGCATGATATGGAGTACCGCTGGCTTGACCAGTATGGAAAGCCGGTATGGATAAGCTGCCGCGGCGTGGTGATTAACGAGGACGGAAGGCCGCGTTACATGGTTGGAAGGATTGCTGAGATAGGCAAGCAGAACCGCATTGACAGGGTCACGGGGCTCTACCAGAGTGACGTGCTCAAAAACCGTGCCGCATTTTTCAATGAGATTGCGGGATACCCTGCCGCTTTGATGATTATTGGGATAGATAATTTCAAATACATCAATGAGTGGCATGGAAGCGAGGTGGGCGACCAGGTTCTTGACAGGACCGCCAGGGTTGTGGAAGCCGTGATTAAGGACAGGGGGCAGGTGTACCGCCTTGATGGGGACAATATTGCCGTGTTCTCGGTGGATGCACAGGTTGCCACGGACAAGCATTTGCTGAATTCCTTTTACAAGGACATAAGAAGCGGCATTGACAAGATGCTGGAGGAATCCGATTATCAGATGTTTTACACGATATCTGCGGGAGGCGTGCATTACCACACTGATGATGTTGACATTAATGAGGCGATAAGCAGGGCGAAGTTTGCGCTTCACTGTGCAAAGAACAAGGGCAAGAATAATTACATGGAATACAGCCGCCATGAGTATGACAGGCATATCCATAAGCTGGAAATGCAGGAGGAGATAAGGAAGGCAATCAAAAATGATTATGAGGGCTTTGAGCTGTATTACCAGCCGATAGTTGCCCCTGCAAAGGGAGGACTGTATGGCGCTGAGGCGCTTCTTCGCTGGAACAGTGAGAAGTATGGGCTTGTATCTCCTGGGGAGCTGGTTCCAATCCTCGAGGAAAGCGGGCTTATCATACCGCTTGGCAAATGGATTACGGAGACGGCGGCGAATCAGTGCATGAAATGGAAGGACACAATACCTGATTTCTGCATGAACATCAATCTGTCCTTTGTTCAGCTTTTGAAAAGCGATGCGGTGAAGGACACAATGAGCCGTATTGACAAGGTTGGGGTGTCCCACGGCAACATAGTGTTTGAGGTGACGGAAAGCGGTGAGCTTGAAACCACCAGAAATGTGCTCAGCTCATTTGCGGATGAGTCGTTCAGGCTTGCGATTGATGACTTTGGCACCGGCTATTCCAATCTCCGCTATGTGAAGGAGATGATGTTTGACCTGATTAAGATTGACAGGTGCTTCATCACCAATATACATGAAAGTGAGTACAACCTCAAGCTTGTAAAGCATGTCACGGAGCTTGCGCACAGCCTTAACCTGAGGGTGTGCATGGAGGGCGTTGAGACGGAGGATGAGCTTAAAACCGTCCTTACGCTGGCACCGGACTGCATACAGGGCTATTATTATGACAAGCCGTTAAAGGCCAATCAATTTGAAAAGAAATACCTGAGCGCATAATAGGTGGGCGCTTGCCGTTTTAGTTGAAACAATATGCGCTCGCGGATTGGAGAAAGAGAGGAACATACTTTGCCTACGGAAGTTTTGGACGGGATTGACATGACGCTGGGAGCCCCTGAAAAGGAGCCCCAGCGCCAATATTATTATATGCATAGGGTGAGGGAGTATGTGAAGGGGCTTGAGGGGAAGCTGGGGAGACCGCTTACGGCCTGCTGTGTCACCTTTGGCTGCCAGATGAATGCCAGGGATTCAGAGAAGATAATAGGGATATTGAGGGAGATGGGCTTTCAGGAGAGTGACTCTGAAGGCTCTGATTTTGTGTTATACAATACATGCACCGTCAGGGAAAATGCCAATCTCAAGGTGTATGGCAGGCTTGGCCACCTTGGCACAAAAAAGAAGAATAATCCCCATATGCTCATAGCGCTGTGCGGCTGCATGATGCAGGAGCCTGACGTGGTGGAGAAGATAAGAAGCTCATACCGCTTTGTTGACCTGGTGTTTGGGACCCACAACATATACAAGTTTGCTGAGCTTCTCTGGAACCGCATAGAATCAGGCAGCATGATTGTTGACATATGGAAGGACACGGACATGATTGTGGAGGAGCTTCCGAGTGAGAGGAAGTATTCCTTCAAGCAGGGAGTGAACATAACATTTGGATGTAATAATTTTTGCAGTTATTGTATAGTTCCATATGTCAGGGGCAGGGAGAGAAGCCGTGAGCCGAAGGACATAATACGGGAGGTTGAGAGGCTGGCGGCTGATGGCGTGGTTGAGGTCATGCTTTTGGGCCAGAATGTCAATTCATACGGGAAAAACCTTGAAAGTCCCGTGACATTTGCGCAGCTTCTGCAGGAGCTTGAGAAGATAGACGGGCTTGAAAGGATTCGCTTTATGACACCGCATCCAAAGGATTTGTCGGATGAGCTTATCCATGTGATGAAAAATTCAAAAAAAATATGCAATCACATACATCTGCCGTTACAGTCGGGGAGCACGGAGATTCTTGACAGGATGAACAGGCATTACACCAAGGAGCATTACCTTGCGCTTGTGGAGAAGATAAGGGGCGAGATACCTGACGTTGCGATAACCACGGACATCATAGTTGGTTTTCCTGGGGAGACGGAGGCGGATTTCCAGGATACACTTGACGTGGTGCGAAGGGCAAGGTATGACAGTGCGTATACATTTATATATTCAAAGAGGACAGGGACACCTGCCGCGGCAATGGAAAACCAGGTGCCGGAGGATGTGGTGAAGGACAGGTTTGACAGGCTTCTTGCCGTGATTGGGGAGGTGACCTCCGCCAACAATGACCGTTATGTCGGTACGGTGCAGGATGTGCTGGTTGAGTCGGTGAATGACCATGACGGCAGCCTTGTGACGGGCAGGATGACCAACAACACACTTGTGCATTTTGCGGGGGCTGCGGACCTGGTTGGAAGGATTGTGCAGGTTCGGCTTACGGAAGGCAAGGGGTTCTATTATTTTGGGGAGCTTGTGTGAAAAACTGGGCTGATGCCTGAACGGAGAGGATGGTTATGTACGAGGACATATATGACAAATGTTCACCAATGATGCAGAAGTACCTGGAGACTAAACGTGAATATCCTGACTGTATACTGTTTTACAGGCTGGGGGATTTTTATGAAATGTTTTTTGATGATGCCAACACGGTATCCAGGGAACTGGAGCTTACGCTGACCGGCAAGGATTGTGGTCTTGAGGAGAGGGCGCCCATGTGTGGCGTCCCTTATCATGCTGCGGAGCTTTACCTGAACAGGCTCATCTCCAAGGGCTACAAGGTGGCAATCTGTGAGCAGATGGAGGATCCGAAGCTTGCCAAGGGACTGGTGAAAAGGGAGGTAATAAGGGTGGTGACGCCTGGTACCAACCTGGACATGCAGGCGTTGGATGAGTCAAAAAATAATTACCTTATGGGTATAGTTTACATAGGTGAGGCATACGGGGTTTCCGTGGTGGACTTTTCCACGGGGGATTATTTTGTCACTGAGGTTGAAAGCAGCGTCACGCTTATTGACGAGATTAACAAGTTTGTGCCTTCCGAGATAATTGTGAATGAATATTTTGACATGAGTGGAACGGACCTTTCATTTGTGGTTGAGAAGCTGGGGATTTCCATGTCAACGCTTCCGGCATGGTATTTTGATGACAATGGCTGCCGCAGGCGGCTGTGTGAGCATTTCAAGGTGGACAGGCTTGACGGGCTTGGGCTTGGTGATTATTCATCGGGTGTCATAGCCGCAGGCGCGGTTTTGCAATATTTGCTTGAAACCCAGAAAAATTCGCTAGAGCATCTTACGACCATAACGCCATACACCACGGGAAAGTACATGGTGATTGACAGCTCATCAAGGAGAAACCTTGAGCTTGTTGAGACCATGAGGGAGAAGCAGAAGAAGGGCTCGCTTTTGTGGGTGCTGGATAAGACCAAGACCGCAATGGGGGCCAGGCGCATGCGCTCCATGCTGGAGCTTCCGCTTATCGACAAGGCTTCAATCATTGCAAGGCAGGACGTGATAGGAGAGTTTAATGACAATGTGATAACGAGGGAGGAGGTAAGGGAATACTTAAATCCCGTGTATGACCTGGAGAGGCTCATGAGCAAGATTAGCTGCAAAAGCGCCAATCCAAGGGATTTGCTTGCCTTTCGTTCATCACTTTCCATGCTGCCGCACATTAAGCGGCTGATGGAGGGCTTTGGCTCAGGCCTGATGAAGGACATCTGCACAAGGCTGGACACGCTTGAGGATTTATACGGGCTGATTGACGGGGCGATTGTGGATGAGCCGCCGCTGCTGGTGCATGAGGGCGGCATAATCAAGGACGGCTTTAACGGGCAGATTGATGAGCTGAGGCGTGCCAAGACGGAGGGAAAGCAGTGGCTTGCAGACCTTGAGCTACGCGAGAGGGAAAGTACCGGAATCAAGAATCTCAAGGTGAAATACAATAAGGTTTTCGGGTATTACATGGAGGTGACCAATTCCAACAAAAATCTGGTTCCGTCCCACTATATCAGGAAGCAGACGCTTACCAATGCAGAGCGTTACACAACTGACGAGCTCAAGAACCTTGAGGACGTGATACTTGGTGCGGAGGAGAGGCTTTGTGCACTGGAGTATGATTTGTTCGTGCAGGTGAGGGAACAGATTGCCTCACAGGTCACAAGGATACAGTCAACGGCAAAGGCAGTTGCGGAGATTGACGTGTTTGCGGCACTTGCCACTGTTGCGGAGCACAATGGCTATGTACGCCCAAGGATTAATGACAAGGGCGTGATAGACATCAAGGATGGCAGGCATCCCGTGGTTGAGCGTGTGATAAAGAATGGGATGTTCATTGCCAATGACACATTGCTTGACAATGGCAGCAACCGCGTGTCCATAATCACGGGACCCAACATGGCGGGCAAGTCAACCTACATGCGCCAGACCGCACTCATTGTGCTGATGGCACAGGTCGGTTCATTTGTTCCTGCAAGGGAGGCAAACATCGGGATAGTTGACAGGATATTCACAAGGGTTGGGGCTTCGGATGACCTTGCTTCAGGGCAGAGCACATTCATGGTGGAAATGTCGGAGGTTGCCAACATTTTGCGAAATGCCACACCAAGGAGTCTCATCATACTGGATGAGATTGGGCGCGGAACCAGTACCTTTGATGGCTTGTCCATTGCGTGGTCCGTGGTGGAGCACATCAGCAACAAAAACATACTTGGCGCAAAGACGCTGTTTGCCACACATTACCATGAGCTTACGGAGCTGGAGGGCTCGCTTTCAGGGGTGAATAATTACTGCATTGCCGTGAAGGAGCAGGGGGACGACATTGTGTTCCTGCGTAAAATCATCAGGGGTGGTGCTGACAAGAGCTACGGAATACAGGTGGCAAAGCTTGCCGGCGTACCGGACAATGTCATAGCCAGGGCAAAGGAAATCCTGACGGAGCTGATTCAGGCGGACATTTCGCAGAAGGCGAAGGAAATCGCACAGTATGACAAGAAGCAGCCTGATGAAAAATACATCAGGAGGAATGACCTTGAGGTGAACCAGATGTCATTGTTTGACACGGCAAATGACGACGAGATTCTGAAGGAAATAAGTGAGCTTGACATTGGGAACATGACGCCGATAGATGCGTTGAACACGCTGTACAAGCTTCAGAAGAAAATCAGGAACAGATGGTAGAGTGAAAGGGTGGGGAAGTTATGCCGATTCAGGTGTTGGACCAGGGCACAATCAACAAGATAGCGGCGGGGGAGGTCATTGAGCGACCTGCCTCGGTGGTCAAGGAGCTGGTGGAGAATGCCATAGATGCCAAGGCGACTGCGATAACCATAGAGATTAAGGACGGGGGGATATCCTTCATCAGGGTGACTGACAATGGCTGCGGCATAGACAAGTCAGAGCTTCCGATTGCATTTTTAAGGCATTCAACCAGCAAGATTAAGTCGGTGGAGGATTTGCTTTGCGTGTCATCCTTGGGCTTTCGTGGTGAGGCGCTTTCCAGTATTGCGGCAGTTGCGCAGGTTGAGCTCATAACCAAGCCAAAGTCTGCATTTGCAGGCTGCAGGTACGTGATTGAGGGCGGCAGGGAAGCGGCGATTGAGGAGATTGGCGCACCTGATGGCACCACATTTATCGTGAGGAATCTTTTTTACAATACGCCCGTGCGCAGGAAGTTTTTGAAAACCGCAGTCACGGAGGCAGGCTATGTCAGCAGTGTGGTGGAGCATATGGCGCTGTCGCACCCTGACATTTCCTTCCGCTTTATCAATAATAACCAGAATAAGCTCCACACCTCGGGCAATGACAACCTTAAGGACATAATTTACCACATATATGGCAGGGATGTTGCGGGTAATCTGCTTCCCGTGAAGGGGGAAACGCAGGATGTCACCATTGAAGGTTATGTGGGCAAGCCGCTGTTATGCCGTGGCAACAGGACATATGAAAATTATTTTATTAATGGAAGATATATAAAAAGCAACATTATTGCCAAGGCGCTTGAGGAGGCATACAAGGGCTTCATAATGCTGCACCAGTATCCGTACAGCGTGCTGCATCTCACCATCAATCCACAGATAATGGATGTCAATGTACACCCGACCAAGATGGAGCTCAGGTTTTCCAGGAATGAGCTGGTGTATGATTTTGTATACAATGCGGTGAGGGATGCGCTGACCCACAAGGAGCTGATTCCGGAGGTAAGGGTTGACAGTGGGGCGGGTGCTCCGAAGAAAACGGCTGAAGCCACGGAAAAGCCCAAGGTCAGCTTGCCGGAGCCGTTTGAGGTGAACCGTATACAGAGGATGAAGGAGCAGGAGGCGCAGGCCAAGCAGAACGAGCAGGACAGGCAGGAAGCACAGG
>CAYZYS010000026.1:17834-20434 GCA_964482605.1 uncultured Bacteroides sp.
GGTGAGGCAGTATGCTTCTGCACCGCAGGGACAGGTTGCGAAAGAGGAGCCTGCGAAAGAGGAGCCTGCGATGACTTCCGACGAGCCCGCAAATGTGCAGCAGATGACCCTGTTTGGTGAGGACAAAAAATTCATGGATGCTGCCAACAAGCCGAATTACAGGCTGATTGGACAGCTCTTTGACACGTACTGGCTCATGGAATATGATGAAAAGCTATTCATAATGGACCAGCATGCGGCACACGAAAAGATACTGTATGAGAAGACAATGCGGCTTCTTGGGAATAATGAAATGACGACACAGATGGTGAATCCACCCATAATACTGACACTCAACATGAGGGAGCTGGAGGTTCTCGAAGCCAATCGCGGCATTTTGGAAAGGCTGGGATATGAAATGGAGGATTTTGGCGGTAATGAGGTCAAGGTCACGGGGATTCCCGCGACGCTTCCAACCCTTGATGAAAGGGGGCTTCTCATGGAGATACTGGATTCGCTGGTGGATGAAAACCTCAAGGGCAGTCCTGAGACGATAACCATGAAGGCTGCCTCAATGTCCTGCAAGGCAGCGGTGAAGGGCAATATGCACATGTCCTACACGGAAGCTGACAGGCTGGTTGAACAGCTCATGCAGGCTGAAAATCCATATAACTGCCCGCATGGCCGCCCGACCCTCATATCCATCAGCAAATATGAGCTTGAGAAGAAGTTCAAGAGGATAGTGTGATGGCAGGCGTAAAACCACATACGCTTATTCCATAAGCGCGCTCATTCCACAAGCGCACTCATTCCACAAGCTCAAGCCCCGATATGTCCGTGTCCGCAACCATTGAGTAGTTGGTGTGGTATATGACAAAGCCCGGTTTGCTGGCAGGTGGCTTCCGCAGGTTTTTCTTCTGTGTGTAGTCAACCTCGACACGCTGGGTTTTTCCTGCCTTGGAGTAGTGTGCGGCAAGGCGTGCCGCCTCCTCAAAGGTCCTGTCAGGGAGCTCGTCGCCGTTGGTTTTCACGATTACATGTGAACCTGGGAGCTCCTTGGCATGAAACCACCAGTCATTGCCTGTCGCAAGCTTAAAGGACAGCTCTTCATTCTGAAGGTTGTTTTTCCCCACGTATATATGGTAGCCGTCCGAGGAAATGTAGTGGAACGGTTTGCTGGTTATCCTGACCTTCTTTTCACCGTTTCCCTTTTTGTGGATGTACCCTGATTCCACCATCTCCTGCCTTAGCTGGAGAAGGTCATCCTCACATACCGCAATGTCAAGGGAGTTGGAGATTGATTCAAGGTGGCTGATTTCCGCCGTGGTTTCCTCAAGAAGCTTTGAGGTGGCTTCGTAGGTTCTTTTTAATTTATTGTATTTGTCAAAATATTTAATCGCATTGTCATGTGCGGACAAGCTGCTGTCAAGCGGGATGGTAATCATTTCATTGGTGTAGTAGTTCAGTGCCTCAAAGGATTTTGCACCTTCGGGGATGTTGTAGCCATAAGTGTTGAGCAGCTCCCCGTATATCCTGAATTTATCCCTTTTTTCAGTGTCCCTTAGCTGCCTTTCCTGAAGGTCAAGCTTTCTGTTGCTTCGCTCAAGGAGTGTGTTCACGATTTTCCTCATGTCGGTGGAGCGCTGGTGAATCCTGGATACGGCATTGCGCTGTGCGTAGTAGGTATACAGCATGTTGCTTGCGCTGTCGCAGTCCTTGACGGTGTATTCGGAAGCATTTTCACTAACATCATACATGGTCAGCCTTACGCTTGCAAATTCAACGGGCACATTTCCGCGGTAAATGATGTTTGGCGCAAACCTGTGTGCCCTCACGTCCTCCATGAGCTGGCAGGTCATGTTGTAAATGTGTGTCCTTAAGGCTGGCTCAAGCACGTTGGCAGGTGTTGCGGAGTCAATTCCCGCCACGTGGCAAAGCTCCTCCGCCATCACGGGGCTGATTCCTGTAAGCCCCATGTACAGCGCCTTTCCGAGCGCCACGGGCTTGTCCAGCACGTGCTGCGCAAATGAATCAGGTGTCAGGTCGAGGGGATTTGCCTTGTCAAGGGTGTCAGGTATGAAGTAATCGCGCCCCGGAAGCACCTCGCGCACGGAGCTTATCTGCGCCGGCACACGCTTTATGCTGTCGATTATTCTGTCATCATCATCCGTGAAAATGATGTTGCTGTGCTTTCCCATGAGCTCAAGAATCAGGTGCTTGCGGCACAAATCCCCCATTTCATCATAGTGCTCGAAGGTAAAGGTTATTATTCGTTCAAGCCCCGGCTGGGTAACGTTGATTAAACGTGCATTGCCGAGGTGCTTTCTCAAAAGCATGCAAAAGGACGGCGCGGTCAGTGGGCCGGGCTTTGCCGTATCTGTCAGGTATATCAGTGGAAGTCCTGCATTTGCGGACATGGTGAGCCTGTACTGCTGCCTGTTTCCCTTAAAGGTGAGCATCAGCTCATCATTTTCAGGCTGGGCGATTTTGTAGAGCCTGGAATCTGAGAGCACACTGTTCAATTCATATGTGATGTTGGCGATTGTAATTCCGTCAAGAGCCATGTTTTTCCTCATTTCCGCCGTAATGGCATTGTCAACGCCATTATATTCAATTGCACG
>CAYZYS010000027.1:0-20391 GCA_964482605.1 uncultured Bacteroides sp.
TAGGAATGGAGATTAGCATGGACAAGATTTTGGTTACGCGTTCCTCAATGCCTCCAAAGGAGGAATATTTTCAGGAAATAGCTTCCATATGGGACAATCACTGGCTTACCAACATGGGCGAGAAGCATGAGAAGCTCAGGGAGGAATTAAGGCAATACCTGAAGGTGCAGAACATGGAGCTGTTCACCAACGGGCACATGGCGCTTGAGCTGACATTGCAGGCGCTTGACCTTGAGGGTGAGGTCATTACGACCCCATACACATTTGCCTCAACAACCCATGCCATTGTGAGGAACGGGCTTATTCCTGTGTTCTGCGACATTAACCCGCAGGATTACACCATTGACGTGGAGAAGCTTGAGGGGCTCATAACTGACAGGACGTGCGCAATTGTGCCGGTGCATGTGTATGGCAACCTTTGTGACGTGAAGGCAATCGGGGAAATTGCGGAAAGGCACGGGCTCAAGGTCGTATATGATGCGGCGCATGCCTTTGGGGAGACCTTCGAGGGCGCTGGTGTCGGAAGCTTCGGGGATGCGTCCATGTTCAGCTTCCATGCAACAAAGGTGTACAATACAATAGAGGGCGGCGGCGTGTGCTTTGGGGATGAGAGCCTCGGCAGGAAGCTTTACCGCCTCAAGAATTTTGGGATAATGGACGAGGAAACCGTCGACTGGGTTGGCGCCAATGCCAAGATGAATGAGTTTCAGGCGGCAATGGGACTGTGCAACCTTCGGCATGTTGATGCTGAGATAGAAAAGAGAAGGGCAGTTTCGGAGAGATACCGTGAAAACCTTGAGGGGGTAAGTGGTATCAGGCTTTCCAGGCTGCAGCCGGGTGTGAAGTATAATTATGCATACTTTCCGGTGGTGTTTGAAGCCGGGTTTGGCGCAACGAGGGATGAGGTTTACAATGCGCTGGCAGCGGAAAACATATATGCGAGGAAATATTTTTACCCTATAACCAGCACATTTGAGTGTTACAGGAACGGAGTTGGAAATGCGACATTCGATGCCAGTTCAACGCCTGTTGCGCTGGATGTGTCCATGAGGGTTCTCACGCTTCCGATGTTTGCCGACCTTCCGCTTGAGGCGGTTGACAGGATATGCGGCGTGATTCGCGGACTTGCGCGATAATCTACTGAAGATGAAAAAAGCATGAGCGTGGTTGTTCAGGGGTGAGGTTTGGGTATGGCAGGTCATATGAGGAAAAAAGGAATGGCAGCCGTGGTGCTGGTGCTTGCGCTTGCATTGTCAGGCTGTGGCAAATGCGGCCCCGATGCCGTGCAGTCAACGGCTAACACCAGTGAGGCTGTCACAACGGGGCAGAAGGAGTCTGCGGGTGAAGTGGCGGATAAATCCAAGGAACCAAGTGTGACAGCGGCAGGTGAATCCAAGGAATCAAGTGTGGCAGCGACGGATGCGGAGACAGAACGGAAAACTGAGGCTGCGACAGAGGTGCAGACAGGGCAGAAAACCGAGGCTGTGACAGAGGCGGAGACAGAACAGAAAACCGAGGCTGTGACAGAGCCGGAGACAGAACGGAAAACCGAGGCTGTGACAGAGGCACAGACAGAGCAGCAGACGGAGGCACAGACTGAGGTGCAGACAGAAACACAGACGGAATCGGGCAGGCTGACGTCACCATTTTCCATATCATTTCTTGGGGACAGCATAACAGTTGGGTATTACAGCTCATACAGCTATGCGGACCTTGTGTGTGACGACATGGGGGCGGTTGGCTACAACTATGGCATATCAGGCAATACCCTTGCAAGCGATGAGGGCAACGGCATGGTTGACCGATATGGAAAAATGCATTCAAGCGACGTCATAGTTGTTTATGGCGGCTCCAATGATTTCTATGATGACGTGGTTTTGGGGAGTATTACTTCATGGAATAATGAGGAATTTTATGGGGCACTGAGGAATTTGTGTTCAGGGCTCAAGGCGCAGTATCCCAATGCACACATTGTGTTCATGACACCGCTGCACGGTGAGTTCCTTGGTATGTCCACCTCGAATGACAACGGTGCGGGCAGCACCATGGCGCTGTATGTCAGGGCAATAAAAAATGTGTGTGCCGATTATGACATTCCGGTGCTTGATTTGTATGACGGATTTGCAATCAATGGCGACAATTATGAGGAATACACCTCGGACGGGCTTCACCCAAATGAGAAGGGGCATAAAAAGATTGCCGAGGTGCTTGAGAGTTACATCAGGTCACTCATGTGACAGGCTTCCTTTGCGGCTGATGTCGATATGTGCGATGGCTTTGGTCTGTACCAATGGGGAAAATGGTGGGATTATTGTCATATGCGGTGTTAATGCTGACGGAAAATGGTGATATGTCTGTCATTATGCCTAATAATGCATGGCAGGTGCCATATCTGCCAGGATGGAGATTTTATGGGGGACAAAAGGATTACGGTTGCATATGCTGATGATAATCTCGCAGTGAGGAGACTGTACAAGGGCATCCTCAAGGAGGATGAGGAGCTTGAGCCTGTGGGGGAGGCGGCGAACGGGCTGGAGCTGCTTTCGCTGATACGGGACAAAAAGCCGAAGGTGGTTGTCCTCGACATAATCATGCCAAAGCTTGACGGGCTTGATGTGATACGCAGGGTGCAGGAGGATGACGGAATAAGACCGAAGCCTGTGTTCATAGCCGTGAGTGCCATCGGTGATGACAGAATCACCAGGGAGGCATTTGAGGCAGGGGCACAGTATTACATAATGAAGCCGCTTGAAAAGGATGTGCTTTTACAGAGGATACACTGGGCGGTTGACTGGGATGACCAGAAAAGGAAATCCGAGGCGGCAAGGCGGCGCAACACCTACACTGACGTGGAGATTACCGTTGCGGACATGCTTCTCAGGCTTGGCATGCCCGTGCATATCATAGGACAGCATTATTGCAGGGAGGCGTTGTGCATGGCCATGAATGACAGGGAATGTGTGAGCTCCATAACGAAGCTTCTCTACCCTGATGTCGCAAGGAAATTCAGGACAACCCCTGCAAGGGTGGAGCGTGCCATGCGCCATGCAATAGAGGTTGTGTGGACGAAGGGTGACGGCAGGTGGCTTCAGGAGATTTTCAGGAGGCCTGCGGGCAATGTGGCGACACGCCCGACCAATTCCGAGTTCATTGCAGGAATGGCGGAGTACATGGCGATTAAGGCTTCAATTGACAGTTAGGTGTGGAAAGGAATGCGGCAGGCATTATGACAGGACAAAAGAGATTCAGCAACATAAGCTACCTACGTGTGTTAGCCTGCCTTGGCGTTGTGTGCACACACATGGGGCAGAAGCTGGGCGTGACGGGAAAGGCATATGAGCTGACCCATTACATGCGGCACGGGGTGTATCTCTTTTTCATAATCAGCGGTTTCCTGGCACTGTATACATACAGGAGCAAGGGGTACACTGTGTGGCGTTACTGGGGCGGAAGGCTTGCGAGGATACTTCCTGTGTACTATGCCATAATCATATATGATTTCATATTGTTTCAGTTAATCCTTGGAAGTGCACCTGCTGATGAGTACCATATTGGGTGGCTCAGGTATGTATTTTTAATAAGCTACAGCGTACCGGGTGATGACTTTTGGAGAAATATCAGCTTTACCTGGACGGTAAGTGTTTTTGTACTGTTTTACCTGCTGGTGCCGCTGATTGACAGGCTGGTGAAAAGCTACCGAGCGTCATGGGTGGCGCTTCTTGTGACATATGCCCTGATGAACGGGGTGCAGTGGCTTTATGGCCATTATGGGATTGACACGGCGTGGTTCGCACCTGTGGACAGCATCATATATTTCATGTTTGGCGTGGTGGTGTGCCGCGCGGTGCAGTATGGAAGGGAAAGAAACGCAATCGTGGCATTTGGCGCACTGATGCTGTACTATATGGCTATGTCAAGGTTTACAAGCTTGTATACCTTGTCATGCCTTTTGTGCATGATAGTGCTTGGGTCAATGGGACTTGAGTTTAAAAACAGGTATGTGCAGGGCGCATTTGCCATATTGGACAGGTATTCCTATGAAATATACCTGGGGCATGCCGTGGTGATGGAGGGCATTGACCTCATAAGGGGGCAGCTTGCCCTGACAAATGCGGCGGTGTTTGCAATCGGGATAACGGGGACGGTGCTTGTGAGCCTGTTCCTGTACCATGCGGTTGACAGGCCCGTGGGCAGGCTGCTTGCGAAAAACAGGAATTGACGCTTGGGTGAGGAAGGCAGGGTATGTTGTTGGGTGGATTGAAAAAAATGTTTGGCAGGGACAACATGGGGGAGGGGCTTGGACGCATATGGCTGCGGCTGTTGGTGATATTTTGCGTGACCATTGCCGTGTTCGTGCTGCTTCTTACGCTGGTGATGTTTATTCCCAATTCCGCCATTGAGGAGAATTACAATGCATCAATGGAGGTGTTCGAGGAGGAGGGTGACGGCTGGAAGCGCATGTTTAACAATGCCTCCGGGAGCATGCTCGACAACCTGACGGACAGGATAATAATATGCGGGACAATGGTAAATGAGGACTGCAGTGCAATAAGCAACGCCATGAGCGGCAACGGTTACAGCCGATACTGGCATGGCTATCTTGTGTGGGTGCGCCCCCTGCTGCTTGTGTTTACATATCTTGACATAAGATATATATTAATGTTGGTTTTCATGATGCTTTTTGCCGCAAATGTGCTTGGGATGTCCAGAAGGCTTGGGGCGGGGGTGGCATATGTGTATGCGTTCTGCCTTGGGCTTGCGTACTTCATAATGGTTCCCTGGAGCCTCCAGTTCTGTGAGGTGTTCCTGATTATGATGGGAACGACGCTGTTCTTTTTGAGGAAATATGACGTAAGCTGGAAAATCAGCCTTGTGGGCGAGATTTTCCTTGTGATTGGGCTGGTGACACAGTACCTGGATTTTCTCACTGCACCGCTTCTAACGCTGGGGCTTCCGCTGTGTGTGCTGCTTTTGATTAATGCGGCACAGATGGGTGGGAAGGCAGTGTTAAGAAGCTGGGCAATGGCAATACATTCCTGCATTACCTGGGCATTCGGCTGGGGTGTTGGCTGGGTTGCGAAGTGGATTGTGGGTACGGCGGTTCTTGGAAAAGACAGGAACATAATCAAGGATGCGCTTAACCAGGCGGCATTCAGGGTCAATGGCAATGAGACAAGCAAGGCGAGCAGGGTGACGGCGATTGTGAAAAATGCCTATTCCATGCTTCCGTTTTCCAGTGTGATTGGAAATGGTGAAAAGCTTGCGATGGTGCTGGTTGGGCTTGTGTACCTGGTTGTCCTTGTGTCCGTGGCGGCGCTTTGGGTCAGGAGAAGGAAAAGGGGGGCGTGGAAGGCGTATCTTCCGATTGTATTTGTGGCAGCGCTTCCGGTTTTGTGGTTTGTTGTCATGGCACAGCATTCACAGGTGCATTTCTTCTATACATACAGAATACAGATGATAAGCTACTTTGGCATTATGTCGTCCTTTGTGTGCTGCATAAGGTGGAAGGACGGGGATGTGGCATGAGCCATCCTGATAGGGGGGCAGGGCTATGTTTGACATATGGGATGAGGATAACCCTCTGGTGAGGGAGCAAAGAAGCAGGGATAATTATGTAATCAGGGATTACAAGGGCAAAGGGGCATCCCCAGTGTGCGTCATATATTTTTCCAGTAACGGGCTGTATTATCCCAATACCGAGGAGAGCTTCAGGAATTTCATGGAGAAGGACAGGTTTGAGTGGATGCACCACCACGTGCGGAGGGCGCGCAGGGAGATATATGTGCGTGATATCTTTAAGCAGTGGTATATTGCGGGGATTAATGACAGCATTGATTCCATCGGCGGGCTGGTGGAATGGCTCAGGGGACAGGTTCCCGACGGCTGCAGGGTGGTCACGGTCGGCAATTCCTCCGGCGGTTACATGGCAGTGCTTGTGGGCTGTCTTCTTGGCGCATGCCGTGTGTATGATTTTTCGGGGCAGTTTGACATAAGCGACATACTTTATGGGGATTCGGGGAAAAATGCGCTGTTCAGGCGCCGTGTTGCGGGTGGCGAGGCGGCGGACGCCTCAATGCTTGGGTATCTTTACCTTGACCTAGTCCCTCTTATAAAGACGTCGGATGCCACCAACATATATTATTTTTATCCTGCGGGGTGTCAGGATGACTTAAGGCAGGCGGAGCTTGTCGCTGATGTGGAAAATGTGTATTCATTTGCCTTTAAGGGGAACACACATGGGCAGACAATGTACAATTACAACCTTGATGATGTGCTGAACATGAAACAGGGAAGACTGTCGGCGCTGGCAAGGAAGTACAGGGGAAGGCAGCTTGGGAGGCTTGGGTTTTCCGTTGCCGTGTGCGGGCTGTGGCGTACCCTGCTCCATATGCTGAAGAAAATGGGGAACAAGAACTAATATTTAAAATGCATGAAAGGATTGACATAATGGAATGCGTTGTTACTGTCATAATGACGTGCCATAACCGAAAGGACAAGACGCTTAAATGCCTTGCCACCCTTGAGGAATGCAGGGCGCTTTTGCAGGGCTTCACCTTTCGCTACGTTGTGGTTGATGATGGGAGTACGGATGGCACGGGAGCTGCGGTAAGGGCATTTTCCGACAGGGTAAGCCTTGTCGAGGGCAACGGAAGCCTGTATTACACAGGCGGTATGCGGCTTGGGATTGAGAGGGCAAAGGAAGTCGCGTCTGACTATTACATGTTGATAAATGATGATGTGGCATTCGACAGCGTGGCACTTGCGGGGATGCTTAAGGGCTGCCATGCAGGGGCTTCCTGCGATGGTGTCGCCATGGTGCTTGTGGGGCCTACGAAAACCTCATCAGGGGATTTCAGCTACGGCGGAATCAGGTATGTGAAGGGAATACGCTATGAAGCGGTCAGGCCGGGGGACTCTGACAGGGGGTGTGATACCTTCAACGCCAACTGTGTGCTTGTGCCGGGGGAGGTTTTCCTGGATGTGCCAAACATGGACGGCGCATACAACCACAGCCTTGGTGATTTTGACTATGGGCTTCAGATTAAACGAAAGGGATATGAGATAAGGGTACATGACGCATACATAGGTGTGTGTGACAAGAATACAGTCAGGGGAACCTGGAATGACACGGGGCTTTCCCGCAGGGAGAGGCTTAGGAGGAAGGAGAGCCTGAAGGGGCTTCCAAGGCGTGAGTGGTTCCATTTCCTGAATAAGAATTTTGGCTTTTTCACGGCGTGCGTAAGGTCGGTGACACCATATGTGAGGATAATGCTTGGGCGCTGACTTGGCTTGCGATGGTGACGGTGGCGGTGAACACAGAAAATACATTTGACATTCACATGCCAATATATTACAATCGCACGGAATGGTGATTAATATGGAAGATAAGAAAATAGCGGTTTTGATACCGTGCTATAACGAGGGCGTGACCATCGGCAAGGTTGTGGCGGATTACAGGGCTGCATTGCCGGAGGCCGTCATATATGTGTATGACAACAATTCAACTGACGGGACGGCGGAGCTTGCCAGGGAGGCAGGTGCGGTTGTGTGTCATGAATACCGTCAGGGCAAGGGCAACGTGATTCGTTCGATGTTCCGTGACATTGACGCCGATTGTTACCTGATGATTGACGGTGATGATACCTATCCTGCGGAAAATGCAAGGCAGATGGTGGATTGCGTGCTTTCGGGCAGGGCGGACATGGTGGTTGGCGACAGGCTTTCATCCACCTACTTCACGGAGAACAAGAGACCCTTCCACAATGCGGGAAACAGGCTGGTGAGGAGTGCAATCAACAGGCTCTTCCACAGCGACATAAAGGACATAATGACGGGTTACAGGGCGTTCAGCAGGCTGTTTGTCAAGAGTTACCCCGTGCTTTCCAAGGGTTTTGAGATTGAGACGGAGATGACGATACACTGCCTTGACAAGAATTTCAAGGTTGCGGAGATTCCAGTGACATACAGGGACCGCCCGGAGGGCAGTGAGTCGAAGCTCAATACCTTCAGTGACGGTGCAAAGGTACTTAAGACCATAGCGTCGCTTTTCAGGGATTACAAGCCGCTGCGCTTCTTTACCTGGATTGGCGTGCTGTTCGCACTTGTGGGAACCTGCTTTTTCGTGCCGATTGTTGTGGAATACGTGCAGACGGGGCTTGTGCCAAGGTTTCCGACGCTGTTTGTGTGCTGCATATTATATGTGATTGCGGTGCTGATGTACATGACGGGGCTTTTGCTTCACGTGATTAACAAGAAGCACAGGCAGCTTTATGAGCTGTATCTCAACACCATTAAATAAAACCTAATTCAATGCAATCCGGTTGGGAGCCGTGGAATGGTCGTAAAGGTCCAGTCCATGGCTTTTTATTTCATTGACAAGCTCGTATGCCGGATAGGTGCTGTCGGTGGTTATCCATGAGGGGGCGTCCATGAGGATGCCCTTTTTTGCGTGCGCCTCATAAAATTCAAAGGACATTGACCAGTTGCCATGGTGACCTGCCTGGATGTAATCAGCGTCAAGCTGGCTGCCGTACAGGTTCTCGAGGGTGTCCTCCATCTGGTACTTTATGTCCCCCATGAAGAGCACGGAAACCGAACCGGATGTGGACGATACCTTGAATACAAGTGAGCTGTCATTGGTGATGTCGTCAGACACCCTTGTCACATTTTCATCATAGGAATTGAATACCTGAAAATGCAGCCCAAGTGCGGTAAATTCATCCCCGCGCCCAAGGTGTGTGACGTTGTCGGCATTGCCGGTAAGCTCAAGATATTTTTCAAATACCGTGATGTCATCCCATTTTTCCTGATTTTTCACGGTGTCATAGTCGACTGGTGAATCATAGATTTGGTCTATGGTTATGCCATTAGGGTTTGCATATATTTCATTGAAGGCACCGATGTGGTCCTGGTGCGGGTGTGTGAGAATCCACAGGTCGACATGGTTTCCGTAGTAGCGGATGGTCTGGCGCACGTATTCCGCATTGTCAGCCCAGCCGCCGTCAATGACTATCAAATGCCCCGCATTGTCCGTCAGGGTGTAGAAGGATGATTGTCCGCCTGTTATGTCATAATATTGTGTCAGGGTGTAGCCGCCCGATATGCTGCCGGAGTGGGTCAGGATTGAACGCCTGCCATATGACCTGACGCCTGCAATCAGGATGATGGTGAAAAAACACATGGACATGATGCGGCAGATTGTGCCTGCCAGCCGTTTGCCTGATGCTGTCTTGCTGTTTGAGCCGTATTTATTCATTGATGAATCCCCAATATAAATGTTTCATTATAATCTTTACTTGACCTTATATCCTTAGAATAGTATCATAAACGGGTATTGTTATCAAATGGAAATAGTGTGAAATGAAGATTGGCATGGAGTTTGGTTTATGGGCAGGATGGACTGGGTTAAGGATTTCATAAGGTCGAGCTGGCAGATGAAGGTAAGGAAAAAACATATGCCGGGGGATAAATTTGACACGCTGCGGGAGCATTATTATGAATGCTGTTATGGAAAGCCCCTGACGGACGCCGCCGTGGTGAACAGGGAGCTTTTGGACAGGCTTAAGTCGGGGGAGCCGTTTGCCGTCACAAGGAACGGCATGTGGGAGGTCGGAATCCTTGTGAAGCTCCAGCGTGACAGGCTTTGGGGGACGGACAGCGCTGCTGGGATGGATGACATGTTTGACTCCAGGGAGGAGAGGCAGAGGTATTATGACCTCACGGCGGAGCTCATGCCATATGCTGATTATGTGGTGAATTGGTTTAACATTAACATGGAATCCCATTACAACAAGCAGTTTTTAAGGCAGTACAAGGGGATGCGGTTCTGCCATGACGATGGGGTGTCCAATTTCCTGCTGAAGGACCCCAATTCATGGATATATGGGCTTGAGGGCAAGAAGGTGCTTGTGGTGAGCCCGTTCGTGGAATATATGAGCGAGCAGTACAAGAAGAAGGATTTGCTCTGGACGGGAATCAGGATTCCTGAATTCGAGCTGCACACGGTGAAATCCGTTTTTTGGTATGATGGCTTTAAGGACCCGCGCTTTGGGAGCTGGTTTGAGGCGCTGGAGTATCTTTACGGGGAGTGCTGTAAGGAGGATTTTGATGTGGCGCTGCTTGGCTGCTCCACATTTTCAACGCCGCTTGCACTGCGCTTTAAGCGGGATGGAAAGCAGGCGGTGCATGTGGGCGGGCCATTGCAGCTCATGTTTGGAATCAAGGGAAAAAGATGGGACCAATATTTTGTTGACACCTATAATGAACATTGGATTAGCCTGCCGGAGGAGACGAAGGTGGGAAATGTGGACGCCCTTGACATGACGGGCGGGAGCTACTGGTAAATAAACATGAATAAAATATGAGGAGGACAATATGCAGGCAATTATTTTGGCAGCAGGAATGGGAAAAAGGCTTAAGGAGCTTACAAAGGACAATACCAAGTGCATGGTGAGGGTGAATGGAGTGGCGCTTGTGGACAGGCTTTTGCACCAGCTTGAGAGGAAGCACCTTTCAAGGATTGTGATAGTGATTGGTTACGAGGGGCAGAAGCTCATAGATTACATAGACACCTTGGGCATAAGCACGCCTATCACATATGTCAATAATGATATATATGATAAGACCAATAATATATATTCACTTGCCCTTGCGAAGGACCATTTGCTCCATGAGGATTCACTTCTCTTTGAGTCCGACATGATATTTGAGGAGTCGGTCATTGACGCAATGATTAATGACCCAAGGGAGAGCGTGGCGGTTGTTGACAAATATGAGCGCTGGATGGACGGGACATGCGTGAAGCTGGACGCGGATGACAACATTGTCGACTTTGTTCCGGGGAAGAAGTTTGATTACGGCGAAAAGGACGAATATTACAAGACCGTTAATGTATACAAGTTTAGCAAGCATTTTTCAGAGACAAGGTATGTTCCGTTTTTGGAGGCATATTCCAATGCCCTCGGCAACAATGAGTATTACGAGCAGGTCTTAAGTGTAATAGCAATGCTTGACGACCCGCAGATTCAGGCGCTCCGACTGGATGGGCAGAGGTGGTATGAGATTGATGACGTCCAGGATTTGAACATTGCGGAATCAATATTTGCGGAGGAGGATGAGAAGCTTGCGCTGTTCCAGAAGAGGTACGGCGGCTACTGGAGATATCCAAAGCTCCTTGACTTCTGCTATCTTGTCAATTCCTACTATCCGCCGAAGAAGCTCAAGGATGAGATGAAGGCGAGCTTCGATGAGCTGCTGACGCAGTATCCTTCGGGCATGGCGGTTAATTCGCTTGTTGCGGGGAAGAATTTTGGCGTCCACCAGGAGAACATAATCGTGGGAAATGGGGCAGCGGAGCTCATCAAATCCCTGCTTTCGACCATAAAGGGGAAGGTTGGCGTGATTCGCCCGACCTTTGAGGAATACCCTAACCGCATAGATGCGGAAAGGACGGTGGTATATGAACCGCAGAACGGGGATTATTCCTATACCGTCAATGACCTCAAGGCGTATTTCGCGGATAAGGGCATTGAATGTCTCATTGTGATTAACCCTGACAATCCATCGGGCAACTACATTGCAAGGCAGGAGCTCCTTGACCTTGTGGCATGGTGCGCCGGCAAGGGAATTAAGTTGGTTGTGGATGAGTCCTTCGTGGATTTTGCCGAGGAGGAGAACACGCTCATTGACCAGTCCATAATTGATGCCAACAGACAGCTTTATGTCATGAAGAGCATTTCAAAAAGCTACGGTGTACCGGGGGCAAGGCTTGGGATTCTTGTTTCGGGTGACACGGACACGATTGGCTGGATGAAGAAGGATGTGGCAATCTGGAACATCAATTCATTCGGTGAGTATTATCTCCAGATAATGGAAAAGTATAAAAAGGATTACATAAAGGGAATTGCGGCATTCAGGAAGGAGAGGGCAAGGCTTGCGGCTGCACTTGGACAGCTTGGCGGGCTTCGTGTGGTTCCGTCGCAGGCAAATTTCCTGCTTGTGGAGCTTGTGGGTGGCATTTCCTCAACGGAGCTTACCAGAAGGCTCCTTGTCGAGCATGACATCTTCATCAAGGATTTGTCAGCCAAAATCAAGGGCGGGCAGTACATCAGGCTTGCGGTGCGTGACAAAAAGGATGATGACAGGCTCCTTGAGGCGCTGGGGAAGATACTGGGGTAAAACCCCCAAAATGCGGCTTGAGTGACTTTAGCGTTGGGCTGATGAATGTATACAAGGAAATTCATTAATTATACTTGTATCATCTTGGGTAAAGTGGTACATTAAGGGTAATTGGCGTGTTGTTCATGGAAAATTCACAATGTATTAACCAAAATGACACGCAATGCGTACGAATGGCGGGAAAGGATGTGGTTTGGGGCAGAAAAAGATAGGGGAATGTGAAGAATCATTACACAGGATAAGTTAAAATGAATAAGGAGATGTGAAAGGGAAATGAAAGGAAGATTTAAAAAGAAGCTCATGGCTTCTGTTATGGCTGGACTGATGGCTGTAACGCTCATCCCTACAGGCTTTGTGGGGGGGGAGGTGAACGCCAAGGCAGGAGAAGCTGTTACGCTTGATTTGAAGGAGGAACATAGTAAAGAGGGTAAAGTGGCGAAAATCATAGAAATTGATGACCACTTTGCGCTTATGGGTGGCCAACAGAATACCAGCAATGGTATCAGCGACAAAAATGTTTCAGTTGCGAAAAAACCTACCAGTGGATATGATGATTTGGGTGATGGTTATATTGCATGGATAACCGGAGGCTCGGTGTCTGCTGGCATTGATAATGTCGTCAATGCGCTTAGGATGAAAGTGGATGAAAAATCCGATGTGACTATCACATATGCAGCTGGTTCTGGCATAAAGGATGGTTCGGTGTTTGGCTTATATACATATACAAGCGGTGATGAAAAACCTGCTCTTGCAAAAGATAGTCAAGGTAATGTATTTTCTCATTCTGCAAGCACGTCTGTAACTAAAGATTATACGTTTAAAAATGTGGAAGCAGGGACGTATTATGCCGGCTTTAGCAATAAGGGCGGATATATTTCTGCGGTTACGATAACACCAGTGGTTACCACTGCGGCAAAAGGCACGGCTCCGGTCATAGCTTCAGCTGCGTCCAAGCAGAATGATGACAACAGTGTTGACATTACTTGGACAACGTCTACAGCTGGTGACGGGGATGGAAAGGTTGTCATTGAGAAATCAACGGATGGCGGAAGTACATTTACGGCATTCAAGACGGTGGCATATGACGCTGAAGCCAAGGTGACCGATACGCTAACCGGCAGCGGAAACTATGTGTATAAGGTATATGGTGCAGTGGGAGATACCAACAATGCGGACACTGATGCGAAGACCACAGCTTTAATTGAGTATACATTGAAGCTTGACACACCGAAGATTTCCTCAGTGGCTACAAAGGCACTCAATAATGCGACTTATGTGCAGTGGGGTAAGGTTGCAGAGGTTGACGGCTATACCGTCACTGTTTACGAGGGCGATAGTGTAAAGAAAGCTTATAATGTGGAGTCCACGGAAACAGGATATGACATAGAAGGTCTTACTGCTGGAACAGAGTATTCTTTTACTGTTACGGCAAAGAAGGGTAATGAATCAACCGTGTCCGAAAAGGTGACGTTCACGGCGCAGGAGTTCGTGGGATTTACGGCGGATGCGTTGGCTGATACTGATAAAAGTGGTGATGATTCTGATTTCACACAATATCTCAAAGATAGTAGTGCGAGTCTAAAGGTGTTAGCGGTAAATTCTGATAAAACTGCTACTACTGAAAATATTAAATGGTCAGTTAAAGGAAATAATCAGACATGCAATGGCTTTGCTTTTACTAAGAGGTTTCAGACAGAGTCAAAAAATTCGTCGCCTACAGTTGGAGCCTTGGAGCTCACCATTACGGAAAAGTCTTACATTGTGACTTATTTTAGGTCGGCTAGTAGTGGTACTACTGAAAATTATGTGATTTATGACAAGGCGAATAACAAGGCCGTTAAAACAGTAAAAGCCACTTACGACTTGAGCATGGCAATAGTGAACCTTGACGCAGGTACATATTGTATTTATCCGTCAAGTAATAAGGCATGGATTTATGGAATAGAAATCCACAAGGGCAGCGCACCGCTTAATGAATGGGATTCCATAGCTGACCCGGTTTTGTCGGATGCAACGGTCAATTCAGATGGAACCATCACCGTTAAGGTCAACGGTCTTACAGGTCCTAAGGATGCCGAGGAGTGCAGGGTAACACTCTACCAGAATGGATATGAGGTTTCGACGGAAAGCCTTGATTCTGTTGATGAGGACGGGGCAACTGTCACCTTCAAACCTAAGAATGATGGTACTTACACAATGAAGGCTGTCCTTGTAAGAAGCGGGGAGGCTGACAAGGTAAGTGATGAAGTAAGCGTTACGGGCTTTAAGAAGCCTATCGATACCCCGACGGTTACATGGACAAAGAATCTGGGCAACGGTTCGGTTTACCTTGACTGGGACAATGTCGAGGCTGACTCCTATGAGGTTGCTTATTCAACCGATGGAAAGGATTATACAGCTGCGGCAACAGGCCTTACAACGGGAAATTACACCGTGACAGGACTTACAGTAGGTCAGCAGTATTATTTCAAGGTTACGGCAAAGATGGCGGGCTATGATGATGTTCCATATGAAACCGCTGCCTTTACGGTAACGCAGGATGAGGGTAACGAGTGGTTTGCGGCTGCAATCGGTTCACAGACCTCAGGTACAATGACGCTTGATGGAAGTAGCAAGGAACTGACCACGGCGGCAGGGGAGATTTCAGGCCTGACGGCGCCTGCTTCAGGTACGACTGTTTCCTTCAGTAATGCCGGCAACGGTAAGATTGCGGATTCAGAGGATGGATTCATGTATTATTATACAAGGATTAATCCTAACACTGAAAACTTCAAGCTTACGGCAACATTTACAATTGATAATCTTGATAAGGTTGATAACCAGACCGGCTTTGGCATATATGCGGTTGACAAGGCAGGCTTTGGGTCCAAGGATGCAAAGTACTTCAACTCGGTTTCGGTAGGAAACTTTAAGGCTAGTAACGGAAATAAACACCAGAATGTGTCAAGGCTTACAACCGGATACGTTTCCTATGACACGGAAAACAATGCTGATGTAACAAGGAACCTGGACAATTCACACATTTTTTCTGTGCAGCCTGATTCAGATACCTTGAAGGTAGGCGATACATTTACCTATACACTTGAGAAGACCAATGACAGTTACATAGCATCCATGACGGGGGCTGATGGAAATATTGTCTGGACAGGAACAGCTTCAATGGCAGTCCAGGAGGATGGCTCCATGTGTGTTGGTGTGGCGTCTGCACGTTGTGTGGGTGTTACGGTAAGCAACATTGAATTTACAAAGTCCCAGGGCTCAATGAGCGTTGCGGAGGCTACCAAGACCACACCTGAGTTCAAGGTTTATTCCTCCAATGTATCAGCTACGGCAAACTACTTGTTCATCGGTGGTTCCAACGTGGCAGGTACGCTTAAGTTTTATGTGGATGGTTCACTTAACAAGACCGTTGAGCTTGAGGCAAACACACCTGTTTCAATTCCTGTGACACTGTGGACCAAGTCTTCAACCAACAACATGAGCTATGAGTTCACTCCGGCTGCTTCGGAAGACCTTGCAAACAGTAATACGATAACGGGAAGCCTCAAGGTTACCTGGAAGAGTGTCGGTGAGCAGGGTGAGACAATCATAGTGTCACCTGACGGAAGCAAGGACGGCGAGGGCACAATGGAAAGCCCGATGGATGTGCAGACGGCAATTAACCTTGCACAGCCTGGACAGATGATTGTCATGCTGGACGGAACATATTATCCTACATCAGATTATGTAATACCAAGGAGCGTAAGCGGTACTGCGGATGCACCGATAGTAATCATGGCGCAGAATCCGGGCAAGGTGGTTGTTGACGGCTCCAACATGAGCAGCTCCAACGGTCTTATGACATTGGTTGCAAGCTACTGGCAGGTATACGGCATTGACTTTACCAACAGCCCTGGAAAGGGATTCGGGCTGTCAGGCAATTACAATACCGTTGAGATGTGTAATTTCTACAAGAACAAGAATACGGGACTTCAGATAAGCAGGTATTCAGGGGAGCCTAATTCAAGTGAGTTGTGGCCAAGCTACAATCTTGTGAAGAACTGCGATGCCTATGACAACTGCGATGACGGACGCAATGATGCGGATGGATTCGCTGCAAAGCTTACCTGCGGTGAGGGAAATGTGTTCTATGGATGTATTTCCCACAACAACATTGACGATGGCTGGGATCTTTTCGCCAAGTCAACAACTGGTTCGATAGGTGCGGTTACGATTGAGAACTGCGTTACCTACAGCAACGGATGGCTTACCTATGAAGACCCTGCAGAGGTTGGATATGGCGAGGGCAACGGCTTCAAGCTTGGCGGTGAGAATATGCCGGGCGCACACAAGCTCATCAACTGCGTATCCTTCAACAATGCAGGAAAGGGCATAACAAGTAACTCAGGTCCTGACTGCCAGGTAATCAATTGCACGGCTTACAACAATTCACTTAAGGGTGGTACGTATAATGTGAGCCTGTACACCAAGACATCCAATGTAAAGGGCTGGAAGCTAAGCGGCGTCATTTCCATTGCAACCAATGGGACAACGGCTGCAGAGCTTGGCTCCTCCAACGGTGTTGTGTACTCACTGAGGTCGGAAAACAACTACCTGTTTGACGGCAGCCACTCATACAACACACTCGGTGTTGAGGCAAAAGAGGATTGGTTTGAGAGTGTTGACGTGAGTGTTCTGCCTACAAGAAATGCAGACGGAACAATCAACATGCATGGTCTTCTTGTCCTTAAGGCAAGTGCTCCTGCCGATGCAGGCGCAAGGCTTGACACCACAAGCGACAAGGCAAAGTCGGTTCAGCCGGTTGCAGGTAAGATTGTGACAGGCTCTGCGGCATATGTTGATGATGACGATGACGACGATGATGATGACGATGCTTCTGCCGTTACGGTTACAACAACCGATACAGGCCTTAATGTAATTGGTGAGTCAGTGGGCGTGATTGTCCCTGCCGGAACAATCATCAGGAATGCAGCAGGCGAGATTGTGACCTCAGGTGATGTCTATATCAAGGCAGCACAGGAGAATGAGGAGAGCCGCTTAAGGATTGAAAACGCCATGACTGAAAATGGCATTGCCTTTGGCGAGGGAACGGGTGTCAACTTCTATGAGGTTACATTTGAGGATGCATTTGGCAATCCGCTTACATTTGAGGGAAGCCTGCTTGTGACCTTTAAGTTCCCTGAGGGCACAGGAGTCAGCGGATTCTCATACAAGGTGCTCCACCTGCTTAAGAGTGGAACACTTGATGTAATGGACCCTATTGTCACAGAGGCAGGAATCAGCGTATCCGTGACAGAGCTTAGCCCGTTTGCAGTGGCATATGCGCAGGCATCGGCTGACGGCTCGGATGCAGTTGTTACCAGTGTTGTTTCTGCTGCAACGGGAGACAGGGCACCAATCCTTCCGCTTGCGGTTGTTCTTCTTGCAGCAATGGCAGCATTTGGCGGCGCTTACGGTTACAGAAGGAGAAATATGCTCTAATGGGCAGTGATAGCCATGTTTTGACCAATTGCGTCAGGCATGCCTGATTGATTGGCGAATGGCAGGGCAGCCCCTTGGTGATTAAGTCACCGGGGGCTGCTTTTTTTTCGTGTGAAAAGTGCTTTGGGCTTCATGGCTGCACTTCAAACTTTATGGCTGCGGGGGATTGATTTTTTCCATAAAAACACGTAAAATCGAAGTGTATGTAGTGTTCGTGATTTTTAAGGATGAAACGTTTGGCAGGAGTATACATGCAATGATAAGCTGGCTCGGCACTTTGGTGCAGCCATGGGTTATGCAGGGATTGGGGATTAGTGGTCAATATGAAGAAATGTAAGGCATTTCTGTGGGTGCTTGTTGCACTTCAGTTGTTCGTGATTGTGCTGACGCTGTTTACCGCAAGGGTGGACAACATGACGCTGGGCAACGGCCAGGTTGATGAATTTAACAGCGGCTGGACCGTCATCAGGGAGGATGGCTCCAGGCAGGAGCTTGAGAGCATTCCAAGGACGGTGGACAGCAAGGCTGGGGAAACCATCGTCATTGAGAACGTCATTCCGCAGGAATTTGCGGGAAAGACGATGTTTTTTCTTTCGGCGGACAAGACTGTCAGGGTCATGGTGGATGGCAGTGAGATATACAGCTTTGGCGTGGATGATGAGAGGATGTTCGGGCATACCCCTGGCAGTGTTGAGAATTTTGTCGACCTGCCGCAGGATTTGGGAACCGGAATTATAAGGATTGAGATGGTTTCGCCGTATGAGGGCTATGGCGGTCATATCTCCGCCATAAGCGTTGCGTCAAGGGATACCGCCATACTTCATATGTTCAGGTCCAACATGGGAAATCTTGTGCTTAACCTTTCCATGGTTTTCTCAGGGCTTCTTCTTGTGCTTCTTGCGCTTTTGCAGCATATATCGGGGAAGAACCGCTATGGCATGGCGTACATGGGCGCATTCTGCTTTGCGATGAGCGTGTACTGCTTTATCGAGACCAAGATGCTCCATATGCTTTATGGCAACCAGACGCTTTATTCGGTATTGGTTTTCCTGATTTTGATGATTATGCCGGTGCTGTTTTCCATATATTACAATATCAGGTTCCAGGAGCTGTATGAGAAGCGCTTCAGGTGCATATTCATATTGTGCAGCATTAACACAGTCACACAGATTATATTACAAATGTTGAATGTATTTGACTTTATGGATATGGCAAAATTTTCACACTTGCTGATATTCATTACGATAATCACGATATTCGTAAGCCATGTCCAGCACAGGGTGAAATTCCCTGATGATGGCTCGGCGCCTGAGATTGTGGCGCTTGCGTTCCTGCTCTTTGGAAGCATGACGGATTTGGCGAGAACCTATGTATACGGCACGGGTGACTTAGGTAAATACAGCCGTATAGGCGCTGCTGTGTACTGCGTGACGCACGCCATTGTGTATGTCGTGAGGATAACCAGGGATTATTCCAACAGCGTCGCGCAAAATGCAATGCTTTTGCAGCGCGAGGTGGAGACGGCGGAGGAGCAGAACAGGCTTCTCAGTGTTGCGAGGGATGAGGCTGAGGCGGCAAGGCGTGAGGCTGACGAGGCGAATAAGGCAAAGAGCGGGTTCCTTGCCAACATGAGCCATGAGATTCGCACGCCGATTAATGCGATTCTTGGCATGGATTCCATGATACTGCGTGAGGCAAAGGACCAGAGCGTGCTGTCCTACGCCCGTGACATACAGAGTGCAAGCCGTAACCTTTTGTCACTGATTAATGACATCCTTGATTTTTCCAAGATAGAATCGGGGAAGATGGACATAATTGAGGGTGAGTATGAGCTGGGTGACATGCTGAATGACTGCTACAACACGGTGGCATTCAAGGCGAAGGACAAGGATTTGAACCTGACATTTGTGAATGACCCGGGGATTCCAAGGCGGCTGTACGGCGATGAGATGAGGGTGCGCCAGATTGTAATCAACATCCTCAACAATGCCATCAAATACACCAAGGAGGGCAGCGTTGAGCTCAATGTGGGCTTTGGGTGGATTGATGCGGAGCACATCAATCTTGTTGTCAAGGTGAAGGACACGGGAATGGGGATATCCGCAGAGAACCAGAAGAAGCTGTTCACCTCATTCCAGAGGCTTGATGAGAAGAATACGCGAACCATAGAGGGGACGGGGCTTGGGCTTACAATCGTGAAGCAGCTCCTTGACCTTATGAATGGCTCGATACAGGTTGAAAGCAAATATGGGCTGGGTTCAACATTTACAATAACAATCCCGCAGGCAATATTCGCAAATGTGCCGCTTGGCGAGTTCACGGTGACGGAGCACAGCAGTGATGAGCAGCAGGTATACAGGATGGGCTTTACCGCACCAAAGGCGAAGATTCTCGTGGTGGATGATGTTCCATTGAACCTGAAGGTTGTGACGGCGCTCCTCAAGGAGACAAAGATACAGGTTGATACCGCGTCAAGCGGCAGTGCGTGCCTGGAGATGGTGGAGGAGAACCATTACGACATCATTTTCCTTGACCACCTCATGCCGCAGATGGATGGCCTTGAGACCATGAACCGAATGAAGGAGATGGCGTGGTCAATCAACAAGGACACACCTGTCATAATGCTGACCGCCAATGCACTGGTTGGGGCGAGGGAAGGCTACATCAATGCGGGATTCCGGGATTACATGTCCAAGCCCATCAAGGAAGCCGAGCTTGATGACATGCTGCTCA
>CAYZYS010000028.1:0-19870 GCA_964482605.1 uncultured Bacteroides sp.
CTGAACGGCATTGGAACAGCCCTCGTCCATCGTGAAGCGCTCCCTGTCCCAATCACAGGAGGAACCGAGTTTCTTGAGCTGGCTGGTGATTGTGCCGCCGTACTGCTTCTTCCACTCCCACGTGCGCTTCAAAAAGCCCTCGCGCCCAAGCTCGTTCTTGTCAATTCCCTCCTCCTTCAAGGCGTTGATTACCTTGACCTCGGTGGAAATGCTTGCGTGGTCGGTCCCCGGAACCCACAGCGCCGAATATCCCTGCATCCTCTTAAACCTTATGAGGATGTCCTGCATGGTGTTGTCCAGGGCATGTCCCATGTGAAGCTTTCCGGTTATGTTCGGTGGCGGCATGACGATGGTAAACGGCTTCCTGCTCCTGTCAACCTCCGCGTGGAAATACTTTTTGTCCAGCCATTTCTGGTACAGCCTGTCCTCAATCTCCGACGGGTCATAATTCTTGTCCAATGTCTTACTCATAATTTCTCCTCTTCCTCACCGCATTTGCAATACTTTTTATACTAAGATATCCTTTCAAAAATGTCAATATCATGAAACCTTTTTCCGCATGGCTTTTCCCTACGGCATGAGCTCGTCAACCGTGACAAACACATACCCCCTGTCCTTAAGCCTGTCAATTATCTCAAGTGCTGCCGCAACGGAGGAATCGTATATGTCATGGAGCAGGATTATGTCGCCGTCCTTCACGTTCCTGACCACGTAATTCACCACACTGCCCACGCTTGTGGTATTCCAGTCGCAGGGGTCAACCGACCAAAGCACGCATTCCAGGTCAAACTCATCCTCAATGCCTTCGGTGATTGTGCCATACGGTGGCCTTATGTATTCCACGCTTTTCCCCGTAATCCCCTGAAGCAGCTCATTGGTCTTTCTTATCTCCTCAATGCCTGTCTTTTCCTTGACCTTGTCAAGCTGCACATGTGAAAATGTGTGGTTTCCCACCAGATGCCCCTCCTGCACCATGCGCTGTATGATGTCCTCATTGCCCGTGACATTTTCCCCCACGACAAAAAATGTCGCCCTCACGCCGCGCTCAAGCAGTCCGTCAAGCAGCCTGGTTGTCGTGCTCCTCCTCGGCCCGTCATCAAACGTTATTGCAACCACGTTCTCAACGGTGGTTGTTGATGCCGAGGCTGCTGTCACGTCACCGCCCCCTGTCCACACGGACGCAAAAACCACAGCCATCGCAAGGACAGCCGTGGTCATGTTTTTTATACATATCATATATATCGGGAATGCATGTCTTTTAATACCCATATCCAGCTCTGCCGAATACATTTATACATCATATTCCCACCAAACCATAAAATTGACCAAAACCCATCAAATGTCATTAAATTTTCATGGACAGATTATTTCCTGTCGCACAGCAGCCCGTCAAGCCTGTCAAGCAGCTCCTCCACCACTATCGGCTTTGACATGTGTGCATCCATGCCCGCCTCAAGAGCCTTCCTTTTATCCTCCTCAAAGGCATTGGCAGTCATGGCAATTATCGGAATGTGCGCAAGCCCAGGGTCGTCAAGCCCCCTGATGACCCTTGTTGCCTCATACCCATCCATGACGGGCATCTGCACGTCCATTATCACCAGGTCATAATACCCTGCGCCCCTCTCGGTCAGCATGTCCACGGCATTTTTCCCGTTGACCGCCTCATCAACCTTAAGTCCCGCATCCTTGAGCAGCTCAACCGCAATCTCCCTGTTAAATTCATTGTCATCCACAAGAAGCATCCTGCTGCCCGCGATTTTCTTCCTGTCCGGCCTTTTTTCCTGCTGCCGTTCCTCCCTTGGCCCATATATGTAGCTAATGCATTCCTTAAGGTCGGAAACGAACACAGGCTTCCTGACGCCGTACACCCCGCTGTCCTCCATCTGCCTTGCGTTGTCATTTGCCCAGTCGCTTGCGGTCACCAAAATGACGGGTGCAACCATGTCCACATCCGATTTAATGAATTCGGCAATATCCCTGCCGCTTACAGGCAGCGCCTCCACATCCACGAAATACAGGGACGCCTGCCCGTCAACCCCGTCAAGCATATCCGACAGCTCCCCGACAGAGCCATCCCTCATCACCAAAAGCCTTGTCCCAAGCCCGATGTGCCTGAGCATTGCCGCAAGCTCAGGGCCGTCAGGCCCGTTGTCAGACACCATCGTGGCACTGGCACCGATTAATTCACCAGGAAGCTTCCATTCATTGTCAGGCACAATTGCAAGCGGCACTGACACCACAAAGTGCGTCCCCTTGTTCTTGGCACTGGTAACGCTTATGGTTCCGCCCATTATCTCCACCACGCTCTTGGTTATGGACATTCCAAGCCCCGTGCCCTGTATGCCGCTGACCGTTGAGCTGTGCTCCCTTTCAAACGGCTCAAACACATGCTCCAAGAAATCCTCACTCATGCCAATCCCCGTGTCCTCGACATGGAACTCAAACCACTGCCTGGAATCCATCCCGTCATTCCTCTCCACCACGGTGATGTCTATCACCCCATCGGGCATCGTGAACTTTATGGCGTTGCCAAGCAGGTTAAGAAGCACCTGGTTAAGCCTCAGCCTGTCGCACATGACCATGTCGTCAAACACGCCAACCGTGCGGATGTTAAGCTTAAGCCCCCCATTCTTCAAGTCTGACTGCACAATGTCCCCAAGATTGTGCAGTATCTCCGACAGGCTGCACAGCGTCTCCTCAAGCTGTATGCGCCCGTTCTCTATACGGCTCATGTCCAGCACGTCATTGATTAATGAGAGCAAATGGTTACTTGATGAGCCAATCTTGCGGAGGTAATCCTCAACAAGCTTCGGTTCGTCAATGTGCGCACTGGCAAGCGCCGTGAAACCGATGATTGCATTCATCGGTGTCCGTATGTCATGCGACATGTTGAACAGGAACGTGGTCTTTGCCTTGCTGGCGCTCTCAGCCTGCTTCAGGGCATCCTCCACAATCTTCTTTTTCCTGAGCTCATCCTCCACAACCTCAGTATTGTCAATGGTTGCGATTATGGCAACCTTTCTGCCCTCCGAGTAGGCTATCGAAACGGTTGAGCTGTATATCCTGTTGAAATCATTTTCATTGACGCCGGCAGACCTGTAATCCTGGCGGAACGTCATCCCAACGTCAAGAATGCTAAGATGTGCAAAGCCAAGCCCTGCCATGACGCTGTCAAAATCATCCGGGTACACGTTGTCCCTCTGGCTCATGAGCCATGCGTCCCAGTCACCAAGCTGGTACTGTCCAGCCAAACCATCCTTATAATAAATGTAATCGGACTGCCCCGTCTCCAGGTCAACCCTCCTCACACCCTTGTAGGTGTCGGTTGTACCTGTTATCAAAAGCTGCTCGTAATTCCTCAACTGCTGCTGGTTCTTCCTCTGCATCCCCCTTCTCCAGGTGATGAAGGCAAGCACCATGATTGCCACCACGCCAGCAAGTATGAACGCAAACATCACCACGGCAACCAAGGGGTTTAACTGCAGGTACTCCACCAAACCGATGTCCGCAGGGTCGCTGTCCACGTACCCAAGCCCAAGGGCATTGATGTCCTCCCCCTCGATTATGCTTATGTTCTTGTTGAATATGCTGCAAATCTCATGTGGCAGATTATTATTAATCGCAAATGACAATGGAAACTGCACGCCTGACTGTGATACGTAGGCAAGGTTTCCAAGCCTGTCATGGTTCACGTACATCTGCCCCGTGTAGTTGAGCATGAATGCCGCATCAATCTCTCCCGCCTTGACGGCATTTATCAGGTCATCCTCCGTGTCATACTCACGAATCTCCGACCCTGGAAGCCTTACATCCTCCCCGAAATTATTGGTTGCGGCTATGCCCACCGTCCTAATCTCGTCATGCATCACATTGCGGGTCACGATACCCGTCTTGATGGTGAAATATGAATCGGTGAACACATACATCCTCTGTGCCTCTGCCGTCAGGGAACCATATTCACCGGGGAACACGTCAGCCTCGCCCCGTTCATACATCCGCCTGTACTCCTCCTCTGAGGCGGGCGTCAAAAATTCGTAGGATATCCCAAGCGTATCAAGGAAATTCCCGATTACGTCAGGAAGCATCCCCACCATCACGCCGTCCTCGACGAAGCTGTACGGCTTCATCATCGGATTAAAGCACACCTTGAGCACACTGCCGTCCGCCGAGTACCTGGAATACCTGGCAAGTATGGCACGCTCGCTGTCCGTGTAAGTCGCCACGTCATCCGATGATGAACGGTAGCCGTAATATTTGTAATACAATGTATTGCGCCAGTCACCCTCGTTGGCATCCATCTGCTCTATGCCGTAATTAATCGTGTCCATGAGCTCCTGGTTGTCCTTGGTCACAACCGCATAGAACCTGGAGGTCTCAAGCTCATCCATTATCCTCTCACCAACATACTGCCTTAAGCTGCTGGTCACGGCAATGTCCACTTCCTCCGACTGCACCGCCTCCGAAAGCTGCTCCGTGTCATCATAATAATTGACGATGTATTCAATCCCCTCATTGCGCGCATATGCTTCAAACACGGCATTCTGACTGCTTCCCGGCAGCATTCCAACCCTGATTGTCCCGTATCCGCTAAGCTCGGACCTTGAAAGTATGCTGTTGCCTGACTTGCACGTAATCATTGTGTAGCTGCTGCCAATGTCATAGGAAAACAGGTATTTATCCTGCCTCTCCTCCGTGGAATGCATTGATGTAAGCACATCTATCTCCCCGCGGTCAAGCATGTCCTGCATTTCCTGCCAGCTCTTGTCATAGCCCACATATTCAAAATTAAGATTGGTATACCTTCCAAGAAGCTGGAAGAAATCATAGTCATAACCGCTAAGTACGCCATCCTCGTCCATCTCGTTATAACCATCCATGTGAAAATACCCTACCCTGACGGTAGGCACAGAGTCCCCTGCACCGTATGGGCTTACGGTGGTAGTCCTGAAATCCGCATAATCCGCAGCATTGGCGGCACCATAATCCAGCGTGGCGCTGCTGCTTCCCACTGACACCTGGGCAAGCATGGCCAGCACCGCCACCGCCATTGCAAATATAATCCCACACCGACGCACCTTCGGCATTTTTCCCTTCATCTTCCCCTCATCTCCCGTGTATCAAAACCCTTGTCATCCCCCACAGAATGTGGCTCACACAATAGAATTGCATTTGGTCATTGCCCGTGGCAGCGCATCCTTGGCGTTCTTCCACGGCTCATTGGCATATTTGTAATCAAACTTGTTGATGAACCACTCAAGGTCATCCCTCACACGCTCCATGTTCTCGATGTACTGCCCGTCAAGAAGTTCAATGAAGCTGTCACATTGCTCCCCGCCAAGCTTCACGGGTGCAAGCTCCCTCAAAAGGCCATAATGGCTTGTGCAAAAGCCATTTGCCGCCTTGAACTTATCCCTAAATGTTGAATCTTTTTTATATAAAAAGAATATTGTATCAACATACCTGCTGAACACATTATTAATCCTGTCACACACAAAGCAGGACGAGTCAAGCTTCCTCACATAATCAACAACAGGGTCGCCCACTGCCTGCTTCCTTGAAAAAAGCCCCTTCGGCCTTGGCGTGCCGCCTGCCCTCAATTCAGATATGTCCCTGATTACCCTGTCAAAATGCGTCTTGAGAATCAACGCATTGCCAAGCTTGTTGCTGCTTGCGGACAGCTTCTCCATGTGCCTCCTGCAAAAGCCCATCCTGTCCGTCATCTCCCTTATGTCGTCCTCCATGTAGCTCGGCCCCATGGTAAAGTCAACCGCATCCTCCTCAAGCTTATTGTACATGCTGCACAACGGGCACTCGCAGGAATGCTCAAATGCCTCGTTCACAGGTATCGTGTATATTTCCTCCATGCCACCAACCCCATCACCAATCATACATATCCCATATGACAAAACCAAGACACCACGTGATGCCGCATGCCACGAAGCAGGCAATAATCCCCGCTACCAGCTCATCACCTCATGCCCGTCCTCCGTCACAAGCACCATTATCTCCCACTGCGCCGACGGCTCGTCATCATCCGTGTACACCGTCCAACCGTTTTCCTCATCAATGAACACATCGGGAACCCCCATGTTGACCATGGGCTCTATGGTAAACACCATCCCCGGCACCATGAGCATGTCCGTTCCCTTCCTTGTGGTATAGCACACATACGGGTCTTCGTGAAATTCAAGCCCTATGCCATGCCCGCCGACATCCTCAACCACCGAAAAACCGTTTGCCCTGGCGTGGTCATTGATTGCCTGTCCCATGTCGCCCAGGTGCCCCCACGGGCGAACCTGCTCAAGCCCAAGCTCCACGCACTCCTTGGCAACGTCAACCAGGTGCCTCAGGTCGGGTGCAACATCACCAATGCAGAACATCCGTGATGAATCCGAAAAATAGCCGTCCAATATGGTGGAACAGTCAACATTTACTATGTCACCGTCACACAGCAGCACATCCTCCGACGGAATCCCATGGCACACCTGGTTATTAATGGATGTACACACACTCTTTGGATACCCCTCGTAATTCAGCGGTGCGGGAATGCCCCCAAGCTCGGTTGTCTTTTCATACACCAGCTTGTCTATCTCACTTGTCGGCATCCCTGCGCAAATGTGCTCCGCCACGTAATCAAGCACCGCAACATTGACCCTGCTGCTCCTTCTCATCCCCTGAAGCTGCTCCTCATTCTTGATTATGGAGCGGGGCGGAATCTTATGGTGGCGCTTCTTGTATATCCCCAGCTTCCTGTCAAATTCCACATGGCACTGGCAGTACGGCTTACCGCTGCCACACCAGCACTCGTCATTCGGTCTTGGTTTCCTGAACATTTTCATCTCCCATTATTGCTGCATTGCCTCCATTAAGGTTGGCAAAAATTGCTTCTTTCTTGACACCACGCCATCAAGCCTGACATAATTGCCATCCTCCTGCCGTGCTGCCGCAAATGCCTCCGACACAAGCTCCCCGGCATTGCCTCCGGCGTACAATACGTCAGATGACTCAGCCATGATGTCCGTAAGCATAAAAAACACCATCTCAAGCTTGTTGTCCCTGATGACCTCCTCCATGTACGGAAGCAGCCTGCCACGGAGCTCCACAAGCTCACTGTCACTGATTGAGTTAATCTGCCCTATCCCGATGGTCACATCATTAATCTTGAATTTCTTGAAATCCTGGTAGCATATCTCCTTGTTGGTCTTTGACGAAAGATTGCTCCCAGCCTTGAACATTTCCTGTGCAAATTCCTCCGCATTAATCCCCGCAAGCTGCGCAAGCTCCTCTGCCGCCTGCCTGTCAACCTCCGTGCAGGTCGGCGAACGGTACATAAGCGTGTCGGAAAGGATGGCGGCGCACAAAAGCCCTGCCGTCGTCCTGTCTATCTCGCAGCCCTGCTCCCTGTACATCTGGTACACAATGGTTGCGGTGCAGCCAAGCGGCTGGTTTCTGAAAAACACGGGCGTCATTGTCTCTATTGTGCCAAGCCTGTGGTGGTCGATTATTTCCAGAATCCTGACATCCTCAATCCCAAACACCGCCTGTCCCTTTTCATTGTGGTCAACCAGTATGACCTCCTTCTTGTTGGCCTTCATCAATATCCGCCTTGATATCTGCCCCACATAATTGCCGTTCTCGTCCAGCACCGGGAAATCCCTGTGCCGCTTCCTCGCCATTATGTCCTGTATGTCAGCCACATAATCACTGGTGTCAAAGGTAACAAGCCCTTCCTTCCTCATAAAATAGCTTATTGGCATGCTCTGGTTAATGAGCCTTGCAACCGTGTATGTGTCATGCGGCGTGGTTATGACGCAACAGCCATGCTCCTGCGCAAGCTTCTGTATGGTAAGTGACACCAGTGCGCCCTCGCACACTATTATGCACGCTGCACCCATCTCAATTGCGCAAAGCTGTGATTCATACCTGTTGCCAAGAATCACGATGTCATTCGGCTCAATGTAGCTCTCCATGAGGTCAGGGTTGGCTGCCGCAATGAGCACCTTCCCCTCGGTGACACAGGAGGCGGCAGACTCAATCACAAGATTGGCATCCAGCGTCTCTATTATGTTGGCGTAGCTTGTGTGTGCCGTCGCCAGTATGTTGCTGTCATACACGTCCATATATGACTTTGCAATGTCACCAATGGTTATGAGCCCCTCCAGTTTCTCACCCCTTGTAACGGGAAGCGTGTATAGGTCCTGCTCCTTCATCATGTTCCACGCCTTTTTCAGGGAAATGTTGCTGGAAACGCCGGGAATCTCCCTTATCTCTATGTCCTTTATCTGTGTGCGGACATCCTTGATGTACTCAGGCTTTCCAACGCCAAACCTGTCAAGCACGAACTGTGTTTCCTCATTGAGGTGTCCTGCCCTCTTTGCCACGTAGCTGCCATCAGTAGTAAGATTTTTTAATCTTGCATAGCATATTGCAGAGCATATGGAATCCGTGTCCGGATTCTTGTGCCCGATGACCACAACACTTCTCTTGTCACTCATAGCCTCTCCATTCCCCAACACCAATGCGAAAGGTTCCCGCAGGGCCAACGCCCACGGAAACCCCCATGCAGGCACATTAATTACTTGCCTATTACAACTATCTCTGTCATGTCCTCATAGCCCAGCGTCTTCATGTAATCCATCATGGCATGTATTGCCTTGCTGTAATCCTGGAATGCACTCATCGTCCTGTCAAAGTAATCCAGTGCCGCCTTGGAGTCACCCTTCTCCTTTGCCTCCCATGACTTGCAGGCATTGGTGTGGATGTCCCTGTGCGTCCTGTCAAGCTCCCTGAACTGCTGGCTGTTGGCAATTGCAGGGTCCTTCTGCTGCTGAATCCACTTGCCAACCTTGCATGCCTTCTCACCCGTAGGGTTGTTAAGCTGGGTTATCTTCAGGTGTTCAAAATCAACCGCATTGTTATACACCCTCCAGGTAAGGATGAAGTGGTCTATCTCAAATATCCTCAGCTTGTCAAGCTCCGTCACCTGTGAAAAGCCGCGGTACATGTCGCTCCTCAGCGTATCTATGTACCTGCCAATCTTGAATATGTGGCGTCCCGTCCTCTGGCAGTTCTCCGAAAGCACCTCATAGCTTGCCTTCATCTCCTGTATTACGGCGCCAAAGTTCTGTGTCACCTCCGATTGCTTGTCAATGGCCTGGTAAATGCTGTCGATGTCCGCACTCACGTCAACCATCTGTGTCTCAATGTCATCAATCTTCCTGATTGACGCAAGCACCTTGTCGTTGCCGTTCTCAAGCTTGCCCACCGTGGTGTTCATGGTCCCCGCAAGGCTGTCTATGTCCTCCTGGAGCTCCGACACGTACTTCACTATGTCATCAGCGGATTCAGATGTGCTGCTGGAAAGCTCACGCACCTGGTCGGCAACAACCGCAAAGCCCTTGCCTGCCTCGCCTGCCCTCGCCGCCTCAATCGATGCATTCAGCGCAAGCAGGTTGCTCATGCTCGCAACCTTCTTCACCACGTCAACTATCTCGCCAATCTTTAATATCTTCTCCTGAAACTGCTGAACCTGCTGGTTAATCTTCTGAAGCTCCTGTGAGGACTCATTGACAATCTTCACGTTCTCCTTCATGCCCTCGGCGCTGTCCTTGGTCACATCAAGCACCGAATGGGTGTTGTTGCGGATTCTCTCAACGGAAACCGTGATGTCGCCTATTGACTTCTCAAGGTTCTCACTTGCCTCAACCATTTCATCAATGGCATCCGACTGCACAACAACCTGATCCATCATTGCCTTGGAGCAGGAATTGTCCCCTATGGACTCCATCGCCTCATTGGCACGCATCACAAAATTATTATTGCTCTTCTTGAATGCCATTATGACTTCATTAAATCTATCCCCAATGGATGGGTTGTCAAATACCGATGTGTCAATGGCATCATAATTGCCGCCAATGACCTTGTCCATTGCAGCCAAAAGGCACTCCATATCCTTATCTTCCGTGGAAACAACCTGTGTCTTTGTCTTATTGAACATTAACTAAACCCTCCATTCGCCATACAATTTGATATCTTTACGCATATCAACGCAAGCCTGCGTACTCCATAAAATTATAACATTATATCAATGCCCTTTCAAGTGAAATGACATTACATTTCCCTTACATTTCCTGACCATATTTTCACCGGCACAGCTTCTCCGCCTCGTCACACACCACCTTCAGATTGCATGAGCCGCAATCCATGTTAAGGTTGTTGAGCGGGTGGTCGAGGGACATCACATACGCCTCCGCCCTGTCCGCAATCCCCTTAAGTCCCGCAAAGTCCGCATCCGCCAATGTGACAAACGTGGTTTTTGCCCATTCCACGGCAGGATGGGCGCAGTATGCCCCATTGTACACGCTGCCCACAATCCCAAGGTCAAGCCCGCCCGTGACTGCAGCCCGCGACACCCTCACCTGCTCCCTCCCACGCATGGTGGATATGCGGGGCATATATCCCACGGGGCTTACATGGTACCTTACATATTCAATGCTCCTGATTAACTGGTACAGCTTGAACTCCTCCTGCAAAAAGGCAGGGTCAATCCCCACAATGCTTATCCGTGCATAGGGCACGTTCACGACGCCTTCCCCCACATGGCACAGGCTCCCCAAATCCTGCCCGTAGAGGCGCACAGGCGCATCCCCCATGTCCCTGCGGCTTACACACAAAACCATGCTCACGGCGGGAAGTCCTGCACCCCCAAGTTCAAGCACAGCCTCATCCCCAAGTATTACCTGCTTTTCATCATTGTCCCACGCCGCAGCCCCGTCATATTCCACAAGGGCTTTCCCATACGGCTCCAGAATGCCTGCCAATTCAGACAGCAGTTCCCCATACAATTCCAACATACACACAGTCCTTACTATGGCTTTGCCTTCTTCTCCCTCCTTGCCTCCTGCCAGTCATAATACCTTTCCAGCAGCGGCATGACAAGGGCTGCCCCCTTCATGTCAATATTAAAAAAATATATCACAAGGGAAAGCAGAAATAATACCACCAATACAATTAAAACTATCAACAATATTTTCAACACAATCATGACACTCTCCCGTCAATGCATGCACCGGCAAAGCCGTCCTCAACGCATTCCCTTGATTCTCGCAAATTCCGCCGCACCAAGCGCACCCATAAGCTGCGGGTCAATCGGAAGCTCGATGACCTTCACCTTGAGCACCCTCTCAATTGCCTGCTTCAATCCGGCATTCTTGGCGCATCCGCCTGTCAGGGTAAGGCTGTCGGTCACGCCTGCCTTCTTCGCCATGACAAAGCACCTTTTTGCCACAGAGGTCTGGATTCCCGCCGCAATCTCCTCCATCGGCTGCCCCTCCCCCACAAGTGATATGACCTCGCTCTCGGCAAACACGGTACACTGTGAGGTTATTGGAATCACATTCCTTGCCTTCAGTGACAGGTTGGAGAAATCTTCAAGGCTCATCTCAAAGGCATTGGCCATGGTCTCAAAGAAACGCCCCGTTCCTGCGGCGCATTTGTCATTCATGGCAAAGTTGAGCACAGTGCCGTCAGTGTCAACGGCAATTCCCTTGACATCCTGCCCGCCTATGTCAATTATGGCGCGCACATTTGGGTCTGCCACATGCACCCCCATTGCATGGCAGGATATTTCTGATATGTTCTCCTGTGCAAATGGCACCTTGTTGCGCCCGTAGCCCGTTCCCACAAGGTATGACAGGCCTTCCGGCGAGGAAAGCCCTGAAACCTTGTCAACCGCCGCCTTAAGCGCATCCTGTGCGCTAAGCACGGGGTTGATGCGGCTTCTCATGGTCACATCCGAAACCATTTTCCCGTCCTCGTCAATAATGACGCACTTTGTGTACGTACTTCCCGAATCACAGCCACCGTAATATTTCATCGCTACCTCCTAAGGCATCCATTGCCTAGAACGCCATTCCATCATCAAAATCCTCAAGGCTTGGGTCAAGGGGCTCCTCCCGCAGCACCGTCCGCATGTACCTGTTTACCTCCATGCGCATGTTTTTCCTATTGCCGTCAGAGGGCTTCATGAGATTGTGATTGACCCATATCAGGTGAATCCCATGCTTTCTCGCCTCATCCTCAAACAGTCCATGGTAGCCGCTCATCGCCTTGCAGCCCATATGTGCGTACATTATGACCATGTCCGCATTGAACATCTCGCAGTAACGCCACAGTGCCTCAACCCCAACCTCATAGCCGCCGTTGGAGCGGTTTCTCATTATCATGTTCTCATAGAGGTACGCAAGGTCAAGCATTGCCTGCCCCTTGTCCTCCGTGTTCACCATCTGTGTCGAAACCATGCTGAGCATGTCCGTCAGCGGCACAATGCCCCAGCAGTTTTGCAGCCAGATTGGAAATGCCGTGTAATATGCCGCCTGTACGCCCCACGTTATGCACCTGTGGCGTGGCTCCACAGCCGTCAGCTCCTTGTTCCTGTATGCATTCATGGCAAGCTGCGTTATCTGCCTGTCACGGTCAAGGAACGCCTGGTTCCTGCCACCTGCCGCCTGGTAAACGCCATACCTGTACAGGGCAAGGCTCACCCCAATCACCTGCGGATAGTCAGTCTTGGAAATCTCCAGCCACTCAAGCATTTGCTCCGTCTCCTGGTTGAACCTGCGCATGCATGCAAAGAAATGGTCCCAGTCGAACTTCTCACCCGTATTTTCCTCAATGAACGCGATACAGTCCAAAAGCTCATCCACAGCATACTCCTGCACACTTTCCTGTGTATGCCTTATCGGCACAGCAAGCTGAAATGTCGGAACCTTGAAGTGTGTCGCCTCAATCCCATTGCCCATGAGGCTTCCGTCACAGGTTGTGTTGCACTGCACTGCACATCCCCCAATCAGCGGAAAATCACCTGCAAGCGCCACACCAAGCTCTGCGGCAGGCATCGGGCACACATCACCCGGCACGCCATACGCCGTGGTCTTGTCTATGTAGTGTGTCACACCCTCCTGGTTCATCATGGAGCTGCTGTACACGCTTGGAACCTCGGCGGACATCCATATGAGATTCGGAAAGCCAGCCATCAGGGTGCTCATCATATTTTCATCAAAAAGCACGATTTTTTTGTTAAGCCCCTGGTCATTGCCAATCGCAGGGTCCGCACGGAATATGGTCTTCAACATGTCGCACATATCCACGACTATGAGCTCAAGGCCAACATGCGCTATGCGAAGCTGCGTCCCCCTCATCCCCTCCGTGTGCCTATCAAAGAAATCAGGCACCGCCAGGTAATTGAGCATCCAGCGGTAACGTAGGAAGCCCTTCAGGTTGTTGGGACGTATCATGAACAATATCAGGGTTTTCCATATGTAAAGCCACCTTGTGTAATCGTACCAGGTGTCCTTAAAGCCCCGCCACTCACGCCGCTTCCTTGCCTTTTTGCCAACATACAGAGAGCCCAGCGGCTCACTTCCCATCATTTTTCCCATAGTTGATTTTCTTCACCTCAACACTCTCCACAAATGCCTGCACCCTTGTGCGAAGCTGCCCTGAATTGCCAACCACATAGGGCCTGTCCACTGACAAAACCGGATAACCGTAGTCCTCCCGCATGACATGCGACAAATGCGCCCTCTCGTAGCCCCAGTAATCACAGAATTTAATCTGCTGCAGGATTATCCCGTCAGCCCTGTATTCCCTTGCAAGCCTGTCAATGTAGCCCTGCCGCTCCAGTATCTTCTCCGTGTTCATGAACCTTGGGCACTGTCCCCATTCAAGATATGCACGGCAAACCTGCGTCAGCGCATCCTCATCATCCTTAAGGACAAGCTCATTCCTGCCGGGAAGCGAGCCAAGGCAATGCCTGTCAGCCACCACCAGTGCGCCTGCCTCCTCAATGAGCCTGACCATGTCAGCATCATCTATCTCAGAGCCCGCAAGAACCACCCTCACACGGTAACGGTGCCCGTCATCAGGCGTGCGGCTTCGCAGCTCCTCCGCCGTTTCCCTCAATATGCCAAGAAGCTTGTCGTGCGGGCAGCAGTAGGTCGCAAGGCACAACACCGCATACTCATATCCCGTGATGCGCGGGTTGTCCTCCTTCCTGTAATCACCAATCTCCCGCATAAGCCGCCCTATCTCATTTTGCATGTCCACCGAACGTCTTATGGCGGCGTCACTTATGTCAATGCCGTAATTCTCATGCAGCGGCTTTAGCACATGCTCGCGCATCTGCCTCACATAATGCTTCAATGCGGCGCCCGTGGACTTCATTGGCACATCCGCATATGACACGAAAAATTTTTCCTTTTCACAAAGCCCAAGTTTTTCTATGTTCTCAACACACCTGTTAAGCTGCGCACAGGTATCAGGTGCAATAATGCAGTCGAGGAACTGGTAGCCCCCCTCCATCGCCCTCTCCAGGAATGCCCTGCACCCTTCGCAAAGCAAGCTTGACATGTAATATGTACCCATGTCGATTGAGCCCGTCCTTGGTGCCCGCAGCCTTACCTGAAAGCAGCCCGGAAGGTTTAAAAGCGGCTCAGGAAGCTGTGAGCACACCCCGCCTATGGCAATGCTGCCCTCCGCCGCCGACTGGCGCACCAGCTCGTTGTTCACATCCTGAAGCATTTTCTCAAGATAAAACAAATGTTGTAAATCCTTCAAACCCAAACCTCATTTCCCAATTCATCCCCGATTACGGATTGAAAACAGCAAAACCGCACGTGCCGAAGCCCTCAGATGACGCCAAGTGCCTCAAGCGCCCTGCCTGCGCCCTGCACAATCGGCGAATCCGCAGGAAGCCCGAACACATCCCGCCCCATCAGGTCATATGCCGCAAGATTGGCATCAGACGGAATGTATGACAGCACGGGAATGTCACCCGTGTCAATGTAATCCTTCACCGATTCGTCGGCAATGCGGTTGATGACCGCGCCCACCTTCTCATACATGACGAGCTCCTTTGCAACCTGGTTGATGGTCTGTATGACCTGTGTTCCCTTCTTGCTTGAGTCGGAGACAAGAACCAGGTGCGTGACCTTCTCCATGACACGCCTGTTGACCTGCTCTATCCCCGCCTCCCCGTCAATCACGACATAATCGAAGCTGTCAGAGACCATCCTTATGACCTCCTTCAGGTATGTGTTAATCTTGCAGTAGCAGCCGGCACCCTCCGGTCTTCCCACCGCAAGGAAGGTAAATCCGTTCTTCTGCGCCATGGCGTCAAATATCATGTATTTTGCCTCCCCAAGAAGCTCCGCCACCGACCTTGTGTCACCCTCCTCAACACCTGCAATCACCTGTTTCCTGATGTCATCAATCGTCATTGGCACCTGCACGCCAAGTGCCGTCGCAAGACCCACGGCAGGGTCGGCATCAATCGCCAGTATTTTTTTGTCAGGGTATTTCTCAACCAAAATTTTCACCATCACTGCGGCAAGTGATGTCTTTCCGACACCGCCCTTGCCCGTCAACGCCATTATGCTCATATCAATTTCCTTTCACACTATTCTGCACAGTTCAGCCCCCAGGTTCCACGTCTTTTCCTGACAAGCCTTGCCCCCTGTGCGCCGTCATACACCACCACATTCGGCATGTCACGGCTTAAGAACAGGTATATCCCCTCCGTTATGGAATATGCCCCGATGTTTTCAAACACCAGCAAATCCCCAAGCGACACATTTTCCAATGGAAGCTTCTTAACCAGCACATCACCCACGGTACACAACGAACCGCACACATTCCAGTCCGCCGTGCCCTGTGCCTGCGCGGCAAGCCCTGTCCCAAGCTCCGCCTCATTGTCATCAAGATCAAGCTCCCTTGATTTTTCCTGCTCCATTGGTATGTGGCGTATCACCGGAACCTTCATTGCCATGGTCTGCCCATAATAGTTCACATGGTTGATTCCGCCGTCAACAATAAGGTAATTCTGCCCCTTGTTCACCTTCATGTCCTCGACCCTTGTAAGGTAATACCCGCAGGATGCCGCAATGTAACGCCCCATCTCAAGGGATATGCCGCACCTTCCACGCAAGCCTTCCAGCTTTGCCGACAGCCTCACAAGGTCATCAAGTGATTGGTTTTGCACACCGGGAAGGAAATATTCAACCATGAGCCCCGGACCATACTCCAGCTTCTCCACCTCAAAGCCATACTCCGCCTTCAGGTGGTCGCATATGCCGACAAGCCAGTCAAGCTCCTGCTCAATGACCTCCATCTTCTTTTTCTGCGTGCCCGTATATGCCTGGAGCCCGATTATGTTGACATTCGGGAAATCCCCACGCCTTGACACAAGCCTGTCGATGTCGGCCTCATCAAGCCCAAACTGGTTACCGCCAGTGACACGCAGCAGCACGTCAATTGTCAGGCCATGCGCCTTTGCCTGTGATGACAGCAGTTGGAAGTGCCTTATAGACTCCACCGTGTAGATTCCCGCACTGCCATTTTCCCCCATCACGTGTGCGATGTCCAACGGCTCCTTGTTCACGCCCGACAGCACAATGCGCTCCATTGGAACTCCAACGCTTTCACAGATTGACATTTCACCGGGGGAGCACACCTCAAAATGCACTCCCGAATCAATCAGGTACGGCACAAGAAATGGATTTGCCTTCATGGCGTAGAGAAGCTCCACCCCATCCCCAAGTATTTCCCTTATGTCCGAAAGCCTTGACTTAAGCACGTCCAGGTCGAGCACATAAGTCGGTGTGCCAAAATTATTGACTATTTCTGTAAATGTATTTTTATCCATCATTCCGCCCTGTAATCCTCCAAAAGCTTCTTCCTGTCAATCTTCCCGTTTTTGGTAATCGGCATTTCGTCCACATTGACAAACACACTTGGGACCATGAACTTCGGAAGCCTTTCGGAAAGCCCGTGCGTGAGCGTCTTCTTGTCCGCATCCCCCACGTAAAACCCAAGTATCTTGTTTTCATCCGTGTCAAATATGCAGCAGCTCCGCACAACGCCATCCACGGCGCCCATCGCCGTCTCTATCTCACCCAGCTCAATCCTGTGGCCCATGTGCTTAATCTGGAAGTCCTTCCTCGTTGCAAAATAAAGCATGCCATCCTCACCGTAATACCCAAGGTCCCCCGTGCGGTACATAAGCTCCAGGTAGCTGTCATTAAGGGGATTTTGCATAAATGCAGCCGAGGTTTTCTCGGCATTGCGGTAATAACCAAGTGAAACCGCCGTCCCGGACACGCATATTTCGCCCTGCACATTCGGTGATGCCTTGGTAATTTCCCTGTCCCCATCGTCCAGCAGGAACACCCTTTCATTGGGAAACGCACGTCCCATCGGCAGCTTTTCCTCAAGCCCGTATTCCCTGTCAATGATGTAATAGGTGCAGTTACAGGTAATCTCCGTGGGCCCGTACACATTGACATACATTGCGTCAGGGTACTGCCCCCGCCATATGTTCAACTGCTTTATCGGCATGACCTCGCCGCTGAATATGACCTTGTTGATGTACCCCGGCCTTTTATATTCAAATGCCTTGAAATCGCACACCATGCAAAGCGCCGACACAGCCCACACAAGGGTTGTCACCCTCCGCTCCTCAAGGTAATCCATGAGCTTTGTGGGAAATGAAAAATACTGCTTCGGTATCAATTGCACCGTGGCTCCCACAAGGAATGTGGAATAAATGTCCTTCACCGACACGTCAAAGTCAAATGGCGCCTGGTTTCCAAGGACATCCTCACCCGTTATGCCAAAAAGCTCCGTAAAATACCCTATGAAATCTATCACGGAACGGTGTCCCACAAGCACGCCCTTTGGAACACCCGTGGAGCCTGAGGTAAATATTGAATAAAGCGGGTCTATGTCCAACGCCTGCTCCCTGACTGCGTCAAGCACGCCCTGGTCAACAACGCCACCCATGAGGTCAGCCACGTCAAGCAGCTCCCCCGCAAATTCAAGCTTTTCAGCTTTCTTTCTTGATTTTTCATCAACTATGATTAAGTCAGCCTGCAAAGTACCAAGGATTGACTGTATCCTCTCCGCAGGGTATGTAGGGTCAAGGAGGCAGTAAAAGCAGCCCGCATACACCGCCCCCATGAACGAGGCGAGTGTTCGGCAGCTTTTCTCCATCATAACGGGAATCGGCTTCCTCACCTGTGTTTTGTGTGCAAGTGTGCTTCCAATCCCCTTCGCCAGCTCCACAAATTCACTGTATGAATACCCCTCATTCACATCCTGGCACACAAGCTTGTCCGGATACTTCAAGGCGGAAGCCTCAAGCATCTGCAACACATTTGTATACATAATTCCATACCTCCGAATTAAATTATATTAAAGCCTTGAATACCCACAGGCAAACATGTATAATGTTCAATCATGGCAGGCAATGCCATCTATCAGAATAACATATTAACCATAATTAATAAAGAAATGTTTGGAGATGTCATGAACAAATTAAAAAGAATAGGAGCACTGGCATTGGTGATACTGCTGGTGCTCCTGTATGCTGTAACTCTTATACTTGCCATACTGCCACAGCAGTGGGCGAAGGAAATATTCCCCGGCTTTGTGTTCGCCTCCATCGCCCTCCCCGTGGTGTTGTATGCGATAATGCTGGTGTACAGGTACCTTAAGCGGTAGCGGTACACATTACTTTCCATAACTACTTGTGCGGTGTATTATCTCATGTCTCTTAGGTCCGTTGGACACCATGGTTATCGGTGCCTCAATCTCCTGCTCAATCGCCTCTATGTAATTGCGGCATTCCACAGGCAAATCCTCATAATTCTTAATTCCACGGATGTCACACTTCCAGCCTGGGAACTTCTTCAGTACAGGCTTTGCCTTCTCAAGCTTGTAGGTGGTAGGGAAGTCCCTTGTGACCTCACCGTCAATCTCATAGCCAACGCACATAGGTATCTCATCAAGGTAGCCCAGCACATCAATTACCGTCAGGGCAACCTCTGTTGTCCCCTGCATGCGGACACCGTACCTTGTTGCAACAGCGTCAAACCAGCCCATCCTCCTTGGACGTCCCGTGGTTGCACCAAATTCACCGCCATCACCGCCGCGGTTCCTAAGCTCATCAGCCTCATCCCCAAATATCTCACTGACAAAGGCACCTGCACCAACTGCGGATGAATATGCCTTAACCACCGTGACAACATCCTTAATCTCACTTGCAGGGATTCCAGCGCCTATTGCGCCGTATGCAGCCAGCGTTGAGGATGACGTCACCATTGGGTATATGCCATGGTCAGGGTCCTTGAGTGAACCAAGCTGTCCCTCGAGAAGTATGGTCTTTCCCTCCTTGATTGCCTTGTGCAGGAATGCCGACGTATCAGTCACATACGGGTCAACCATTTCCTTGTAGGACAACAGCGTCTTGAAAATATCGTCCGGGTTCATCACCGGCTTGTGGTAGAGGTGCTCAAGGATGACATTCTTGTATTCAACCACCCTCTCAACCTTCTCCTTAAGTGCTGCCTCATCATAAAGCTCGCTCACCTGAAAGCCTATCTTTGCATATTTATCTGAATAAAACGGCGCTATGCCTGACTTCGTGGAGCCAAATGACTTCCCCGCCAGCCTTGCCTCCTCATATGTGTCAAAGTCCACATGGTACGGCATCATAATCTGGGCACGGTCAGACACCAGAATCCTGGGCATCGGCACACCCTGGTCAGTAAGGCTCTTAAGCTCCTTCACAAGATACGGGATGTTCAATGCAACACCGTTGCCAATCACGCTTGTGGTATGATTGTAAAACACCCCCGAAGGAAGCAGGTGAAGGGCAAACTTACCATAATCATTGATAATGGTATGCCCAGCATTGCTGCCGCCCTGAAAGCGAACGATAATGTCCGACTCCTCAGCCAGCATGTCAGTTATCTTGCCCTTGCCCTCGTCACCCCAGTTAGCACCTACTATAGCTTTTACCATAATACTCTCC
>CAYZYS010000029.1:0-19452 GCA_964482605.1 uncultured Bacteroides sp.
AATAATTGTAAACTAGAGCAGGAGATTATAAGTTTTTCATTGAAAAAGAGTAAATCATGAATTATAACTACTAAAATTTTATTCACCTGCCATGGCAGCACCATCTCGCCACGTAGGGGACAGCGGGGGAAAACATGAAACGAAAAAAGACCGTTGATGAACTGCATATGGCGATTGTGAAGGAAAGAGTGAAGAAGAACATAGATATTGACGCCATTCTCTGGCAAGCGGTGATTGCCTATCAGGGATATTCATTTCACACGTGCTCCGGACTGTCATTTTCCTACACGGTCAAGAAAAACAAGAAGGGTATGTACACAGGGGAACTGGAAATTTCCAGAAAAGAAGGAAGCAAGACATTGACGAAAAGCTCTGTCCTGCTTGCATTTCACAAGGTGCTTGAGGCAATGGAGGTTGTGGAGTTACCTGGTAAAGATGGTGAAAAGACCGTGGCTTTGATTGTGCCGGAGTACAAAGGCCCGAAGGCAATCGGACAGATTTTTGGCATTTCATACGTGTACAGTCTGTTCTGGAAACTGGGGCTGATACGGGTTCCTGGGAAGGTGGAAGACAAGCTGAGAGGGAAAAAAGGGTGATAATATTTTGAATTTATCCTACAATCTGTTATACTATAAGTAGTAATCAAATGTTGTTGATTCGGTGGAGGGAAAATGTGAAAAATAAGAGCTTGATTTTGTCCATTGCAATGCTGTGCCTATTGGTGTTTGTGATAAATTTCCTGTCCTTTCAGAATGGAACCCAGACCACGAATGTCAGCAAAGGCATGGCAAGGGTGTTTTTGGGAACCTTTGACATTGAAGCCACGGCTGCCAACATGAAGCTTTTTATTAACATATCCAGGATGATTGCGAGGATTGGGCTGTTTTTCCTGCTTGGGCTGTTGGCTGTGTGTGTTGCAAGCGAGCTTGCATTTTCCAATGACATCTTAAGATATGCGCTGTGCGTTGCGTTTTGCGCACTTGTGGCATTCGAGACAGAGTGGTTCAAGCTGTTCATTGCGGGGCGGCATTGCTCGCTGTTGGATATGGGGATAAGCTTTGTGTCAGCACTTGCAGGGGTGCTGGCGTATACGTGTGCTGTCTGGGTGAAGGGCAGGCTGTGAACGGTCTGAATGTGCCTGCATGTGAATTTGCTTTTTGGACATAATATGTATTAGTGAAGGATGCCTCGCTGTTTCGGGGCATTTTTTAATAATGCTGCATGCAAAGGGTGGGATTGACATGGGAGATGGCGTTGACAGGATTGAGCGTTACGGGCAGGCTGAGCTTAAGGGTGATGGCAAGGGGGCAAGGCTCCAGCTTGTGAGCATAATTGGTGAGATTGAGGGGCACAGTGCCCTTCCGGCGGCAAGCAAGGCAACAAAATATGAGCATATACTGCCGCAGCTTGCGCAGATGGAGGATGATGCTGATGTCAGCGGCATACTGTTCCTCATGAACACGGTCGGAGGGGATGTGAGTGCGGGGCTTGCGGTGGCGGAGATGATATCGTCATTGTCAAAGCCAACGGTGTCGCTTGTGCTTGGGGATTCCCATTCGATAGGCGTTCCGCTTGCTGTCGCCTGCGATTATTCCTTCATAGTTCCCACGGGGACAATGGTAATCCATCCGGTCAGGATGAACGGCACCATAATCGGGGCGCCCCAGACCTACGATTACTTCAAGCTGGTGCAGGACAGGATTGTCGGCTTCATTGAGAGGCATTCAGCCTGTGCGGCGGACAGGGTTGAGGCAATGATGCTGAACACGGAGATGCTGACACGTGACCTGGGTACGGTACTTGTGGGGCAGCAGGCTGTTGATGAGGGGCTGATACATGAGGTCGGGGGCATTGGACAGGCATTGTCCAAGCTCAGGGAAATGACGCTGGAGTATTTTTGATGACCTTTGATAATTTTTAGTTTGCACCACAATCCACTTCATAGTATAATTAACGGTAATGTTCTGTGATTAATTAGGTTTTCAAGGAGGGGGCTTTGTGGCTTCAGGTAGTGGCAAGGTAAATAAAAAGACAACAGCATCGGGGGCATCAAGGAGCTCTGGTGCCAAGGGAGGGAAGAAACCCCGTAAGGCATCTGCGCCTGCTGCTTCCAAGAAGCAGGCGGCAGGGGGCTTTGGCGATGAGATTTCGATACTGGTCACGGTTGCCGTTGCCATTATTCTGGTGCTTGGCTGCTTTGACCTTGCCGGTGACTTTGGCAAATATGTCAATAATTTTATGTTTGGACTGATTGGGGTGATGGAATACATTTTGCCAATCATACTTGTGGTGTCCGCATTTTTCCTGGTTGCCAACAAGCAGCTTGCCATCGTGAGGATTAAGGTGGGGGTTGCCTTCATAATGGTGATGTGCATGAGCGGCTTTGTCCAGAAGCTGTACGGTGTTCCGGATGTGACTCAGGGAATTGGGCACTTTTATTCCAATTCCGCACAGGAGCATGTGGGCGGTGGTTTTGTGGGCGGGCTTATATGTAAGCTGCTCAACCCGCTTGGCACGGGTGGTACATACGTTGTGCTAATTTTGTTGATAATCATTTGCCTGTTGTTCATAACTGAGCGTTCCATAATCAAGGGAATACAAAAGGGCGGCAGGAAAATGATTGACACCGCAAGGGATGATTATGAGGTGTACAGGGAGTATTCCAGCGAGTCGAGAAGGCGCAGGCAGGCAGAGGAAGAGCAGGCGGAGGAGGAGTACAGGGAGTATGCCCGTGCAAGAAAGGAGCGCAGGGAGCAGCGCCTTGAGGAGCTTCGCCAGAAGGAGGAAGAGGCTGCGAAAAAGCCAAAGCGCAGGGATAAAAAGGCAAGGGGTGTTGTTTTGGCAGGTGATACACCGGGTGAGCCTGAGCCAAGGCTCATAGCGGGAGGTGACCTGACCGAGCTCACCATTGGCGTGGAGGATAATTTATCCACATTTGACATACAGGATGGTTATTCAAAGGACATATATGACCCGAACAGCGCAGGCTATGGGGACGAGACGGATGACCCGCAGGGGGATGCCCAAGCCAGTGAAGCTGTGGCGGAGGCTGAATCCGGCGTGTTTGTCAATACGGACATAATGCCGGTGAAGGCTGCGGCTGTGCACGGTGCAGGGAATGACGGCGGCGCTGTCCATACAGCTTCGCATGCCAGTGAGGGTACTGCCGGTACGGCTTCGCATGCCAGTGAGGGTGCTGCCGATACGGCTTCGCGTGCCAGTGAAGGTGCTGCCCATTCAGGCGCATCGGCAGTGAAGCCTGGCACGGCGGATGTGCCAGGTGACGCTGAAAAGCCGCATACATACAAGTTCCCGCCTTTGTCGCTTTTAAAGGAGGGAAAGAGGAATGCAGGAAGGAATGGTGCGGCTGAAAATGAGAAAACCGCACGTAAGCTTCAGCAGACATTGCAGAATTTTGGCGTACATGTCACCATAACGGGGACAAGCTGCGGCCCAACCGTGACAAGGTATGAGCTTCAGCCTGAGCAGGGGACGAAGGTGGCAAAGATCGTGTCCTTGAGTGATGACATTAAGCTTAACCTTGCGGCATCTGACATCAGGATAGAGGCGCCGATTCCCGGCAAGTCGGCAATTGGGATTGAGGTTCCCAACAAGGAGGCGACGGGGGTATCGTTAAGGGAACTGCTTGAGTCAAGGGAATTTAAGGAGCAGGGCTCACCGATAGCATTTGCCGCAGGAAAGGACATTGCGGGCAATGTTGTGGTGGCGGACATAGCGAAGATGCCGCATGTGCTCATCGCAGGTGCGACAGGCTCAGGTAAGTCGGTGTGTATCAATACCATAATAATGAGCATATTGTATAAGGCAAGACCAGACCAGGTACGGCTGATTCTCATTGACCCGAAGGTGGTGGAGCTCAGTGTGTACAATGGGATACCGCACCTTAGCCTGCCCGTGGTGACAGACCCTAAGAAGGCGGCATCAACCCTTAACTGGGCGGTTACGGAGATGACCGACAGGTATAACAAGTTTGCCGAAATGGGCGTGAGGGACCTGAAGGGCTATAATGAAAAGCTGAAGAGTACCGTGGCTGAGGAGGAGCTCAGGGCTGCAATGCACATGCCGCAGATAGTCATTATCATTGACGAGCTTGCCGACCTTATGATGGTAGCGTCAGGCGAGGTCGAGGATGCCATATGCAGGCTTGCGCAGCTTGCACGTGCGGCGGGAATCCATCTTGTGATTGCCACGCAGCGTCCGTCCGTGAATGTGGTGACGGGGCTTATTAAGGCAAATGTGCCGTCCCGCATAGCGTTTTCCGTGTCCTCCGGTGTGGATTCCAGGACGATTCTTGATATGAATGGTGCGGAGAAGCTGCTTGGAAAGGGTGACATGCTGTTTTACCCATCAGGATATGCAAAACCCGTCAGGGTGCAGGGTGCATTTGTCTCTGATGATGAGGTTGCTGGCGTTGTGGAATTTCTCAAGTCCAACGGGCAATCAGGATATGATGAGGAGGCAATTAACCGCATTAATTCAGGCGTACAGCTTAATGCTCCACAGGGTCAGGCATCAGGTGATGACAGGGATGAGTATTTTGCGGATGCGGGAAGGTTTATAATAGAGAAGGAAAAGGCATCAATTGGTATGCTTCAAAGGTACTATAAAATTGGCTTCAACCGTGCCGCAAGGATAATGGACCAGCTTAGTGATGCAGGGATTGTTGGTCCGGAGGAGGGTACGAAGCCAAGGAAGATATTGATGAGTGCCGATGAATTTGAGGAATACCTAAGGCAGCACTGATTACCAGTGTGAACGGTGACGGATGTACAGAGGGTAACTATTTATTTACATACACCTGGGATGCAGGCAGTCTGCATACACTGCATCCGGTGTTCAGGAGTGGAGGACAACATGAAGACTGACATTGAAATTGCGCAGGAGGCAAAGCTGCTTCCAATCAAGGAGATTGCGGCACAGCTTGGAATTGGCGAGGATGACCTTGAATTGTACGGTAAGTACAAGGCAAAGATATCACAGGAATGCATTGACAAATGCAAGGACAGGGAGGATGGAAGGCTTATTCTTGTCACTGCAATCAACCCGACCCCTGCCGGGGAGGGGAAAACCACGGTCAGCATAGGACTCACGGAGGGTCTGTGCAGGCTGGGGAAAAAAGCTGTTGTGGCACTTCGCGAGCCATCCCTTGGACCGTGCTTTGGCATAAAGGGCGGTGCGGCAGGCGGGGGCTATGCACAGGTTGTTCCAATGGAGGATTTGAACCTGCACTTTACAGGTGACTTTCATGCAATAACCTCTGCCAACAACCTGCTGGCTGCAATGCTTGACAATCACCTGCAGCAGGGCAATGAGCTGGGGATTAACCCGAAGAAGATAACCTGGAAGCGCTGCGTGGACATGAATGACAGGGCGCTGCGCAACATTGTGATTGGAATGGGCGGCAACACGGATGGCGTTGTCAGGGAGGACCATTTCATAATAACTGTTGCCTCCGAGATAATGGCGATACTCTGCCTTGCAGAGGACATGGAGGATTTGAAGAAGCGGCTTGGCAGGATAATAGTTGCGTATGATTATGCCAATAAGCCCGTGACGGCTGATGACCTTAAGGCAACAGGGGCAATGGCTGCACTTTTGAAGGATGCAATCAAGCCGAACCTGATACAGACTTTGGAAAACACGCCTGCAATAGTGCATGGCGGTCCATTTGCCAACATAGCCCATGGGTGCAACAGCGTCAGGGCTACCAAGACGGCATTGAAGCTTGCGGATTACGTGGTTACTGAGGCGGGCTTTGGGGCTGACCTTGGGGCTGAGAAGTTCATGGACATCAAATGCCGTATGTCGGGGCTGAAGCCTGATGCCGTGGTGCTTGTTGCCACCGTGCGCGCGTTAAAGTACAATGGCGGTGTTGCCAAGGCTGAGCTTGGGACGGAGAACCTGGAGGCGCTTGGGCGCGGGATTTCCAACCTTGACAAGCACATTGAGAATCTTAAGCAATATGGTGTGCCAATTGTGGTGACACTCAATTCATTTGCCACCGACACTGAGGCGGAGTATGAGCTGATTAAGAAGCACTGTGAGGCAGCGGGCTGCCGCTTTGCGTTGTCACAGGTGTGGGCAAAGGGCGGAGAGGGCGGAAGGGAGCTTGCAATGCAGGTTCTTGACACACTCGCCACAACCAAGGGCAGCTTTAAGCCGTTGTATGGTGATGACCTTACCCTTAGGGAGAAAATAGAGACGGTTGCCACAAGGATATACGGCGCGGCTGGGGTTGAGTATTCCGCTACTGCCGACAGGTCACTGCAGCAGCTTCAGGAGCAGGGCTTTGGCTCGCTGCCTGTGTGCATGGCAAAGACGCAGTATTCGCTGTCTGACAACCCGAAGCTGCTTGGAAGGCCGGAGGGCTTCACGGTGAACGTGCGTGAGGTCTATGTGAGTGCGGGCGCAGGCTTTGTGGTGGCGCTGCTTGGCAACATAATGACGATGCCTGGGCTTCCTAAGAAGCCTGCCGCGGAAAATGTTGATTATGATGTTGAAAAGGGGCAGATAACAGGCCTTTTCTAAAATTAACGGGGGACATGAAAGTGGATGGTTCATCAATTAAGCTTTTGGAGCTTGTGGGAAAACTTGATTATGACTTAATCAGCGGAAACACTGACCTGGACATTTCAGGGCTTACTGCCGATTCAAGAAATGCCGCAAGGGGATTTGCATTTGTGTGCATTGTGGGAACGGCATCCGACGGACATTCCTACATTGGCGACGTTGTGGGAAGGGGCGTGTCCCTTCTTGTGGTGCAGGAGGGTGCAGATTACAGTGAACAGCTGGATGGCTGTGACACGAATGGCGTTACGGTGATTTCAGTTAAGGACACACGGCTTGCGCTTGCATACATGTCTGCGGCATGGTTTGGATATCCTGACAGGAAGCTTAAGACAATAGGTGTCACGGGAACCAAGGGAAAGACCACCACGACCTATATGATTAAAAATGTGCTTGAGGCATGCGGGCACAAGACGGGGCTTATTGGGACAATCGAGGCGATAGTGGGGGATGAGCACATTCCGGCACACAACACGACACCTGAGTCCTATGACATACACAGGCTTTTTCGCAGGATGGTTGATGAGGGCTGTGAGGCGGTTGTGATGGAGGTGTCCTCGCAGGGGCTCATGATGAACAGGACGGCTGGAATCCAATTTGATTACGGCGTGTTCACCAACATAGAGCCTGACCACATAGGCCCTAACGAGCATTCCTCATTTGAGGATTACCTCAGGTGCAAGGCGCTGCTTTTCAGGCAGTGCGACGTTGGCATTGTGAATGGCGATGACGCACATGTGGGCGACATAACGGCTGAAGCCACATGCCATATTGAAACATTTGGATTGAATAAGGACAATGACATATATGCCGATGAGGTTGAGCTTCTCCATGACAATGGCAGGATTGGCTGCAATTACAGGGTCAGGGGACTTGTTGATGACAGGGTGAGCCTTGGCATGCCGGGGCAGTTTTCGATATATAATTCACTGTGTGCAATTGCAGTGACAAGGCATTTTGGCGTTGACAGGGAGCTTTTGAAGTCTGCACTTCTCAATGTCAGGGTCAGGGGCAGGGTTGAGCTTGTGGACAATGACCGTGGCTTTACAATCATGGTGGATTATGCCCACAATGCAATGGCACTGGAAAGCCTGCTGAAGACGCTCAGGGAATACAACAGACCAATCACGACGGTGTTTGGGTGCGGCGGAAACCGTGCCAAGTCAAGACGCTTTGAGATGGGCGAGGTGTCGGGAAGGCTTTCTGATTACACCATAATAACCTCTGACAATCCAAGGGACGAGGAGCCTGAAGCCATAATTGGGGACATAATAACAGGCATATCCAGGACTGACGGAAGCTACAGGGCAATTGCAGACAGGTCCCGGGCGATACGGTATGCGGTTGACAACGCCAAGCCCGGTGACATCGTGGTGGTTGCCGGCAAGGGACATGAGGATTACCAGGAGATACACGGGGTGAGGCACCACATGGATGACAGGGAGCTGATACTTGCCGCACTTGGTGAGGGGAAATAGGAAATGGAGGATGGGATGCTGTTTGCGGATGTGATAATTGACATCTCCCATGAAAAACTTGACAGGACATTCCAGTACATCATACCGGCCAGGCTCGTTGGGAGCCTTCAGGTCGGTATGATGGTTTATGTGCCTTTTGGCAGGGGCAATTCCAGGCGTGAGGCATATGTGGTAAACATAACGGACCAGAATACATTTGAGCTGGACAGGATGAAGGAGCTCGATGACATAGCAGGAGGGCGGCTGAAGGCAGAGGAGAGGCTTATTGCGCTCGCTGCATGGATTCATGCAAACTATGGCTCAACCATGAACCAGGCGTTGAAGACCGTGCTTCCCGTAAAGGACCAGGTGCGCGGGCTTGTGAAGAAGAGCGTGAGCCTCAACGTGGACCGTGGGCAGGCGGCAGGGCTTATTGATGCTGCCGAGGCGAAAAGGCATGTGGCGCAGGCAAGGCTTCTAAGGGCACTTCTTGATGACGGCACGGTGGATTACGGGCTGCTTGTGTCGAAGCTTGGCATTGCACCCTCCACATTTAAGTCGCTGGAGAACAAGGGCATAATAACCATAGAGCAGAAGACACAGTACAGAACCCCCATAAGCGGCACATATGACCGCAGCGACAGGCCTGTGCTCAATGAACGGCAGCAGTATGCCGTTGACGTGTTTTGTTCGGATTATGACAATGGCGTAAGGGGAACCTATTATGTGCATGGTGTCACGGGGAGCGGCAAGACCGAGGTGTACATGAACATGATTGAGTGTGTTCTTGCAAAGGGCAGGCAGGTGATAATGCTCATTCCGGAGATTGCGCTGACATATCAGACGGTTTCGCGGTTTTACAGGCGTTTTGGGGATGGCGTGTCGATACTCAACTCAAGGATGTCCAAGGGCGAACGCTATGACCAGTTCCTCAGGGCGAAAAATGGTGAGACACAGATAATGATTGGGCCGCGCTCCGCACTTTTCACACCATTTTCTGACATAGGGCTGATAATCATGGATGAGGAGCATGAGGGCGCGTACAAGAGCGAGACTTCACCCAGGTACCATGCAAGGGAGACGGCAATTCACATTGCAGAGGGCTTTGGCGCTTCTGTTGTGCTTGGCTCCGCAACGCCATCCGTCACGGCTTACAGCAAATGCATGAGCGGGGAGTACAGGCTGCTTGAGCTTCCGTCGAGGGTGAAGGATGTGGCGATGCCGCTGATTCACACCGTTGACCTGCGGCAGGAGCTGATCTCAGGGAACAGGTCGATGTTCAGCATAAAGCTGCAGGAGCTGATAAGGGACAGGCTTCAGAAGCATGAGCAGGTAATGTTGTTTCTCAATAAAAGGGGATATGCGGGTTTTGTGTCCTGCCGTTCCTGCGGGCATGTTATGAAGTGCCCGCACTGTGACGTTTCCCTTACGGAGCACAGGGATAGCAAAAGGCTTGTGTGCCATTATTGCGGGTATTCCACATCAATGGTCAACCGCTGCCCGTCCTGCGGTTCACCGTTCATATCGGGCTTCAGGGCAGGCACGCAGCAGGTTGAGGAGATGGTCGGGCGGATGTTTCCAACGGCAAGGGTGCTTCGCATGGATATGGACACAACCTCCGGAAAGGATGGACATGCCAGGATATTGGAGGCATTTTCAAATCGTGAGGCGGACATTCTTGTCGGAACACAGATGATTGTCAAGGGGCATGATTTCCCAAATGTCACGCTGGTGGGGGTGCTTGCGGCTGACATGTCCCTGCATGCAGGGAATTACATGGCATCGGAGAGAACCTTTCAGCTTCTTGTGCAGGCTGCGGGAAGGGCAGGAAGGGGAGAGACACCGGGTGAGGTGGTGATACAGACCTATTCACCTGACCATTATGTGATTCAGGCGGCCGCCTCACAGGATTACCGTGAGTTTTACCAGCAGGAGATACAGTACAGGACACTGCTCAATTACCCTCCGGTGTGCAACATGCTTCTAGTCAGGATTTCATCAAGGGATGAGGCAGCGCTGGGGGATGCCGTGGGGGCACTTCCTGCATTTCCTGGGTCATCGCAGGTGATAGGTCCGGCCAATGCCAATCCATACAGGCTTGATGATACCTACAACAAGACGCTGTATGTCAAGTCCGCCGATTATGGCGTGCTGGTGGCATATGCACAGGAGGTTGATGCGCTTTCAAAGGGGGATGAAAGGTTTCGCAGGGTTGTTGTCCAGTTTGATTTTAATCCGTTGGTGTGAGACTTAAACTTGAAAAATTCATGAAATATGTAGAAATTTTGTGTACATAATTTTAATAAGCATATATAATTGTGGGTATTGGTCACAGTGTGTTTGCCATTGCAGGGGTTTTGCCGCAAGCTGCGGATGGAGCTTCTGCGGTGCTGGATTGGAGGAGATATGGCTATAAGGAACATAAGGGTGCTGGGGCAGCTTGGGGATGACGTGCTGAGGAAAAATGCGCGGGAAGTCACGGAGATGACCCCCAAGATACGGCAACTGATTGGTGACATGTTTGACACGATGTATGAGGCTGACGGTGTTGGGCTTGCCGCACCGCAGGTTGGGATAAGAAAGAGGATTGTCGTGATTGACTGTGGCGACCAGCCGCTTACGCTGATTAACCCCGTGATACTGGAAACATCAGGTGAGCAGACCGGTACGGAGGGCTGCCTTAGCGTGCCTGGCAAATGCGGAACAGTTACAAGACCGAATTATGCAAAGGTAAGGGCATATAATGAGGACATGGAGGAAGTGGAGATTGAGGGCACGGAGCTTCTGGCACGCTGCCTGTGCCATGAGATAGACCACCTTGACGGCATTATGTATGTTGACAAGGTGGAGGGAGAGCTTGTTGATAATTCCGCAGAGTAGAAAAGAGGACGGGTATGAAGGTTGTATTTATGGGAACCCCCGATTTTGCTGTGGGGACGCTTAATGAAATCATAAGGGATGGACATGAGGTGCTTGGGGTTGTCACACAGCCTGACAAGCCCAAGGGCAGGGGCGGAAGCCTGCAGATGCCGCCTGTGAAGGAGGTGGCGCTTGAGTATGGAATCAGGGTATGGCAGCCTGTGAGGGTGCGTGGCGATGAGGCGTTTTTGGCTGACATGAAGGCGCTTAAGCCTGATGTCATTGTCGTTGTGGCATTTGGGCAGATATTGCCAAAGGAGCTTTTGGAGATACCGTCATATGGCTGTGTCAATGTGCATGCCTCCCTGCTTCCTGAATACCGCGGGGCTGCACCGATACAGTGGGCGGTGATTGACGGGCTGAAGGAGACTGGTGTTACCACGATGCTCATGAATGAAGGGCTTGACTGCGGGGACATCATCCTGCAGGAGAAGGTGGTGCTTGATGACAAGGAGACAGGCGGAAGTCTGTTTGACAAGCTAAGCCTTGTGGGTGCAGGGCTTCTTGTGAAAACCCTGAAGGCACTTGAGGATGGAAGCGCAACATACACGGCTCAGGATGATTCCAGGTCAAGCTACGCAAGGATGCTTGACAAATCCCTTGGGGAGCTTCACTTCACAAAGGATGCAGTGGAGCTTGAAAGGCTGGTGCGAGGGCTTAATCCGTGGCCGAGTGCATATACTCGTGTGAATGGGAAGATACTGAAGATATGGGACGCTGATGTTGCCGACCTGGAAATGATTGACGAGAATGAGGTGCATGGTTACAGGGCACGCACGTCATCTGGCGGGGAGGGCTTTGACACCATATATGTTCCGGGCGATGTGTGCGGGATTGGCAAGGATGCATTTTATGTCCAGTGTGGCAATGGCGTGCTGAAGGTCAATGAGGTGCAGCTTGAGGGCAAGAAGAGAATGTGCAGCGCTGATTTTCTGAGGGGCTGCAGGCTTGAGGCAGGTCAGCGCCTCGGGTGAGCATTGGGGCAGGAAATGCCTGTGGAATGGAGGTAATTATGGGATACGGATATGGTTATGGCTACGGCTATTACAATGACCCATTTTACATTTTGATAATAATTTCGGTGATTATTGCCATGGTGGCCCAGTTTAAGGTGAAGTCAACATTTTCAAAATATTCTGGCCATGGGGCACGGTCAGGGATTACGGGGGCTGAGGCAGCCAGGAAAATACTGGAGATGAATGGGATATACAATGTGAGGATAGAGCATGTGTCAGGCAGCCTGACGGACCATTTTGACCCAAGGAGCAATGTGCTGAGGCTTTCTGATTCAGTTTATGGCTCTAATTCGATTGCGGCAATAGGCGTTGCGGCCCATGAATGTGGGCATGCCATACAGCATGACCGGGGCTATGCGCCGATACGGCTTCGCAATGCAATAGTGCCTGTTGTCAATGTATCCTCATATGCCTCCTGGTTTTTCATACTTGCAGGGCTTTTCCTTGGCTCAAGCACTTTCTTGATTGACCTCGGAATCATATTGTTTTCGTCTTCCGTGCTGTTCCAGCTCGTGACGCTTCCCGTTGAATTTGATGCGTCGGGCAGGGCACTGAGGATTCTAGATGAATCGGGGATGCTGGACGCACAGGAGGTAAGCGGGGCAAGGAAGGTGCTGTCGGCAGCGGCAATGACCTATGTGGCAGCAGCACTTACGGCAGTCCTGCAGCTTCTGAGGCTTATTTCCCTGTTTGGCGGAAGGCGCAGGGATTAGTGCGGGGTGGCTTTTGTGGGACAGGATGTTAACCTGAGGGCGGTTGTCCTTGACATTTTAATTGAAAATGAGAAAAATCCGGGGCACAGCCATGTGGTACTCCGTCAGGCATTGGGTAAGTACCAGTATCTCGACAAGCCCCAAAGGGCGTTCATCACAAGGCTTGCCGAGGGGGCGGTTGAGCGCAGGCTTGAGCTTGATTACCGAATAGACAGGGTTTCAAGGATTAAGACGGCGGACATGAAGCCTGTCATAAGAAATATCCTGAGGATGTCCTTTTACCAGATGGAATACATGGACAACGTGCCTGTGTCCGCAGTGTGCAATGAGGCGGTAAAGCTGGCGGGAAAAAGAGGCTTTGCAAGCCTTAAGGGCTTTGTGAACGGTGTGCTTCGCAATGCGGCGCGCGGTATGGGGGACATGGGGCTTCCAGACCCCGGCACGGATTTTTACGGGCATTGCAGTGTAAAGTATTCCATGCCTGAATGGCTTGTAAGGCATTTTGTTGCGGAGCTTGGGGAGGAAAAGGCCGTTGCAGTTCTTGAGGGCTTCCAGAAGCCGAGGAACACCTACATCAGGTGCAACATTGACAGGGTTTCGCCGCATGACCTTAAGGAAATCCTTGAGAACGAGGGGATTAAGGTTGAAAACACAGTTGTTCCGTATGCCTTCAGGATATGGGGATATGATTACCTTGAGGGGCTTGAAAGCTTTAGGCGCGGGTATTACCAGGTGCAGGATTTAAGTTCAATATTGTCGGGGCTTTTGGTCACGCCTGCCCAGGGTGATTTCATACTGGATGTGTGTGCCGCACCGGGCGGCAAGTGTATTCACGCCGCACAGAGGCTTGGGCTGATGGGGCTTGGGACAGATGGCGGCAGTGTGGCTTCTTTTGCAGCACAAAACAGTGCCGTGACGGTTGAGGCTAGGGATGTGAGTGAGGCGAAGGTTGCCCTGATAGAGGATAACCTTGCAAGACTTGGCGTTGATAATGTCACAACAAGGGTGTGGGATGCCACCGTAAAGGATGCTGGCATATGCGGCAGGGCTGACTGGCTCATTGCTGATGTGCCGTGTTCGGGGCTCGGAATGCTTGGGCGCAAGGCTGACATAAGGTATACCATCACCGAGGCAGGAATTAAGGACCTTGTTGCACTGCAAAGACGAATCCTTTCGGCATCGGCTGATTATGTCAGGCCGGGGGGTATGCTGGTTTACAGCACATGTACCATCAACAGGGGCGAGAACGAGGACAATGTCGCGTGGCTCATGGAAAACCATCCCTATGAGCTTGTCTCCCAGAGGCTTCTTTTGCCAGGGGTTGATGACACGGATGGCTTTTTCATGGCAAAGCTTAGGAGGCGTGACATGGTTTAGCGGTTTAGCCGCCCGCGAAATGAAGGAAAATGAGAATTGACATTTATGGAAAATACATTGGACATTGACATTAAATCCATGAACCATGGTGAGCTTAAGGAGCTGTGCCAGTCCATGGAGCTTCCCGCGTTCAGGGAGAAGCAGCTTTTTTCATGGCTGCATGGCAGGCTGGCAAGGGATTATGCCGAGATGACGAACTTGCCGGAGGAGCTTAGGCGCAAGCTGGCGGAGGAGTACCCAATCAGGTGCTGCCGGGTTGAGAAGGTTCAGACCTCAAGGCTTGATGATACTTCAAAGTATCTGTTCAGGCTGTTTGACGGCAATCTCATAGAGAGTGTGCTCATGCATTACCACCATGGCAATTCCGTGTGCATATCATCGCAGGTTGGCTGCAGGATGGGGTGCAGGTTCTGTGCATCCACCATTGACGGGGTGGTGAGGAACCTGACGGCATCGGAGATGCTTGACCAGATATACATGATTCAGCTGCACACGGGACAGCGTGTGGACAATGTGGTGGTCATGGGCTCTGGGGAGCCGCTGGATAATTATGACAACCTCATAAGGTTCATTGAACTTCTCAATGACAGGGATGGGCTGAACATAAGCGCAAGGAGCATAACGGTGTCTACCTGCGGCATTGTGCCTGAAATCAGGCGTCTTGCCGACAGGCAGGTTCAGATTACGCTTGCCGTTTCCCTGCATGCGCCAAATGATGAATTGAGAAGGACGATGATGCCCATTGCCAACAAATACTCGATTAGTGAGGTGCTGGATGCGTGTGACTATTACCTTGAGAGGACGGGCAGGAGGCTAACGTTTGAATACAGCCTGGTGCAGGGTGTCAACGATTCTGACGAATGTGCAGATGAGCTTGCCAGGCTTGTCAGGGGTCTTAACTGCCACGTGAACCTGATTCCGGTGAATCCCATCAAGGAGAGGGATTACAGGCAGGCGACAAGGGAGCGTGTGCAGCGCTTTAAGGGAAGGCTTGAGAGGCTTGGGATTAATTGCACCGTAAGGCGTGAGATGGGCAGGGACATTGACGGTGCCTGCGGACAGTTGAGGAGAAGCTACATGCAGGACACTGGGGCGTAGGCGTGGTTACTTGTCCTTTTTGTACTTTTATGGTAAAATATTATTTTGGATTGGTTTTCAGTTAGATTAGGTTAGTGGAGGTTTTCTGATTATATGAAGGCGTGTGCGTTGACGGATGTTGGAGTCACAAGAACCGTCAATCAGGATTATGTGTATTATTCGGTGACGCCTGTTGGGAATTTGCCAAACCTGTTTGTGCTTGCCGACGGAATGGGCGGACACAAGGCAGGTGACATGGCTTCAAGGTACTCGGTTGAGACATTTGTGAATTATGTGGGCAGCACGGATGGCGTTGACCCCATAAGCATACTTGACGAGGGCATGGTGCGTGCCAATGCGGCGGTGCTCGCCAAGGCGGGTGAGGCTGAGGAATACAACGGCATGGGAACCACCATGGTCGTGGCCTGTGTCATTGGTTCAATACTTTATGTGGCAAATGTGGGCGACAGCAGGCTTTACATACTTGGAAAGGAGCTGCGGCAGGTCACAAGGGACCATTCCTATGTTGAGGAGATGGTGTCGCTTGGTGCAATCGACAGGAGTGCCGCAAGGACGCACAAGAGAAAGAATGAGATTACACGTGCCATAGGCGGGGAGGACACGGTCATGCCTGATTTCTTCCCGATTGACCTGCAGGAGGGCGACAGGATATTGATGTGCTCTGACGGCCTTACCAACATGGTTGAGGATTTTGTGATTGAGAGGATATTGAAAAATACCGAGGATTTGGATGAGGCGGCAAGGAGCCTGATAGACCTTGCCAATGACAACGGGGGTAAGGACAACATTTCAGTGATTCTTGTTGAGATATAGAATGTATTGTAAAATATAGCCTTTGGAGGAATTTATGTTAAGAAAAGGGATGTTTTTGGCAGACCGGTATGAAATCATTGACCAGATAGGTACTGGCGGGATGTCAGATGTATATAAGGCAAAGTGCCACAAGCTGAACCGCTATGTTGCCATTAAGGTCATGAAGGAGGAGTTCAGCCAGGACAAGAATTTCGTGTCCAAATTCATAATAGAGGCGCAGTCTGCCGCGGGGCTTACCCATCCCAACATAGTCAGCGTGTATGACGTGGGTGACGAGAATGGCATTTACTATATCGTCATGGAGCTGGTGGAGGGCATAACCCTCAAGAAATACATAGAGAAGAAGGGAAAGCTTGGAAGCAGGGAGGCAGTCAGCATTGCAATCCAGGTTGCCCAGGGCATAGAGGCGGCGCACAGCCACCACATCATCCACAGGGACATCAAGCCGCAGAACATAATAATCTCCAAGGAGGGAAAGGTCAAGGTAACCGATTTTGGCATTGCAAGGGCTGCATCCTCCAATACGATAAGCTCAACTGCAATGGGTTCGGTGCATTACATTTCACCTGAGCAGGCACGCGGGGGTTACAGTGACGAGAAGGGCGACATATATTCATTTGGCATAACCCTGTATGAAATGCTGACAGGAACCGTGCCATTCGACGGTGATTCCACGGTGTCCGTGGCGGTGCAGCACATACAGGACGAGATTCAGCCGCCGTCAAGGCTGGTGGATGACATTCCCGTAAGCGTTGACAGGATTGTGATGAAATGCACGCAGAAAAAGACAGACAGGCGTTACCAGAACGCAACTGACCTCATTGCCGACCTGAAGAAGTCACTTGTCATGCCGGATGTTGATTTTGTGCAGATACCATATGATTATGGTTATGCCGCTGATGTGCAGGAGGACAGGCAGGGGAGCAGCGCGGTGAAGGCGGCGGACGCAGGTGCGGGAAGGCGCATGGCGGAGGCTTACGGACAGGATGACGGCATAGAGCTTGATGATGAGCTTGACGCAGAGCTTGAGGCGGAGCTCAAGATGAAGGAAAAATACGGAAACCGTGAAGAAGATGAGGATGACGAGGATGAATATGATGATTATGATGAGGGTGAAAGGGTTGCCGGAACCCGCATGGATCAAATCATCAAATGGATGGGCATAGTGATTGCGGTCATTATCGTTGTCATAACCGTGTTCGTGGTTGTGAGGCTTGCAGGCGTGATGAATGATGCGTCACAGCAGCAGAGTGAGCAGCAGGCAACGCAGGATACGGTTGAGATGTCATCGGTTGACCCGTCCACCATGGTAAAGGTTCCTTCGGTGCAGGGCATGACCGAGGAGGAGGCAAAGAAGGCGCTTAATGACGCCGGACTTGGCGTGAAGGTGAGCAGGCAGCCATCGGAGACGGTTGCCGAGGGGTATGTGATAAGCCAGAGCCAGAAGGCGGACACAAGGATTGCCAAAAATTCAACAATCACATTGTCGGTAAGCTCAGGCTCAGGCACCGTAAAGGTGGTCAATGTGGTTGGCAAGACGGAGGAGGAGGCTGTTTCAGCCATTGTGAATGCGGGCTTTGGCTCCCCATCCGTGGATTATGATTACAGTGACACGGTTGAGCAGGGATATGTAATAAGACAGAGCCCTAGCGGCAATTCCTCGGCAAAGGCATCTGACACGATAAGCATTGTTGTAAGCCGCGGCAAGGAATCCAAGCTGGTGACGGTGCCGAATGTGGTGAACATGTCGGAGACACAGGCAAGGCAGACGCTTGATGCACTTGGGCTTAAGGTGACCTTGTCGGCAACGCAGATAATGAGTGCAACCATTCCATATGGCTATGTGGCAGGGCAGAATTATGCCCAGGGCAAGGAGGTTCCTGAAGGGACGACAATTGAGCTGACCATGAGCATAGGGCTTGGCACACCGACAGTCACGCTTCCGTCAGCCAGTGACCAGAACCAGACAGCCGCACAGGCGGAGACAACGGGACAGACGGCAACTGCCGCAGCAAGCGGCAACAACTGATGGGTATGCAGGGAAAGATAATCAAGGGAATTGCAGGCTTTTATTACGTGCATGTGCCTGGAAGCGGAACATTTGAATGCAAGGCGAAGGGCATATTCAGGAACAGGAAGGTAAAGCCCCTTGTGGGGGACAATGTGGAGCTTGAGGTGCTTGACGCAGGGAAACACCTGGGCAGCATAACGGACATATTTGAAAGGCACAACGAGCTCATACGGCCTGCCGTTGCCAATGTTGACCAGGCGCTTGTGCTGTTTGCCGTGGCAAGCCCGAAGCCAAACCTCAACCTGCTTGACAGATTCCTTGTGATGATGGATAAGCAGGGTGTTGACACAATATTGTGCTTCAACAAGACCGACCTTGCCGGGGCAGGTCAGGTGGAGTGGCTTAAGCAGGCGTATTCGGGCTGTGGGTGTGACCTGCATTTCCTCAGCCTGAGGGATGAGGAGCATTCAGCTGCAATGGTCAGGGAACTCTTGACAGGAAGGACGACGGTGCTGGCCGGTCCATCAGGGGTTGGCAAGTCAACCCTCACCAACAGGCTTTGCGACGGTGAGGCGATGGAGGTTGGCTCCGTGAGCGACAGGATTGGCAGGGGACGGCATACCACAAGGCATTCAGAGATTTTGGATTTGTGGGATGACACATACATTGTTGACACACCGGGCTTCACTTCATTTTATGTGAGTGGAATGGAAGCCGACCAGCTTCACCATTACGTGCATGAGTTTGCGGGGTATGAGGGAAAATGCAGGTTCAACGGCTGTGTGCATGTGAATGAGCCCGACTGCGCAGTGAAGTCGGCAGTGTCACAGGGGCTCATAAGCCCCGTGCGGTATGATAATTACGTTGAGATATACAATGAGCTGAAGACACAGAGAAAATATTGATTGTACACCAGTTGACAGGGCTGGTAAATGGAGCGAGGAACATGAAAAACATATTGTCACCATCCATACTTGCCGCTGATTTCACAAGGCTTGGCGAGGAGATAAAGACCGTGTGCGATGCAGGGGCGGAATACGTGCACATAGATGTCATGGACGGCAGGTTCGTGCAGAGCATTTCCTTTGGGATGCCCGTGATTAAATCAATACGAAAGTCCACGGGTGCGGTATTTGACGTGCATCTCATGATTGAGGAGCCAATTAGGTACATAAGGGAATTCGTGGAATCGGGTGCAGACATCATAACGGTGCATGTTGAGGCATGCAGCGACGTGGAAGCCACCATTGACGCAATCCATGCGCACAATGTGAAGGCTGGCGTTGCAATCAACCCTGAGACAGAGGTTGGGAAAATTCTTCCGTATGTCGGCAAGGCTGACATGCTGCTGGTCATGAGCGTGCATCCGGGCTTTGGCGGACAAAAGTTCATTCCGGAGGTGCTTGACAAGGTGAGGGCGCTGAAGGAATACTGCACGTCCAACGGGCTTGAGAGGGATA
>CAYZYS010000030.1:0-19396 GCA_964482605.1 uncultured Bacteroides sp.
ATAGCAGCAATGCTTGCCGTCTGTCTTGTGATGGGAATAACAGCATGTGGGAATATTACGTAAATAAACTGGTGCGGTAGGTCAGCGGGCGGCTACATCAGGTTGGATAATTCCATCTGTGAAACCCCATTCTTTTTTCTATTGTAAAAATCCTATTAGCCAAAAATGAAAAAATATTGATTTTGGCTAATTGAAATAGTATGATAAGGACATAATATCAACGAAGGGATTGACGTGAATGAAGCTGATAGAACGCAGACAGTATTTGGATAAGTTGATTAATGTGCGTGGAACGCCGGATATCAAGGTCATTACCGGAGTGAGACGAAGTGGAAAGTCTAAACTGCTAGAAGCATACAGAGAATATGTTGAGTCGAATGTTTTGGATTGTAACATCATTCAGATAAATTTCAATCTACCAGATTTTGATGATTTGCTGAACTATCGTGCATTGTATGATTATGTAAATGAGCATTATATTGCAGGCAGGGAGAATTTTGTGTTCATTGATGAAGTTCAGATGTGCAAGGATTTTGAAAAAGCGGTAAACGGATTTCATGCAAGCGAAAAATATGACATTTACATTACTGGTTCCAATGCGTTTCTTTTGAGTTCTGATTTGGCAACCCTGTTTACTGGACGAACCTTTGAAATTAAGGTATATCCTTTTTCATTTGGTGAGTATATGGAATATTTTGGGTTGAAAGACCAGTACGGGGCATTGGACAGATATGTGATGGAGGGAGGAATGTCAGGCTCCTATCTATATAAGGACATGGAAGCCAAGTATGATTATGTGGCAGATGTATTTAATACGCTGATTGTGCGTGACATACGAACAAAATACAAAATAAAAAACATTCAGCTGATGGATGGCATTGTGGATTTTCTTATGGACAATGTATCAAATCTTTCATCGGCTCGTAGCATTACCAATGCCTTGGGAAGTATGAATGAAAAGATACATCATACAACTGTTGGCGCATATATCCAGTATTTGTGTAACGCTTTTGCATTTTATAAGGTCAGAAGGTATGATATTAAGGGTAAAAAATACTTATCAAGCAATGATAAATATTATTTGAGCGACCATGCTTTCCGTTATGCAAAGCTTGGAACAAAAAATATGGATTATGGACGGATGCTTGAGAATATCGTGGCAATTGAACTGTTGCGCAGGGGATATGAGGTCTACGTGGGAATACTGTATAAGAAGGAAATAGATTTTGTTGCAGTCAAGCGAAGCGAAAAACTTTATATTCAGGTATCTGATAACATCAGTGATGATAAGACCTTTGAAAGGGAAGTGGCACCATTGCTGCAGATTAAGGATTCGTATCCTAAATACGTCATTGCAAGAACAAAACATGATGAGTATCAGTATGAAGGCATAAAAGTTATTGATATTGCCGACTGGCTTTTAAAAAAGATTTAAAGCCCCTTTCAAAGCCATTGTAAAGACTTTGAAGGGGCCTTAAATCAAATCCAGTAGCCATCACCTCTGAAACTGGCTGTTGTACAGTGTCGCATAAAATCCGCCCTTATTCATGAGCTCCACATGATTGCCTTTCTCAATCACATGCCCGTCCTTCATCACAAGGATTATGTCAGCCTCCCTGATGGTGGAGAGCCTGTGTGCCACGATGAAGCTTGTCCTTCCCTTCATCATGGTTGAAAATGCATTCTGAATCTTAAGCTCCGTCCTTGTGTCAATGGAGGACGTTGCCTCGTCGAGTATCAGCATTGGCGGCAGGCACAGCATTACACGGGTTATGCACAGAAGCTGCTTCTGTCCCTGTGACAATCCCTGTCCGTCCTCATTTATCATCGTGTCAAGCCCGTCAGGGAGCCTTCTTATGAAGCCGTAGGCGTGGGCTGCCTTGGCTGCCTGGATAATCTCATCCTCCGTTGCATCGGGCTTTCCCATGATTATGTTATCCCTGATTGTCCCTGTTTTAAGCCATGTGTCCTGAAGCACCATGCCAAAATTGAGCCTGAGAGACCTTCTTGTCATATCCGTGATTTTAGTGCCGTCAATGGCAATGCTTCCTGAATTTACATCATAGAAGCGCATTAGCAGGTTAATCAGCGTGGTTTTTCCGCAGCCCGTAGGCCCGACAATTGCAACCCTTTTCCCGCTTTCCACGTGCAGGTTGAAGTCCTCGATGAGCGGTTGTTCCGGCACATATGAAAATGATACATGGGAGATGTCAACATTGCCGTTTGCGTTGGCTAATTCCACTGCATTTGCATTGTCAGGCGTTTCAGGTTCGCTTTCTATCAGTTCAAATATCCTTGCCGCACATGCAAATGCGTTCTGGATTTCGGTGATTACCCCTGATATTTCGTTAAATGGCTTGGTGTACTGGTTGGCGTAGCTCAAAAAGCAGGAGAGCTGCCCAACGGTAAGCATTCCCCTGATTGCGGCAAATGCGCCGAATATCCCAACACCCGCATAGACTATGCTGTTCACAAACCTTGTTGCAGGGTTGGTGAGGGATGAGTAAAAGGTTGCCTTGAGGGAAGCGGTCTGAAGCCTTCCGTTAATCTCGTCAAACCTTTCCATTGCCTTGTCCTGGTAGCCGAATGCCTGCACAACCTGCTGGTTTCCAATCATTTCATTGATGAGTGTCGTCTGTTCGCCCCTTGTTTCTGACTGGAGCCTGAACATGGAAAATGTATGCTTTGCAATGAAGCTTGCCATGAACAGTGACAGCGGTGTGAGTATCACCACAATTGCCGTTATTTTCACGTTGATTGACAGCATGAAGCCGATTGTGCCCAATATGGTGAGAACTCCGGTGAAAAGCTGCGTAAAGCCCATCAGAAGCCCGTCGGCAAATTGGTCGGTATCGGCGATTACACGGCTTACAATGTCACCCTGGGCGTGACTGTCAATGTAGCTTAAGGGAAGCCTTTCTATCCTGGCAAATGCCTCCTGCCTTATGTCACGCACCACCTGGAAGGTTATCTTGTTGTTGCAGGTGTTCATGACCCACTGGGAGAGTGCGGTTATTGCCATTACCACAATGATTTTGGTGATTATTGAAAAAATGCCTGCAAAGTCAACATTTCCCCGTGACAGCATGCAGTCGATGGCATTTCCCGTGAGAATCGGCACATACAGTGATGACGCCACGGTGATGGCTGCGGTTATCAGTGAAAATGCAACATATCCGTAATAACGCCTGATGTATCTTAAAACCTTGGTTAATGTTTTGCCATTCATCACATTGCCACCTCCTTTGGATATTGCGAGTAGTATATTTCCTGATATACCTCACAATTGGAAAGAAGCTGCTCATGGGTGCCTATTCCGGCAAGCTGTCCGTCGTCAAGCACAATTATCAGGTCTGCGTGCATGAGTGATGCGGCACGCTGGGACACTATGAAAAGTGTTGGTGATGGGTTCATTGTCGACAGGCTTTTGCGCAGTGCGGCATCAGTGGCAAAATCCAGTGCGGAGGCGCTGTCATCCAGTATGAGTATGTCAGGCTGCGCAACAAGCGCCCTTGCGATGCACAGGCGTTGTTTTTGTCCGCCGGACAGGTTTTTTCCGTCCTGCTCAACCATAAAGTCAAGAAAACCTTCCTTTTTCTGTACAAATTCCAATGACTGAGATATTTGCAATGCCCTTATGATTTCATCATCTGTCGCATTTTGGTTGCCAAGCCTCATATTGTCGCGGATTGAGCCCTTGAACAGTGCGTTCTTCTGGAACACCATTCCGATTTTTTTCCGCAGGGCGGAAGGGTCGAGGTTTTTTACGTCCTTGCCGCCAATAAGCACGGTTCCGCGGGTTGCATCATAAAATCCCGGTATGAGGTTTACAATGGAAGATTTACCTGAGCCGGTGCCGCCGATAATTCCAACGGTCTGCCCCCTTTGCACCTTAAAGCTAATGTCCTTTAATGCCTCTTCACCCCCGTTTCGGTAGGTGAGGCTTACGCCGCGAAATTCAACGATGGGAGAGGCTGCAGTGCTGTCTTGTACACCCTGGGTTTTACCGTCAGGTGCATTCGTGGAGATTTCATCCGCCACCTCAATTTCAAATACTCCCTGAATCCTGCCTGCTGACGCAAGTGCCTTGGTGATTGTCACAATCAGGTTTGCAAGCTTAATAAGCTCTACAAGAATCTGTGACATGTAGTTTACCAGCGCAACCACCGTTCCCTGTGTTATGATTCCTGAATCCACTTTTACGGCGCCGCCATAGAGTATGCAAAGTGTCGCACCGTTGATGATGATGTAGGTGACAGGGTTGGTGAGCGCGGATATCTTGCCCACGAATTTCTGCATGTCAGTGAGCTGCCCGTTGGTTTCATCGAAATGCTTTTTCTCATCGGCTTCCTTGTTGAATGCCCTGATTACCCTGGCGCCTGTGAGGTTTTCGCGGGTTATGCAAAGCACCTGGTCAAGAAGTCCCTGAACACGCTTGTACAGTGGCATTGTAACCTTCATGATTCCGAATACGACGATGGAAAGCAATGGTATCGTTGCCACAAATATCAACGCAAGCCGTGCATTTATGGTAAATGCCATTATCATTGCACCAAATACGATGAATGGGGAGCGAAGGAACAGTCTCAGCACCATGTTGACACCTGACTGTGTCTGGTTAATGTCGCTTGTCATTCTGGTTATGAGGGTTGACGTTCCCTCTGTGTCCATCTGGGAGAAGGAAAAGCCCTGTATGTGATTGAAAAGTGCGTGGCGAAGCTTGGTGGCAAAGCCTGTTGCCGCCTTTGCCGCAAAATACTGTGCCGTCACTGAAGCAGCAAGCCCCACTGCCGCAAGTCCGACAAGCACAAGTCCCATTCGCAGGATGTGGGCGGAATCGCTGCCTGCAATCCCCACGTCAATTATGGATGCCATCACAAGAGGCACGAAAAGCTCCAGCAGTGCCTCGAACATCTTGAAAAGAGGAGCGCATACGCACTCCCTCTTATAGTCCTTGAGATAGATTAGTAATTTTTTCATGATGAATTTTCCTTTTAACCTCAATTTTTCTTCATGTAGTCCTCATAGCCTGCAATCACCTTGTCCATTGCCGCCTTTCCCGGGGCACCGATGGTAAGGCGCTTCTCAACGCAGGTTTTGAGTGATATTGCCTCATATATGTCATCCTCAAACACATCGCAGATTGCCTTGTATTCGTCAAGGGTGAAATCGTCAAGCGCCTTGCCGTTTTCAATTCCATAAAGCACAAGCTGTCCGATGATTCCATGGGCATCCCTGAAGGGAACTCCCTTGCGCACAAGGTAATCCGCAGCATCCGTGGCGTTGGTGTAGCCATTTTTTGCGCTTGCCTCCATGACAGGCTTGTTAAACTGCATTGTGTCAAGCATTCCCTTGAAAAGTGATATGCAGCCCTTGACGGTGTCAATTGCGTCGAAGGTGAGCTCCTTGTCCTCCTGGATGTCCTTGTCATAGGCAAGCGGAATGCCCTTCATGGTTGTGAGAAGTGATGTGAGCGCGCCATACACACGGCCTGTCTTTCCCCTCACAAGCTCTGCAATGTCAGGATTTTTCTTCTGCGGCATTATGCTGCTTCCCGTACTGAAGGCATCGTCAAGCTCCACAAAGCGGTATTCATTGGAATTCCAGATGATTACCTCCTCGCTAAAGCGGCTCAGGTGCATCATGATGAGTGAGAGGGCACTTAAAAATTCAATCAGGTAGTCCCTGTCTGACACCGAATCCATGCTGTTGAGGGTTGGACCATAAAAACCAAGGAGCTGTGCGGTAAGCTCCCTGTCCAGTGGGTATGTTGTACCCGCAAGGGCACCGGAGCCGAGAGGGCAGTAGTTCATGCGCTCATATATGTCCGTGAGGCGGCTTCTGTCCCTCTTGAACATCTCAAAGTAGGCGCCGAGGTGGTGCGCAAGCGTGACAGGCTGTGCCTTTTGCAGATGTGTGAAACCGGGCATGTACGTCTCGGTGTTTTCCTTCATGATGCGGAGGATGACGTTAAGCAGCTCCTTTAACTCCACATCAACATTTTTGATTTCATCCCTTGTGTAGAGGCGCATGTCAAGCGCCACCTGGTCATTGCGGCTGCGGCCTGTGTGCAGCTTCTTTCCCGTGTCGCCGATTCGCTCAATGAGGTTTGCCTCAACAAATGTGTGGATGTCCTCCTGCTCGTCAGTGATTACAAGTGTTCCGGCGTCAATGTCGGCAAGGATGCCCTTAAGTCCGTCAACTATTTTGTCGGACTCCTCCTTTGTTATTATTCCCTGCTTCCCAAGCATGGTGGCATGGGCAATGCTTCCCTGTATGTCCTGCCTGTAAAATTTCTGGTCAAAGGATATGGACGCGTTGAAGTTGTAAACCAGCTTGTCCGTTTCCTTGGTAAATCTTCCGCCCCAAAGCTTCATGTTAATCCTCCTGTCCGGCACTTGATGCCGCTTCTGCATTTATGCTTATGTCTGTGTCTGCGCCTTTACCAGCGTTCACGCTTTCATCTATGTCTGCATTTTTATCAGCGTTCACGTTTTCATCCATGTTCATGCTTTTACCAGCGTTCACGCTTTCATCTTTGTCATTATCCTCATTATTGTCCTCATCCTTACGTTTTCCCTCAATTACCACATCCTCCACGGCAAGGTAATCCCTGATAATCCACGGCAGTCCCTCCGTTTTGAGCGTTCCTTTTGCAACCATTTTCCTGGTGGCTGCGGCTGCAATCAGAAGCAGCAGGCAGGCGAGGGATATCATGATTCCCGGGATTAGGTTCACTGTGCGGTAGCTTAGCTCAACGGTGTGCTGGCCCGCATCAAGCTGTATTCCAAGCAATGCGTCCTTTATTGCAAAGGTTGTAACTTTTTTGCCGTCAACCTTTACCGTCCAGCCTGCATCGTATGGGATGGAGAAGAACATGAGCCCGTCCCTTGCAGCATAAATGTCACCTGAAATTGAGGTTTCGTCATGTGATGTCACCTGTAATCCCTGTGAGTTGAGGATGTTGTATGCCTGTATGAATTTTTCCTCATCAAGGGCATATACAGTGGCATTCATGCTGGTGTCAGCTGTGAGCGTCACCTGGTCATCAGTGGTTGCATACCCGATGTCAATCAGGTGGTTGGTGCTCTTGAGCCCGGAATAATTGAACATCTTGTCGTTGAGGTTCACAGTCACCACATCACAGTTCACGTTCTGGATGTATGCGTAAAGATGCGCATTTTCCGTGGGCGTGAATGTAACCTCCATGTCCGTCCGGTAAACATATAACTGCTTGAACACATCATCAATTCCCGTGTTGATGGAAAAGAACTGGTTCTGTACCTCAATCCCGTTGTTGGCGGTTGAGGTGTTCCACAGGCTTTCAAGCTGGCTGTCAACCATAAAGCCAACTGGAAGGGTGTACGTGTTTTCATACAGAAATTCGCCATCATTTCCATACTTGAAGGTGAAAAGATTACTTTCAGGCAACAGCTTGTTGCTAATGATGTATTTTACATTAAATATTGACGCGGTTGCAAGTGTTGACCCCTGGTAGGCGTAGGCATTCATGGAATGCTCGCAGCCAAATGCCCCCAAAAGCTCCGTGATTCCTGCGGAGGAGGTTGAGGAGAAGGTGGAAATGCTCTTGTAGCCGTGCCATGCGGAATCATTTTTCGTTTTAAGCCCCCATGACTTTTCAATCCTGTAAAAGCCGTCATCCTCATCTTCAATGTAGTCCATCAGGCTGTCAACCGCGTTGTTGTCCAGAAGATAGGACACACGGCTTGTCGTGCCAAGCCCCGTTTTTTCCATGTTGATTGTGCACTCTATTATCGACAGTGCAAAAATCAGGAAAAGCAGTATCGGTGTCTTAATCCTCTGCCTGTTGTAGAACATCATGAGGATTGCGTATGCTATGACAAATGCGGCACTGATGTATACCGACTGCCATTCGTACATTTCATTGAGGGAGCTTTCCATGTAAATCAGCAGCCCTATGGCAATCCATATGGCGGTTGTTATCCTGCGTGCGGAATATTCCCTTATCCTGTAAAAGCCCTCATAGCACATGCTCAGCAAAAAGAAAATGTATATGAAGGACTGCCTTGCAGGCAGGCTGTTAGGGTAGTGGAAGCCATGCCATATATAGTTCGGTATGTTAAGGTTGTAGGAAATGAGGAAAAACAGTATCAGCAGTCCCTTTCCAAACCTTTCGCTGAGCTTTGCCCTTGAATTCATGAAATACAGTGGCAGAAGCAAAAATACCATTACACCGCAGTACACATTCGGATGGTGCTCAAGCCCCATGTGCACGGGGATGTCCATCAACTGCCTGTCCAGCATGTCCACGATTGAGAAGTAATTGCTCAATGTGGTTGGAAATGTGGAGCTGCTTGAGGCTGAAAGCGAGAACGCATACATTTCAGGCAGCAAAAGGCATGCCGCAAGACCGCCGCCAAGCAGCGAATACACAATGAAATGCAGTATTTTCTTAAGGTATATGCGCGGCCTGCGGTTTCCTGAATATGAGAACATGAGCACTATGAAATACAGCACAATGCTTATGCACACCATGATTGAAATGTAGTAGTTGGTGTATACGCAAAGCCCAAGTGTCACTGCATACAGAAGACATTTGTTCTCATTTACCAGCCTTTCAAGTCCGAGGAATATCAGGGGCAGAAGCACAATGCAGTCAAGCCACATGATGTTCCAGCTATATGCCGCAAGAAATCCCGACATGCTGTAAAACATGCCGAAAAGCGCGAGGGTACAACGCTTATTGTGAAAATGTTTTGAGAGGTAGTAGGTGAAGGTGACGCTTGCCAGAGCCTCCTTGAATATGATTATGCCGTTCATCACCTCAATCATGTGCGCCCTTGGAAACAGCACGATGAACCAGTTGATTGGGCTGGCAAGGTAGTAGGCGTAAAGCGCCACGAAGTTGGTTCCCATTCCGATGTCCCAGGAATAGGTGAGGCTTTCGCCGTTCCTCAGCTTGTCCCATAGCTCCATGAAGAATGGGGCATACTGGTGGTACATGTCTGACCTCAGGTAGCAGTTGTCACCGAAGGGATATATGTCCCTGACATAGTACAGGGCAATGTACATTACCAACGGTATCACGAAGGCTATGATGTATGTCAGGTTTCCGTGCGGAATCCTGCGTGCATCCTCCTCGTCGTCAATTAGGTTTAGGTGTATGCGAAACATTGTTTACCTCTTTTTAAATATGAAGAATTTGCTTAACACATAGTTGATTACAACCACGAATACATTGCTGATGATTTTGGCGATGACACTTGGCATGAACATGATTGCCACATACATGAAGCCCTCGTCAAATGCAAGTGACAAAAGCCTTGCGATGATGAAGTTCACAAGCTCCTTCAACAGCACTGCGGGCTGCATGCTCTTGCTTTCGAACACGAACAGCTTGTTGGTGACAAATGCAAATGCCACGGCTATCACCCATGCTATTATGTTGCCCACAAGTGCCGCACCTGTCTTTGACATGAACAGCAGGAGCTCTTTTTCCGCAAGCCAGAACACAACAATGTTGATTATGGTTGTGAGCACCCCGAATATGAGGTAGTTGATGGTTTCCCTGTTGAGCAGCTTTTTTGTTAGTGACATGATTTTCTCTTTCATTGTTTTCCTTGACGTTCTCCAATCTGATGATTTGCAAAACGGGGTGTAATTTCATCCCGCCATTGTATGTTTGGGCATTTTTCCCAGATTTTATGCATACGAAATGTATTTTACTATAATGAAGTAATGGTGTAAATCTTTTTTTTGCGTCACATGAGAAATGTTCTTGTAATCCAAGGTGCTTTCCTATAAAATAGAATCTGCATGAAGGGGTTTCGCCGTGGAAAGGCGGAATGTGCATATGAAAAAAATGAATGGCAGGGAGCTTGCCAGGTTATATTGTCATTACGGCAGGGCGGTGAGACTCGCCGTGATGGCTGTTGTTGTTGTGTTGTGCGGTTTTTTGTACAGCTGCGGCGGGACCGGGAAAAAGGTGTCGGCGCAGGGCTTGTCCCTTGAGTCCGGACAGTCCGCGGCACAAAAGATGCCTGACGGGACAGGTACGGTCGAGGAGGCTTCCCTGGGCAGTGCGGAGCCGGATGGCATATATGTGTATGTGTGCGGCTGTGTGAATGTGCCCGGTGTGTATGAGGTACCCGCGGGAAGCAGGGTATACCAGCTTGTTGAGCTTGCAGGCGGGCTTACGGAGGATGCAAGCCAAAGGTCGCTTGACATGGCCGTGGCTGTGGCGGATGGACAGACAATATATGTACCGTCGGAGGCAGAGGCGGAGGAAGGGCGTTACACGCAGGCTTCATCCACTGATGCGGTCACGGGCGGCAGGGTCAACATCAACACGGCAACGAAGCAGCAGCTAATGGAGCTTTCAGGCATTGGCGAGAGCAGGGCTGAAAGTATCATAAGCTACAGGGAGAAGAATGGGGCGTTCTCAAGCATTGAGGACATCATGAACGTGAGTGGAATCAAGGAAGCGGCATATGAGAGAATCAAGGATGACATATGTGTGAGGTAGTGCCGCCATCAGTATATTTATCAGTGGATTAGAGGTTGGTATGGCTAGGAAGATTTTGGTTGTGGATGATGAAAAATCGATAGTGAAGGGACTTAAGTTCAGCCTTGAACAGGATGGAATGGAGGTTGACTGCTGCTATGACGGAGGGGAGGCACTGGAGATGATACGCTCCGTGGATTATGACATGGTGCTTCTCGACCTCATGCTGCCTGTCCTTGACGGTATGCAGGTGTGCCAGCAGGTCAGGGAGTTTTCCAATGTTCCCATCATAATGCTCACCGCCAAGGGTGATGACATGGACAAAATACTTGGTCTTGAATATGGTGCGGATGATTACATTACAAAGCCCTTTAATATCCTTGAGGTGAAGGCGAGGATGAAGGCAATATTCAGGCGGGGAGGAAAAGGGACAGGTAAGGCTTCGGGCGGTGCGGGCAGTGACCGTGTCATAAGCAGGGGCGATTTCGTACTGAACCTTGACCATCGAAGCCTTGTCATTGCAGGGAAGGGCATTAACCTAACATCCAAGGAGTTTGACCTCGTGGAGCTGCTTGCGGGCAATCCGGGCAGGGTGTATTCCAGGGATGCGCTTCTTGAGGCGGTGTGGGGAGCTGATTATCCGGGCGATGCAAGAACCGTGGATGTCCATGTGAGAAGGCTTCGCGAGAAGGTGGAGCCTAATCCTAGTGATCCAAGGTATATTCAGACTAAGTGGGGAGCAGGGTATTATTTTGCACAGAATTAGGAAATATGCGAACAGGTTAAGAAAATCCCTGCATGGAATGCAGTTTGTGCTGTTCCTGCTTTTCATCATCGTGGGTCTTGCACCCATGGTGATAATGGAGCATGTTGCCCACAGGTATTACAGGGAGGCAATACTTGGGGACGTGAAGGCAGGGCTCCAGACGCAGGCTGCGGCATTGGCGGGGGAGATTGGGCAGTATCAGGATGTAAGCCTTTCAAGGATAGATTCTTATTCATCAATTATACGCCAGTATTCAACCTTTAATGATGCAAGGGTCATGCTTGTCGACACGGGCTACGTGATAGAGTATGACACATTTTCGGTGGAGAGGGGGAAAACCCTGATTTCAACCAATGTGGTTGACGTGTTCTCAACCAAGAAGACATCCTCAAGCTATAACAAGGGTTCAGGCTCCATTGAGGTTGTCACCCCCGTGACTGACCAGGACAAGAACGTGATTGCCGTTGTGGTGATGGAGGCGGATGCGGGGGAAAAGCTTCAGTTCACAAGTGAGCTGTCCCAGAAAACCTACGTGGTCAAGATATCAGTGTTTACCGTTTTAATCATTCTTGCGTGGATATTGTCCAGGGCGCTTGTGTATCCGCAGAAAAGGATTACGGAGCAGGTCAGTGACATAGCCATGGGGCATTATGACCGAAGGGTGGAGCCGGTTGGCCTTACCGAGTACAATGCCATGATAGGCGAGCTCAATGACATCCTTGACAAGATGAACAAGCTGGATGAATCAAGGCAGGAATTTGTGTCAAATGTGTCACATGAGCTAAAGACGCCGATTACCTCCATGAAGGTGCTGGCGGATTCCCTGAACACCCAGGAGGATGTGCCGATTGAGCTTTATAGGGAATTCATGCAGGACATTGTGGCGGAGGTTGACAGGGAGAGCAAGATTATTGATGACCTGCTTTCGCTGGTCAGGATGGACAAGTCCTCCAATGCAATGAAGATTGCCTCGGTGAACATCAATGAGCTTTTGGAGCTGATACTTAAAAGGCTTAAGCCGATTGCCCAGAAGAAGAACATTGAACTTGTGTTTGAGAGCTTCAGGCCTGTTGTGGCTGATGTTGATGAGGTCAAGTTTACCATTTCCATATCCAATCTTGTTGAAAATGCAATCAAGTACAATAATGATGACGGATGGGTGCATGTCTCGCTGAATGCCGACCACCAGTATTTTTACGTGAGGGTTGAGGACAATGGCATAGGAATCCCGCAGGAGAGCCAGAAGATGGTATTTGAGAGGTTCTACCGTGTTGACAAGGCGAGGTCAAGGGCAACAGGGGGAACCGGACTTGGGCTTTCAATTGTGAGAAACTGCATACTCATGCACCATGGCGCAATAAGGCTTCACAGTGAGGAAAACGTGGGAACCACGTTCACTGTCAGGATTCCGCTTAATTACATCAAGGATGAGCCTGCTGCCGAGGATGCCGTGGGGGAGTGATGTGTGGCGTGTTCTTGCACACGGAAAGGTTGTGAATTAAATGCTATACCTGCGAGACATGGTATACAATATATTAAAATGTAAAAAAATGTTAGTTGCGATTGTCCTTGTGGCATGCTTTGCCGCTGGTTGTGGCAGGGCTTCGGGCAGCGGGTATGAGGTGTATTACCTCAATTCCGCGAAGAACGGGCTTGTTTCCCGCCAGGCAAGCGTTGACGGGCAAACACTGGAGGAGCAGGTTGAGGGGCTTTTGTCCAGCATGGATGAACCGTATAAGAATGGTGACATGGTCGTGGCAAAGCCTGACAATGTGCAGGTTGAGAGGGTTGTGGCAGAGGAAACGCTTGTCTCTGTGTATTACAATTCTGCTTATACTTCCATGGATTCCACAAGGGAGGTGCTTTACAGGGCGGCGGTGGTCAAGACGCTCACGCAGCTTGACGGGGTGCAGCAGGTGGCATTTTATGCTGGCGGTGTTCCAATCACGCACCCTGACGGGACGGTGGTTGGCGTCATGAGTGGTGAGGATTTCGTCACTGACCAATCAGGGCATTCTAGTGACCTTAAGTGGACGAACATTGAGCTTTACTATGCCAATGCCAGGGGTGACAAGCTGGTTCCGCTTACGGTTTCCGTGGCATATGGGAAGAACGTGCCCATAGAGAGGGTGGTTGTCGAGCAGCTCATAAGCGGGGCGGAGGAGACAGGGTATTACAGGACGCTTCCCGCAAAGCTAAAGCTCCTCGGCATATCCGTCAATAACGGAACCTGCTATGTGAACCTTGATTCCACGTTTTTGAGTGAGATGGTCAATGTGTCGGAGTCCATACCCATATATTCAATTGTCAATTCGCTGTGCCAGTTGGAATCCATCAACCAGGTGCAGATTCTTGTGAACGGGGACTCTAGCAAGATGTACAGGGAGAGTCTTCCCCTGTCGGAAACATATAAATTCAATGACGATATTGTCCAGCAATAGGCTGTAAGACAGGGGGTGGTATCATCAGTAACAGACCGTTGGCATGCATGGCAGCGGCGATGGTGCTGGGCATTCTTGCGGCATATGGCGGCAGAACTGCATTTGTGGTTATTGCGGTTGTGCTGTCCGTGGTGCTGTGTGGTGCCTTGGTTATCGGGGTACGCTGGCGTGCGCTTCATTTTGTGGCTGTCTTGTTTTTTGCCCTCGGCGTGGGGGTTACGGTAAATGCCCTCGGCATAGACATGACTGAATGCGTGCCGGGCATTGGCGATTCCATGGTGTCGGCAAGCATTAGCGGCACAGTCGAAAAAATTCGTTGTGGTTCAGGCACAACATCAGTAATCCTGGGGAAATGTCTTCTCGTTGCTCCTGATGGTGGAAATGATGATAATGGCGGTGGCACGGATATTGGTAAGGTGCTGCTCTATATGGATGAAATTGGTGACATTGGCGAAGGTGACAGGGTTCTGGTTGATGGAAGGCTGGGGCTGTTTGACTCCGCCTCCAATGTTGGTGAGTTTGATTCTGAAAAATATTACCGCAGTCACGGCATATATTCAAAATGCAATGGAAAAAGTATCATGGTTCTTAAAAAGAATGAAAACCGAATCCTCACCGTGATATTCCGCCTTAAGTCCGGCATGGTGCAGGCGTGTAAGAGCCTTGCGGATGAAGCTGACGCAGGTGTCATAATGTCTGTTGCGCTGGGGGACAAGTCTGAGCTTGACGGCGACATACAGGGCTTATACCAGAGGAGCGGGATTGCCCATATCCTCGCCATCAGCGGGCTTCACATCTCCATGGTTGGCATGGTGGCATACGGCGTGCTTAGATGGCTTGGGCTTGGCATTTTGGAGAGTGCGGCGGCAAGCATCTGCCTCATTGTGGCATATGGAACCATGACGGGCAATGCAACATCGGCAATAAGGGCTGTGTGCATGTTTTCTGTGGGTGTCAATGCAAGGGTGGTTGGGAGAAAGTACGACATGATAACCGCGGCAGGGCTTTCGGCAATATTGATTTTGGCGGAATATCCCCTCCTTTTGTTCGATTCGGGCTTTCAGCTCTCATTTGGTGCGGTGCTTGGCATTGCGGTGGTGTTTCCTGTGCTTAGGGGCTTGTTCCCAATTGATTCCGACAGGCTTTCAGGGTGCATTGCGGCAAGGCTGGTTGATGCGGTGCTAATCAGCATTAGCGTGAGTCTTGTCACCATTCCGGTGCTTTTATGCAGCTTTCATGAGCTTCCTCTTTATTCCCTTTTTCTCAACATGGTGGTTGTGCCGCTGATGGGGCTTATAATGGCGTGCTCGCTTGGCGGGTGTGTTGTGGGCATGGTATTTCCCCTTGGAGGCAGGTTCCTTTTTGGGACGGTTCATTACACGCTTGCGTTTGTGTCGTGGCTTTGCAGGCTTGTGTCAGGGCTTCCAAATGCAAGGCTTGTGCCGGGTGACCCCACGGTGGCAAAACTTTTGGTATATTATTTTCTGCTTTTTGCGCTTGCCATTTTAGCGGGGAGGCTGTCAGGCGCAGGGAAAAAACTCGTGTGGCTTCTTGGCAGGGGCGCTGCCGTGCTTGCAATCATCACGTTAATGCTGCTTGTGATGCTTTACACGCCCGTCACCTCACTGCAGGTGAGAATGCTGTCAGTCGGGCAGGGTGACGGCATTCTGGTGCGCATTCCGGGTGGGATGACGCTGCTTGTTGACGGTGGCAGCTCTGACAACAAAAGCCTTGGCAAATATGTCCTAGCTCCCTGCATTAAGGCGTCAGGGGCGGACACCATAGATTATGTGTTTGTAAGCCATGCGGACAACGACCACATAAGCGGCGTGAAATATTTGGTGGAAAACCAGCAGTCCACGGGGGTTAAGGTTGGTATGCTGGTGGTTGCCGCCAACGCTGTTGCGGATGCTGCCCTTGAGGAGCTTAAGGCACTGTGCCTTGGTAATGGTGTAAGTGTCGCACTTGCGGGGTCGGACATGGACATCACGGGGGCGGATGGCAGGTTTTCCATTAGGCTTCTGTATCCGACAGAGCAGCCTGCGACAACTGACAGAAATGCGGCTTCCATGGTTCTTCGCCTGGAATATGGGGATTTTTCAATGCTTTTTACGGGGGATCTTGGAAGTGACGGGGAGAGAAGGCTTGTCGAGGATGCGGCTGGCAGCTTGCGGTGCAGTGTCCTCAAGGTTGCGCACCATGGCAGCAGGTACAGCTCAGGGGAGGATTTTCTGTCGGCTGCGAAGCCCCAATATGCCGTGATTTCCTGCGGCGAGGGCAACAGCTACGGACATCCCCATGCGGAGACACTTGAAAGGCTGGAAGGTCTTGGGATTGACTATGGCGTTACAGCCTTTGGCGGGGAGATTGACATAACCTCTAATGGAAGTGGATATAAGGTTACAAGACCAAAGGGCCTGCAGTAAGATAAAGGGGCGTTCTTTAAAAGAACACCCCTTTTATGAATATCTCAAGTCCTATGAGAATCAGGATGACACCGCCAAGGATTCCTGCCTTATCAGCAAATTTGGTGCCGAATTTCTTTCCTATCATAAGTCCTGCCATGCATATGGCGTATGTTACGGCTGCGATGATGAGTGAACAGACCAAAGCCATTACGATGCCGTATTCTGCGATGGTGAAGCCCACTGAAAGCGCATCAATCGAGGTTGCCACGCCCTGGACCATCAGGGCGCCAAAGCCAAGCTTTACCTCGCCCTCATTTTCCTCACTGCCCCTGATTGATTCAATGAGCATCTTTCCTCCGATGTAAAGGAGGAGTATGAGTGCAATCCATGGAATGAATTTTTCAAATGCCTGGAACTGCTGTACTATGGTGTGGACGCACACCCAGCCAATCATGGGCATTAGCCACTGGAAAAATGCATAGGTTCCGGCTATTCCACTCATTCTGCCGAATTTCATCCTGTTTTCGTGAAGACCATTGGCAAGTGACACTGAAAATGCATCCATTGCAAGCCCTACGCCAAGCAGGATGCTGTTGAAGAAAAATAAAAAATTCCATTCCATGAGTTTTCTCCATTCGGGTATTTATCGTTGAAGCATATCCTGTGATTTTGCATCATAATGCTGCCGTGCGCAATATGTGCAAAGGCAAATTTGCATTATATAAATCCGCTTTATACAATATGCCTTATACAAATCTGCCTTAGGCAAAAATGCCTTATGCAAATCCGCGTTAATCCTCGGGCATCATGCTGCGTTCCTCCATGACGCTCATGTATGCAGGACGGATTATCTTGTTCATGCATATGAGCTCCTCCATGCGGTGTGCGCTCCAGCCCACAATTCTTGCAATTGCGAATATTGCCGTGTACAGTTCGCGCGGAATGCCAAGCATCTCGTACACAAAGCCGCTGTAAAAGTCGATGTTCGGGCTGACACCTTTGTATATGCGGCGCTTGTGGGATATGAGCTCGGTGGCTATGTCCTCAATGTTTTCGTAGAGCAGCATATCCTGCTGCCTGTTTTTTTCCTCGGCAAGCTCCTCGACAAACCTGCGGAATACACGTTCCCTTGGGTCTGACAGTGAATAAACTGCGTGTCCCATTCCGTAGATTAGCCCCTGGTTGTCGAAGGCCTTTTTATCCAGTATTTTGGTGAGGTAATCCGCAATCTCGTCACGGTCATTGTAATCGTGTACATTTTCACGGATGTTTTCCATCATTTCCATGACCTTTATGTTGGCACCGCCGTGACGCGGCCCCTTGAGGGATGACATGGCTGCCGCAATGGTTGAATAGGTGTCCGAGCCGGAGGAGGTGACAACCCTCGTTGTAAAGGTTGAGTTGTTTCCTCCGCCGTGCTCCATGTGGAGAATGAGTGCCGTGTCTAGCACCTTCGCCTCCACATGGGTGTAGCTTTGGTCAGGACGCAGCATCATCAGCAGGTTTTCAGCGGTTGAAAGCCCCGGGTCCGGATGATGTATGAACATGCTCGCCTGTTTTTCATAATGGTTGTAGGCATTGTAGCCATACACGGCGAGAAGCGGAAATTCGCCGATTAGCTGTATGCACTGGCGCAGGACGTTCGCAAGGCTTGTGTCCTTTGCCCTGTCATCATATGATGCCAGCGTGAGTATGCTTCTGGTGATTGAATTCATTATGTCTTCCGAAGGAGCCTTCATTATGACATCCCTTGTGAAATTGGTCGGCAGCCTGCGGCTTTCGCCTATGAGTGCTGCAAATTCCTGCTCGGCAGGCTTGTCAGGCAGTTCGCCCATAAGAAGGAGATATGCGATTTTTTCAAAGCCGAATTCATTTTCACCGATGGAATTAATCAGCTCCTCGACACGGTAGCCCCTGTACCAGAGCTTTCCCTCGTCAGGAACCTTTTTGCCGTCAACAACCTTGTTGGCGCTTATTTTGGATATGTTGGTAAGTCCTGTGAGAACACCGTTGCCGTTCTTGTCCCTGAGCCCCAGGTTGACCCCGTAATTGTCGTACAGCTCTGTTGGTATGTAATCATTTTTCAGGCATTTTGCCTGGTTATCTTCAGCATATTTTGTCAAATGCTCCATACTCCACCATTTCCTTATAAGATATTTTAATCATTGATAATACACCATATGGGGGATTAAGTCAAATATCAGACGCCTTTTTGCCGCTTTCTTGTGGACATATAAAGGTTTTTTTGGTATACTCATACGAGTGTTGTTTTTTGAACAAATATTTAAGAAGCTGGAGGAACGATAAGACAATGGAGAACAATTTCGGAACGATTGTGTCCTACAGACCTGACATCAAGGTTGTGGACGCCACATTGAGGGATGGGGGGCTGGTTAATAACTTTGGATTCACGGAGGAGTTTGTAAGGGATCTGTACAAGACCGACATAGCAGCCGGAGTGGATTACATGGAGTTTGGCTACAAGGCATCCAAGGAGATGTTCGACCCAAAGGAGTTCGGAAAGTGGAAGTTCACCAATGAGGAGGATATCCGTGCGATTGTGGGGAACAATGACTCACCGTTGAAGATATGCGTCATGGCTGATGTTGGAAGGACTGATTACAAGAGGGACATCCTGCCAAAGAGCGAGAGCGTCATTGACATGATTCGCGTGGCAACCTACATTCACCAGATTCCTGCGGCCATTGACATGATAGAGGACGCAAAGGCGAAGGGTTATGAGGTAACGGTCAACCTCATGGCTGTGTCCAAGGTAAAGGATGAGGATTTGCTGAATGGACTTGAGCTGCTTGCGTCAAGCCCGGTTGATGCCATTTACCTTGTGGATAGCTTTGGCGCATTTTACCCTGAGCAGGTGAGGAGACTTACCGCAACCTACATGGCTGCCGCTGCCAGGACAGGGAAGAAGATTGGCGTGCACGCACACAATAACCAGCAGCTTGCATTTGCCAATACCATTGAGGCTGCCTCCAACGGCGCAAGCTACCTGGATGCGACAATGAGCGGCATGGGACGTGGCGCGGGCAACTGCTACATGGAGTCGCTGCTTTCATTCCTGCGCAACCCTAAGTACAACATTGTGCCTGTGCTTAAGTTCGTTGAGAAGCACATGAATCCGCTGAAGGAGGGCAAGGACAAGTGGGGCTTTGACGTGCCGTACCTCATGACAGGCGTGTTCAACAGCCACCCGTCATCCGCAATTAAGTTCATCAAGGACGGCAGGACTGATTATGACCAGTTCTATCAGGAAATGATGGACATGGATTAAGTAAAA
>CAYZYS010000031.1:0-19346 GCA_964482605.1 uncultured Bacteroides sp.
CTCTTGCCAAGCTCCTCTATCTGTTCAGTGGAATTGACATAGAAAGAATGAAATGTATATGCAAGCATGACGAAAAGTGCCACAAATATGACCAGCACCGTTACCAGAAAATGTTTCTGTACACCTTTTTTCATACTAATCTCCATTCCGTAGGCTAAATTTCCATGAGAATATTAACATAATTCCATGGGAGTGTAAACCTTTGTACAATTCATGCGGCGGCTACATTTCGCCATGAATCGCCTCCTTGTAGAGTATGTATCTTTTCCTTCCCTTTGAGATGGCAAGCCCAAGCGCCCTGTATGCCTTCTCAACCATCTTGTTGTAATCCTTTCCGTTGAACGGGTACCTTGACACGCCTATTGAAAATGTTATCTGGTTGCCGTAGCTTTTTTCCCTGTATCTCCATTTAATCATGTTCCTGAGCGATTCAATGAACGCCCTTGTGTTGACCTCAAGCGTGATTCCATTGGCTGCGATGGAGGCATATATCGTTCCGTCCTCGTCAGCTCCCACAACACCCCTGTAGCCCACCGCATCACGGCACATGTCGTGCACAAAGGAATGAAGCTTGTTGGCAGCCTCATCACCGTACTCACGCCTGAACTCATCAAGCCCGTCAATCTGCAATAGCATGAGAACCACTTCACCGGCAGCATTGTACTCAATGTTCTGCCTTACATATGTGAGCACCTCATCCTTGGTGAACCTCCGGCTGTTCATGTCATGTGTGAGAAGCTCCCTGGAATACCCCTGCATGTCGTCAAGCCGCCTCAATGTACCCAGCATCCTGTGCGGCCTGTTGTAGTTGTCGTAATGTATGTTTCCCTTTACCTCTATCCTGCCGCTTTCAAGCACCTGCACCTCTGTTGTCTTGATGCTGAACCTGTAATTGAACTCAGGGACACCCTTGTTGATGTCATCCACCATGCTTTTGAATACAGGCACGTCCTCACTTACTATGAGGGAATTATTCAGGTACTCATCAACCAGGTCCGACATCAGCTTCGTTTCAAGGAGCGTCATCTTCTTGTCAATGAACCTATACACCTCAACCTCCCTGGTCTTGTAGTCCATCGAAAAAACAAGTTCACCCTCCATCGCAAGGAGCATGCTGTAATCATCCACAAGCTGCCTTGTGTACTGGTACTGGTGCTGAAGCCCCTGGACATCGTTCATGTGAAGCTCTATGTACTCGTAATCATCCTTCTCCTTGTCCGCATTCACAAGCTCTCCCTTGATGACATCCGTAAGGACCCACCTGTAGGAATTGTCAACCCTGCGCATGCGTATGACCATTGTTTTCTTCTGTCCCACCCGAAGTGAATTTCCAACCTCCATGAAATCATCCATGTCAACCTGGTGTATCACGTCCATGAGCGTATAACACCTTGATATCCCCACGAACTTGTAAAAATTCTCATTGGCAGTGATTACCTGAAGATTGCTGTCAATTACAGCCATCCCGTTAATCAATTCATACTTTTCAATGATATTAGCTTCCTTCATTTCCATCCCTCACAATTAAATCTTTTTGAAGTGCCTCAAGATAATGCACCATTATACCATTTTTGGATTTAATAATAAACTCCCTGTTTATTTCATCCAGGGTAAAGCTCTTTCTTCCGCCATTTTGCGAGCGCTGGTAAAACCTGCTCACATCACTGTACGGTATATAATACATTTGGTCAATTTCCGTAAAAAAAACTATGATGAATGCAATGCCGCCCTGCCTTTCAAATTCACCCATGAACCTGACCTGGTGCTCATGTATGTTGGCAATGGGAAATGTGCTGGTCTTGCATTCCTTGGCGTCAAAGCACACAGGAATCCCCTGCACCGCTCCTATGTAATCCACAGTGCTCTTCTGCTCAAAATACGCCAGTGTTATCTGCCCCGTGTCCTTCGACATCCTTACCGGGGTGATGGGCGTCGGTATCTTCTGCACCAACGCAAGCCCATCCTCCCTGTACCTTTCGTTGGAACGGTTAATCATGTCCTCTAATGTAGAGCCCCTAAGGCCTCTTGAATTCCAGGTTCCCATAATCCCTCCCCCTCCAGCAGCTTCACGAAATCAGGCGGCACCTGCGCCACCAGATGAAGCCCCATTGCAGGATAGTCAAGCTCATAGGCATGGAGAAGCTGTCTTTTCACACCGTAAAGCCTTCCCGCAAGCTCATTGGCACGCCTGTTTCCATACTTCGGGTCCCCAACTATGCCATGCCCGATTCCACTAAGGTGTGCCCTTATCTGGTGCGTCTTTCCCGTTATCAGGTTAATCTTGAGCAGTGTATGCCTACCATTGCCAGCAATTGGGATAAATTCAGTCTCAATCCGGTCCGGTTCACCAGCTGCCCCAAGCCTTCCGGCTTCCTCAATCGTATCAAACACCCTTGTCAGGTTGGCTTGCGAATCCCTGTAAAGCCAGCCCGAAAGCCTCATCCTCTCCTCCATGGTGCCTGCCACCACGGCAATATAGTATTTGTGAAGCGTCCTGTCCCGAAATGCTTCCGACATGGTCTGAAGCCCCTTAAGCGTCTTGCCCGCCACCACAAGCCCGCTTGTGTTCCTGTCCAGGCGGTTGCACACACCCGGATGGAACGTGTTCAGGTCATCAGCCGTCAGGCATTGGCTGTCAAGCAGGTACTGCGTCACATGCTCCACAAGGGACACATCATCCCTTTCCGCCTTCTGTGAAAGCATTCCGGCAGGCTTGTCAACCACAAGTATGTCATCATCCTCATATATGACCCTGAGGGCATCATGCCCGCATTTACTGCTTTTACCATGTTTTCCTGTGCTGCCGTTTTTCACGGCAGCATTGGCGGCAGCGCCCCTCCCCCTGAACTTCTCAAGGGTTTCATCACTGAAATATATTGCGATGCTGTCATTGGCACAAATTTTCTCACTGCCATTGCACCTTTCGCCATTCAGCTTTATATTCTTTTTTCTTAGCATTTTATATATAAAATTTTTCTCAGCATTTGGAAGGTACCTTTGAAGGTAACGGTCAAGGCGCATTCCCTCTTCCCTTTTGCCTACTATTATTTCCTGCATTATATCGCCATTCCCCTCACCGCGCTCCATATGCGTCCGGGTGCATCCATGCCAGTGCCACCGGCTTTCGGCATGCCACCGTCCTTTGCCGTACCATGGCTTCCATCCATCCTTGCTGCCTTTTTCAGGAATTGTTTTTCGTCAGACATGACCTCAACCCTGACATGGCAGCCCGCAGCCCTTGCATATGCCTCCATGGTCTCACTTAGGTTCCCCGCCTTCGGATATTCCTTGTGGATAAGCAAAAGGACAAGCCCATCGGAAACAACCAGCGCAGGAACATAAAATGACTGCTCCCTTGTGGTGAACACGCACTCATACCTTCTCAAAAGGCTGCCGCAATCCCCCTCAAGCGCATTGAACAAATCATCCCCGACCTGCCTGTATGGCACAACCATCAAAAAATCAACCAAAAACTTCCCCGTCGGGAGTATGCCAACCACCGCCACCACGGTCAGTATGTTGTTCCTTGTCCCCGTCACGACAAGCCCCGTCACAAAAAGCGCCGCAACCACAAGCAGGCACAGCCCCGTGGCAAGCCCAAACACCTTCTTTTTATGGGCAAGATAGCCCCTCGCACCCTTTTCAAATCCATTTTTCATCTTTTCCCATACACCAATCCCAGCACAAGCCTGTGCGGTACAATCCTTGAAATCAAGTAAAGGAGCTTCATCGCCACCCCTGGCACTGAAAGCTCACTTCCGGCGGCAGCATCATCAAGGGCATGCCTTACCACAAAGCCCGCACTTACCATGAAATGCTTCTTAAGCCTGCCCATACTGCCAAATGGGTCAGCCGTCTTGAAAAATTCCGTGTCAACGGGACCCGGGCACACTACCGTCACCGTCACCCTCCTGTCAGTTATCTCGCGCCTCAGCGCCCTTGAAAAGCTCAGCACATATGCCTTGCTTGCGGAATACACCGCAAAATGCGGCTGCGGGAGAAATGCAGCGGCGGATGCCACGTTGATTATCCTGCTTTTGTCATCCACATAAGGCAGGCAAAGGTATGTCACCGCGGTCAGCGCCTTGCAGTTTAATTCCACCATCAACGCCTGCTCCTCATATGAGCTTATCTCAAAATCGCCCACCCTGCCGCAGCCTGCGCAGTTCACAAGCATCCTGATGTGCGGCTTGGACTGTTCCAGCACGCCCGTAAGCTCCCTCACGTCCTGCAGCACGGTCAGGTCAAGCGCAAGGACACGCAGCTTCACATTCACGTGGCGTCCCAGCTCCTCAAGACGTTCCCTGCGCCTTGCAACAACCCATATCTCATCAAGTCCAGGGTATCTCTTTGCAATCTGCCTCACAAATTCAGCCCCAATTCCGGAAGACGCCCCTGTTACAAGTGCTATGTTGCCCATCCCCCATTATCTCCTTCCCTTGTCATGCCTTGTCTTTTGTTTTCCCTTGCCCGCAATCTGCCTTGGCGGTATAAGGCAATGACGGTCAAAGCCAATCAGGTCGCTTCTTCCGTTCATGAGCAGCGCCTTTTTCACCAGTGCATAATTCTCAGGCTTCCTGTATTGAATCAACGCCCTCTGCATTGCCTTCTCCTCATGGCTTACAGGGGTGTACACCCTCTCCATGGTGCGCGGGTCATAGCCCGTGTAGTACATGCAGGTTGACAGCGTGGAGGGTGTCGGGTAAAAATCCTGCACCTGCTCAGGAATGTAACCCATGTCCCTAACATACTCCGCAAGCTCTATTGCCTCCTTCATGGTCGAGCCCGGATGTGAGGACATCAGGTAAGGTACTGCAAACTGTTCCTTCCCCGTCTTTTTGTTAATTGAGACGTACCTTTTAAGGAATGCTTCGTATACCTTGTTTTCGGGCTTTCCCATTAGCTTAAGCACCCTGTCGCTTATATGCTCCGGCGCAACCCTCAACTGCCCGCTTATGTGGTACTCACAAAGCTCCCTTAAAAACGTGTCATCACCATCCGCCATGACATAATCAAATCTTATGCCCGAACGTACAAATACCTTTTTCACCTTTGGTATACTTCTTAATTCACGCAGCAGCCTTACATAATCCTTATGGTCAACCCTGAGATTTGGACAGGGCTTCGGGTAAAGGCACTGCCTGTTGCTGCAGGTTCCTGACTTAAGCTGTTTTTCACATGAGGGATGGCGGAAATTGGCTGTTGGCCCGCCCACGTCATGGATGTAGCCCTTGAAATCAGGGTCACCCGTCATCAGCCTTGCCTCCTCAAGAATGCTCTCATGGCTCCTGGTCTGCAATATCCTTCCCTGGTGAAATGTGAGTGCGCAAAATGAGCAGCCCCCAAAGCACCCCCTGTTGCTGGTCAGGCTGAACTTAACCTCCCTAAGCGCAGGCACGCCGCCAAGCGCCTCATACACAGGATGGTAAGCCCTCATGTAGCCAAGCCCGTACACATCATCCATCTCCTGCTGCGTCAGTGGGTATGCAGGCGGATTCTGCACCACATACAGCTTGTTCTTCACCTTCTCCACAAGTGTGTGTGCAGTGTAGGCATCCGTGTTGGAATACTGTGTCATGAAGCTTTCCGCGTATGCCCTCTTGTCAGTGCTGACCCTGTCATATTCAGGCAGCTCAATGTATTCATCGCCAATTCCCTCCAGCGAATCAGTCCTGTACACGGTTCCCCTCACAAAGGTAATGTCCTTTGCGCTGATTCCCGCGTTGAGGGCATCGGCTATCTCGACAATCGAGTGCTCCCCCATCCCATAGGACAGCAAACTTGCCCCCGAATCCAACAGGATTGAATGTCTGACCTTGTCCGACCAGTAATCATAATGCGAAAGCCTCCTTAAGCTCGCCTCTATCCCCCCGATGATGATTGGGGTGTCCTTGTAGGTCTGCCGTATGAGGTTTCCGTAAACAACGGTTGCATAATCAGGCCGCAGCCCTGACCTTCCGCCGGGGGAATACGCATCTTCATGCCTTTTCTTCCCTGCAACCGTGTAATGGTTCACCATGGAATCCATGTTCCCGCCATTCACAAGGAAGCCAAGCCTTGGCTCCCCAAGGACCGTCACACTTTCCCTGTCCCTCCAGTCAGGCTGTGCTATTATTCCAACCTTATAGCCATGCGCCTCAAGGACACGGCTTATTATTGCATGCCCAAAGGATGAATGGTCAACATACGCATCACCAATCACATACACAAAATCGCACTGTTCCCAGCCACGTTTTTTCATGTCATCCCTGCTAATGGGTAAAAAATCATGTATCATGTCGTCTCCCGTAAGGCTTCACTCACCGTCCTGCAGCAATTCAACAAAGGACATGATGTAGTAATCCGCAAGGCTCCTCTTTTTCTGCTCCGCCGACACCGACATCTCATCATGCACGCCGCAGGTTTTCATTCCCGCAAGAATGCCTGCCTGAAGCCCCATTACCACGTCCTCGAACACAAGGCACGCCTCTGGCGGCACACCCATTCCTGCTGCCGCCTTGAGGTATATCTCAGGATTTGGCTTCCCCCTGTCCACGTCATCACCTGTCACAACCGCATCAAAAAGCTGCCTTATGCCGAGGTGCTCAAGGCACGCCTCCGAGAGGCTCCTCGAATTGCTTGTGGCTATGCCAAGCCTGATTCCCATGTCCTTCAGGAGCCGCACAAATTCAACCGCCCCCGGCTTTGCCCCTATCTCCTGCGAATATTTCACATATGCCGCCTGGTTCCACTCAGCCTTGATTTCATCCAGCGATTCCCCAAGTGCGAACCTTTCCTTGAAGTACACGGCAGTCTCATTAAAGCTCATGCCCTCAATCTCCGAGGTCATGTCCGCGGTATGGACAAGCCCCCTTTTCCCCAGGAACTCATCATCTATTTCCTTCCAGACATACATGCTGTCCAAAAGTGTCCCATCCATGTCAAACACAACACCCTCAATACCCGCCAGCATGTGTCCAAGCCCCGGCATTTCGCCCTCATTTTCAAGGGCTTTTACCTCCTCCTGTGTAAGCCTGCGGTAATCCCCCGGCGCAAGCGCGGCATCAAGTCTCAATGCTCCCATTGAGAGGCGCTTAAGTGAAACCACCTTCATCCCAACGGCCAAAAACATCCTCTTGACCTGGTGGAATTTCCCTTCATGGAGGGTCACAAGGCACTCAGAGCCATCCTCTGCGTCCCGTGAAAGCACCTCAAGCCTTGCGGGAAGCGTGTGGTAAAGCTCCGGCTCATGCATTTCAAGCTCATCATCACCGCATTTGCAAATGTTGATGTCAAGCCCGTCGGCAAAGGCAAGAACCGTGTTTTCATCCGGCATTCCCTGAACCTTCGCCACATAGGTCTTTGCCACGTGCCTTTTCGGTGACAGCAGCCTGTGCGAAAGCGCCCCATCATCAGTGATGAGCATGAGCCCCGTGGTGTCCTTGTCAAGCCTGCCCACCGGAAACAGCCCTTTCTTCCCTGCGTCATGTATAAGACCGACCACCGTTACCGTTGCTGGATCATTGGCTGCAGAGAGCACCCCCGCCGGCTTGTTGAGCATGTAATACTCATGCCTTGCGTAATCCAGCGTCCTTCCGTCAACGGCAACCCTTGTGCTGCCCTCATCAACCTTCTGGTCAGGTCTTGTGGCAATCACACCATCCACCGTGACCCTTCCCTTTTTAACCATGTCCTTAACCTGTGTCCTGGTTCCGACACCCATGTCTGACAGGTACTTGTCCAATCTCATCATATCAATCCCTATTAAGTCACATCATTCTCCAGCCCGCAAGATACTTATTCTTGAGGCTTCCATTTGACAGCTTTCCCCAGCCAAGCGGATAACCCGACACACACACAAGCTGCCACGGGTAAGACCCATCCACCTCGTCCGTCGGCAAAAGCTCAAGCGTCTCACCCTTAAGGTAACGCATTACCCTTTCATCATCAACGGAAAGGTCAATGCAATGGTCATATTCCTCTTTTTTGAGTGCCATCGCCAACGCCTGGCTTGGCTCAAACCTTTTTTTCTTCTCCTCGCCAAGCAAAAGCCCTGTTCTCAAGGTCCTTATCCCCGAAAGCTCAGGTGCATTGTCCGGAATCAAAAAGGCACGGTCATCAATGAGCCTTATGTCATTCACGTCAATGTCCATGTGAACCCTGTCAAGGAAGGACAGCAGCTCCTCTGAGAGCCTGTCCCCCTTCCCCCTTGGGGCGGACAGCCTTTCGTTGCCCCCATCACCGCATTTCCTGATGAGTGAAACAAAATGCCCTTCGCCACCCATCCTGTGAGGCCATATCCTCACGGTCCTGGAAAGCCCCATGCGCCTATCCTCATCAGTGTCCTCAAAGCCGTGTCCGAACCCCTCGTATTCCTTGACGGGAATCAGCTCCATGTCAGGTCTTTCCCTTAAGAGATGCTTAATGCTCTCCTCATCCTCAAGCCTCGAAAAGGTGCAGGTTGAATACTGCATGATTCCACCGGGACGCAGCATGTCCGCACCTGCAAGCAGGACACTTTTCTGTATCTCATGGTAAAACTCCGGTCCATTCCTCTCCCAGCTTTTTATCAGCCTGCCATCCTTCCTGAACATCCCTTCACCAGAGCATGGCGCATCTATCATTACCTTGTCAAAGCACCCCCTGTACCTGTCAACGAGCCGCTTAGGGTCCTCGCTCATGACAACCACATTGGGAATCCCGAACACCTCCACATTCTTCAGAAGTGCCTTTGCCCTAGAATTGCTTATGTCGTTGGTGACAAGCATCCCCGTCCTGTTAAGCCTTGCCCCAAGCTCCGTTGACTTGCCGCCCGGCGCCGCACACATGTCAAACACCAAATCACCCTCATCAATGGGAAGCACGTTGGCAGGCGTCATGGCACTCGGCTCCTGTATGTAATAAAGCCCGGCATAATAATACGGGTGCTTCGCAGGCTTATCCTCCTCACGGTAATAAAAGCCGTTCTCAATCCACGGCACAGGCGTAAGCTCAAACGGGCTTATCCTCAGGAACTCCTCCACGGAAAGCTTCATGGTATTGACCCTCAGCCCGTAGAGCCTTGTATCGTTAAAGCTCTCTATGTAAGCATCAAATTCATCACCCAGGAGCCCTTTCATTGTGTCAACATATTTATCCGGTAAATGCATGTCATTCCTCATCAAAAAAAACTTCTCCACACATGCAGCCACAATGGCTGCAATCTATTCAAGTATAGCATAAATGCTTCATCTTTCCAATAAAAAACATTAATAATAATCATATATGCGCATTTGCCCCTCTGAAGCCCGAAGCCACCCATATGGATTGATTGAAAGCTCCATTCCGTCCCTGTATATGTACATCCCAAGGTGAAGATGCACCGGGAAGTACCCTTTGGTGCCGGGAACCCTGCTGTAACCCGAATCCCCCATGAGCCCGATAAGCTGCCCCGCATGGACCTCATCCCCAACCTCCAGCCCCTCGGCATAGGAATCCAGGTGGGCATAATAGTAATACACACCATTGCCTGACGTTATTCCAAGCCTGTAGCCGCCCAGCTCAAGCCACCCCTTGGCGCTCACCGTGCCATCCGTCATTGACACCACGGGAAGCCTTCCCCTCACGTTGTCAATGGCAAATATGTCAGTGCCCTCGTGTAACCTTTCCCCGCCGTAGGTTCTTTCATATCCCCAGGAATCAATGTATTCCACCCACTTCACCCTCTCGTTGGAGGACATTGGCACCGGAAACACAGAGCCCTCACTGTCCTTAAGCAATGCAGTGCATGCCTTTGCAAGCTCCGCAAATTCATCATTCCACTGAAGGTACAGCCTCCTAAGGCACCTCCTTACCATCCCCTGCTCCATTGCCCCAAGCCCCTCAACAGTCATGGAATAATCATTTGACAGCATGCAGAGCGCCATGAGCTCCCCAGGCTCCACACCCCATTCCTCACCAAGGGCAACACAATAATCAATCGCACCATCGCCAATGTCCATCCTGCGAAATTCACCCGTAAGCCACGTGGACCCCTCCGGAACCACAAGCCCCGTGTCAACAAGCCCACTCTCAAGCTGGCACACCAACAATGCCAGCACCAATGCCACGGGGACAACCCACATCCTTACAAGCCTGCCCACACGCACGCCTCCCAATACACCCGTCAGTAAGCATAATATGCCTGGGTGACGTGCATTAATTCCTGAATTAATCAGGCACGGCATTCATAACAATTATGTAACAGGTAATCATTCGCAAGGACGTGAAATCCCAATGAACAGGTTAAGACTGCTTCCGGTGCTTGTACTGGTGCTTTTGGCTGCATTTCCAACAATAACCCTGCAGGGTGCGGGGCTTGGCGTGACACTTTGGTTTCAACGGCTGCTCCCCGGCATTCTTCCAGGCATGATAATGTCGGGAATCTGCCTGAGGGTGCTCGGTGACAGGCTGCGGCTTCCGTTCATTTACGCAGTGTTCACTGGGCTGTTCTGCGGCCATCCCCTTGGGGCAAAGGCATGCGCCGCCCTTTATGGAAATGACAGGGAAAGCGCGGGTAAAACGCAGTTTTTGCTGGCGCTTGTCAGCATGCCAAGCCCGATGTTCATAATGAACTACGTGTATGCGGGAACACTGGACACCGACTTCACCCCACTGGATTTTGCATATGTGTACCTGCCCTCCGTCATCCTGATTGCCGCAAGCATAATTGTGAACCGAAGACTCCATTTCAAGAAAAATGGGGACACACGGCAGGACGCCGAAAGCAACGCCCCAAAACGCCAGCCCATTCTCACAATACTGGATGACTCCATCATGGAGGGCTTTGAGACAATAACAAGGCTCGGCGGGTACATAATACTATTCTCAATCCTTGGGACATTCCTTTTGCACACGCCGATTCCCTCTTGGATTGCCTCGCCGGCATCCTGCATCCTGGAGATAACAAGCGGAATCCCCGTGCTTAAGGACACCCTTGGCGAAAGCCATGACATAAGGCCGCTTGCCGCATTTGCCCTTGGCTTCGGAGGAATCTCATGCCTTTTGCAGACAAAGGCGATAATCAACGGCACATATTACTCCATAAAAAAATACGCATGCCACAAGCTGCTGATTGCCGCCATCAACATGGCGGCTGCATTCATCATGGCATACGCACATATGTAAATCCCAACGTCCCTGCTAACCCTGCGCCTCCTCGGAAGCCTCCTGCCCTGCATCGCTCTCCTGGCGAAGCTCATTGCGGTTGTTGACGATTATGTTCAAATCCTCCTCAAGCCCCTTCAACAGCGTGGTTGCCGCCTTGCGGTTCTCATCGAGTGACTGCGCCACTATCTGCTGCAGGTTTGACAGCATCTGGTCAGTATATGACATGGCACCGTTCCTTATCTCATTGGCCTCAAGCGTCGCCCTGTCAAGGATGTCCCTTGCCTTGTCAGACGCCTCCTGCAACGTGATGTTCGCCTGCTCATACGCCTTCTGCATGATTTCATGCTGGTTCACAAGCTCCTCGGTGTACACCTGCGCCTTGGTGATTATCTGCTGCGCCTGCTCGTTGGCATCATTGATTATGGCGTCCTTGTTGTCCATGAGCTTCTTGTACTTCTGAATCTCGGACGGAAGCTTTCTCCTGAGCTCGCCAAGGTAATCATCCATAATCTCCTTGTCAACGATGATTTTATTGCTTGAAAACCTGTAAATCTTACAGCCATCTATGTATTCCTCAATCTCGCTGACCAACTGTTCAATCCTGCTCATCATTACCTCCATTATCCCGTCTGTCTATGCCGTACCTCGCATACAGCATGTCCACCACCCTGTCCGGCACAAACTTGGATACGTCTCCCCCATATTTTGCCACCTCCTTGACAATGCTTGAGCTGAGGTACGCATACTTGAGGTTGGTCGTCAGGAAAACCGTGTCCATTTCAGGACTGATGGTATGGTTCGTCTGCGCCATCTGAAGCTCATACTCAAAATCAGTGACCGCCCTGAGCCCCCTTATGGATATGCCTATGCCGTTATCCCTCATAAAATCCACAAGCAGGCCGCTAAAGCTCACTATCTCCACGTTGTCCAGGTGCGAAGTGGCATCCTTTAACATATTAACACGTTCTTCAACGGAAAACAATGGAGTTTTGGTATTATTGTCCAACACCCCCACAATCAGGTCATCCACCATCCTTGATGACCGTTCTATCACGTCCAGGTGTCCAAATGTGACCGGGTCAAAGCTCCCCGGATATATGGCTTTTTTCATTGTCTGTCCAACCTTCTTAAAAATACATGCTTATTGTTCTTATAATTTTTTTCCTTAATCAGCTCATATCCTATACTGCCGACATAAGAAAAATCTGTCTCCAACGAAGCCTCAACAACTATCGTGGTATACTGGTCGACTAAATCCCCGCCAGCCAGCGCCTCAAGCACCTGCCTTTCGTACAGCCTGCCATACGGCGGATCCATATGCACAACGTCAAACACACCCTTTCCCGACAGCCTGTTAATTGCCGTGAGCGCATCACATTCCATGCACTCCGCCCTGTCTGCAAGCCTCGTGAACTGCAGGTTGTCCATGATGCACGCCATCGCCTTGCGTGAATTTTCCACAAGCACTGCCTTGCGTGCACCGCGGCTCAACGCCTCTATGGCTATTCCGCCGCTCCCTGCGAACAGGTCCAAAAAGTATGCACCCGGCACATCCGCCTGTATCACATTGAAAAGTGTCTCCTTAATCCTGTCCTGTGTGGGCCTTGTGTCAAGCCCGTCAAGCGTCTTTAACGGCATGCTCCTTGCCGTGCCTGCTATAACTCTCATCAAATGCTTCCTCTCTGTAATACGCGTTCTATTTGAATATTTCATATAGCTGTGACCGTGACTTAATCTCCAGCTTCGCAAATATCGTCTTCATGTTGGACTTGACCGTGCTTTCGGCTATCATGAGCACCTCTGCAATCTCCTTGTTGCTCATCCTCTGTGCGGCGAGCCTTGCGACCTCACCTTCCCTTGCCGTCAGCCCGTGATTGTCCTTCGACCTTCTCTCCCTCAGTATCCTGTTCCTTCCGGTTATGTAGCTTTTCGACAGCCGTTCCACGTTCTTCATGAAGCCCTGCAGCCTTGGTGGAATAACAGCCAGCTTGATTATCGGCACAAGCTCCTCGTAGCTCTCAACAAACGGCATGTACAGCCTGTCATCGCACGCATTTTCAAGTGCATTCACAAGATATGCACCTGCATGCTTTGCGTCCCCGGTCTTCATTTCCGCTATCGCCATGTATATGTATGTATATATTACAGGCAAAATAAATGAATAACTCCTTGCAATCCCAAGCATGTGCCCGCACACGCCCCGTATGTGCTGGTACTGCCCCGTGTTGATGAGGTGTTTGCCAAGTACCACATTGCAGAAGGCATGAACCACGTAATTGGTCTCCTCCTCCATGTTGTTATCATCCTTGAGCCACTCAGGAAGCCTGTCATCATCCCCAATCAGCACATTCAGGAAGCCCATGCAAAGCTCTATCGTCTGTGCATATATAAGTATCTTGCCGTCCCGCGCCTTAAGGTCATTGCTTATCGCCTCCATCCACTCCACAAAGGCGCTTACGTTGCCCTCACATATTGCAATCCTTGCCAGCACCAGCATCGCCGCAATGTAAATGCTGTTCTGGTCCCTGGACCTGGACACCCGCATCGCCTCATGGCAGGCAACACAGGCGTTGTCAATGTCACCCCTGTTGTAATATATCTCCGCCCTGAAGAGCTCCTCAATTCCCTTGCCGTGCCCGTTGGTCATCCTGCTGTGGTCAAGGGCATAGCCCTCATACAGCGACATCTCCTCGTCAAGCCCGTCCTGCTTCCTGTGGTATATCATCATGGCTGACGGTACGCCGAACAGTATCGGTGCCCTGCCCACCACAAATGAAAGATGTCCCTTCATGCTGTCCGCCACCCGTCCAAACTCATTGATTCCATCGGTGGCGTCAGGCGTTATCAGCCCCCTGACATAGCTAAGCTCCGATAAATACACCTGCCTTTCGTCCCCCGAAAGCGCAGAATCCCCGGCAGCATTTTTCCATACCTTTTCGGATAAATCCCTGTATATGTCCGTCTCATTGAGAAGGTACATCACAAGCACCATTATTATCTGCAGCTTGTAGTTGGAATGTACTTCATTGTTCAGGTAATAATGGGCAATGTGTATGAATATTGGCTTATTCTTCTTGTTCACGTGGCCAAACAGCTTTTCAAAATCAGTGTCCAGCCCGTTGATTGTGTCATAATCGCCAATCATGTCACAGCATTTAATGGCGTCAAACAGCGCCCCCGCCTCAATGTACACATTGGCCGCAACGGAATATATGTGCCTGCGCCTTGACATCGGAAGCTGCTCAAACACATTCATGAAAAATGACTTCACAAGCCCATCAAGCCTGTACTGCCTGTTTTCACCGTCATACACAACAAACGGACATCGCTCAAGCTTCTCCATGAAGGAACCGCTGGCATTGTCATATTCCATCCAAAACCGTGTCTGTACAAACACAATCGGGTCAAATGCACTGATGAGCGTGAGAAATTCCCTATCCTCATTGTCCATCCTCATCCACACCTCATCATGCAAAAAAGCTGACACCTGCCCGTGTACGTCAAAATTACCGCTGCGCTCATACTGCCTTAGCTGCATGCCAACAATCATCGGCCAGCCCCCGCAGTAATCGTATATGCCCCACGCCTGCTGCTCCGTGAGCCTGTACCCATTCCTCGAGGAAAGCTCCATTATGTCCTGTACCCGAAGCTTCAGGTCATCCCTGTCAATGAAAAGTACCGAATCCCTCTTGATGGATTTTTTTACCTCACTGGGAAGGTTCTGGTTATACACGAAAACAAGCTTAAACGGGTTGTCCTCATACCCGCTTAATATCTTGAACACATATTCAACATAGGTTTCCTGCGTGCCCATGTAATCATCAAGTATTATCACCGTGTTCCTTGGAAATTCAAGCTGCCTTGCCCAGTCCACCACCTTGTAGGAATCCGATATGCTGTGTGGAATGTCGAAGCCAAGCGGAAGCTTGTTGCAAGAGGCACGGAGCATCACCTCCGTGAACACCTCAAAAAACATCCCCTGCCCATATTCACATTTCACCCAGTACACATCCGAATTGGCACGGCGGAAGAACTCCTTTAACACGGAGGTCTTGCCATACCCGTCAGGCGCATTGACTATGGTAAATGGATAATGCTTGTATGTCCCAAGCTTCTGTTTTAAATCCTCTGACAGGTATGTCACGTTCCTCATGAAAATGCACCCCATGGCAATATAATTTTATGGCAGCCTCATTCCTCATCCCACGGCAAGTCAGCGCTCTCTATGGTCTTGTCCCTCAGCATGAGCTCCTTTACCGCATCCGATGCCTTCTTGCCGTCAAACAGTATGTGGTTTACCTGCTCAACTATCGGCATGTCCACATCATAACGCCTTGCAAGCCCCAATGCCGCCTTGGCTGAATACACGCCCTCTACAACCATGTTGACCTCCTTCATCGCTTCGTCAGCGGTGTAGCCCTTGCCAATCAGGATTCCCGCACGCCTGTTGCGGCTGTGCATGCTCTCGCAGGTCACAACCAGGTCACCGATGCCGGACAACCCCGAAAATGTCTGGAGTTTGCCGCCCATCTTGATTCCAAGCCGTGCTATCTCCGTTATTCCACGGGTTATCAGTGCAGCCTTGGTATTGTCACCATACCCAAGCCCATCAGCCATGCCTGCCGCCAGGGCAATCACGTTCTTCAACGAGCCGCCAAGGCATATACCAAGCATGTCAGGACTTGTGTACACCCTGAACACCTGGCTCATGAATATGTTCTGTATGTATTCCGCATCTGCCCGCTTATGCGTGCCGACAACGCATGTGGTGGGAATCCCCCTGCCCACCTCCTCTGCATGGCTGGGTCCTGAAAGCACCGCCACGTTTGCCTGCGGTATCTCCTCCTCGACAACCTGGCAGAGGGTGAGAAGCGTATCCTCCTCAATGCCCTTTCCAACATTTACGATAATCTGGCGGTCACGGACAAAAGGCGCCATCCTGTGCGCCGTTGACCTCGTATATGGTGAAGCCACCGCAAGCACCACCAAATCAGGATTTTCAAGGCATTTTTCCAAATCCGTGGTAAATTGCACAGCCTCCGGTATCTTCACCCCAGGGAGACATCTTTCATGCTCCCTCTTTGCCCTCAGCATCTCAATCTCATCCTCAAGCACGGACCACACCGAAACCTCATGCCCGTTGTTGTTGAGGAGCAGCGCAATTGCAATCCCCCAGCTTCCAGCCCCCATTATGCTAACCTTAGCCATTCATTCTCTCCTTTAACATGATTTCTTAATCCCGCATGCGGCAGGCTCACTTCTTCCCCAGCTTCCTCTCGGTTCCGGAAAGCAGCCTTCTTATGTTGTCCTTATGCCTTATGAAAGCCAGCGCCGATATGACAAACACAACGCAATAGCTCTCAGGCAGGTGCCTAAGCGGCACATCAATCATCCCAAGTTGCCCCATTATGACAAACTCAATGAAAAAGCCGGCAATCATGACCAGCGAGGCAAGTGACACATACCTGCTCACAAGCACCACGCCCATGAAGGTGAAAAAGCCAAGCACCACAAGCAGGTGGTTGAACGGGAACAGCGACAGCAGCATGCCTGATGTCGCCGCAATTCCCTTGCCTCCCCTAAACTTAAGGTAGCACGGGAAATTATGTCCAAGTATTACACCGAGGCCGCCGTACAGCACATAAAGAAAAGCCATGTCCTGGTTGTTCCTCCCAAAAAGAAGGTATATCACCAGGGCGCTCAGCACGCTCTTTATGGCATCACCAAAATAAGTGATTACCGCCGCCTTCTTGCCAAGCGTCCTCAACACATTGGTCGTTCCCGCATTGCCGCTTCCATAGTCCCTTATGTCAAGCCCGTGCAGCCTCCCGTATATGTACCCCGTCTGAAACATGCCAAACACATACCCTATGCACAGGCTTGCAATCCTTAAAATCACTGCTTCCATCATGAATCCTTTTCCTTTCGCTCACGAATAATGAAATGAAGGGCGGTTCCCCTGAAACCAAAGGAATCACGAATTTTGTTCTCAATGTACCTTGTGTATGAAAAATGCATCAACTGCTTGTCATTGACAAATATCACAAATGTTGGCGGCTTCACGGCAACCTGTGTGATGTAGTAAAGCTTCAGGCGCTTTCCCTTGTCCGTCGGCGGCTGCTGCATCGCAACTGCCTCCGTGAGGATTTCATTCAGCACGCCCGTCTGCACCCTCATGGTCTGGCTGTCAATCACCGCATCTATGAGCTCAAACATCTTGTTAAGGCGCTGTCCCGTGGCGGCTGATATGAACAGAATCTCCGCATAAGGCATGAATGACAGTACCTCCTTGATGCGCTTGGTATGCTCATTCATGGTCTTGTCCGTCTTTTCAATGGCATCCCACTTGTTCACGGCAATAATGACGCCCTTGCCCCTTTCGTGTGCAATTCCGGCAACCTTGGCATCCTGCTCAGTCACGCCCTCAGTGGCATCAATCACCACAATGACAACGTCAGCCCTCTCGACGGCGCTCACCGTCCTGATTATGCTGAACCGTTCAAGCTCCTCCTTAATCTTGCTCTTGCGGCGAAGCCCTGCCGTGTCAATGAACACATATTCCTTGCCGTTGTACCTCACGTCAGTGTCAATGGCATCCCTGGTTGTCCCCGCAATGTCAGACACAATCACCCTGTTGTTGCCCGTGAGCTTGTTGATGATGGATGACTTGCCAACATTTGGCTTGCCAACAATTGCAACCTTCGGCCTTTCATCCTCCTCCTGGTCACCTGCGTCAACCGGAAACTCCTTGATTATATCATCAAGCAAGTCGCCAATCCCAAGTCTTGAATCAGCCGAAATCGGATGGGGGTCGCCCATTCCAAGATTATAAAATTCATACACATCAGGCATGAATTTTTCAAAATTATCCACCTTGTTCACAACAAGCAGCACCGGCTTGTGTGAGCGCCTGAGCATGTCCGCAACCTTGGAGTCCGCATCCACAAGCCCCTGCCTCACGTCAGTCATGAACAATATCACATCCGCGGTATCCATGGCAATCTGCGCCTGCTCCCTCATCTGTGAGAGAATCACGTCCCTGCTGTCCGGCTCAATTCCGCCCGTGTCTATCAGGGTAAATGCCTTGTCAAGCCATGTGACCTCGGCATATATCCTGTCCCTCGTCACACCCGGTGTGTCCTTGACAATGGATATCTTCTGTCCCGCAAGCAGGTTAAACAGCGTTGACTTGCCAACATTTGGCCTTCCCACCACGGCAACTATCGGTTTACTCATACTTCACCCAATACCTTTCGCAAAGTAGCCTAATAATATCATTTCTTGTCACAATCTTTTTTATGATACCACAAAGAATGAGGCATTTCAACAAATCAGTAGGATATATTGGTTTTTTCGCATTTACAAATGTTTTATACTTATTTCACTGTATATTCTTTGACCCCATCCGTAAATCATGTTACAATCACAGATGTGTTTTTTTCACAAAATCCACGATTCAGGTTAATATTCCACATACAGATTGGAGATTTCATGTCACGGTTAAAATCAATGATTAAGAAAATATCCGCACTCGCAGCCGCCACGGCTGTCGCGCTACAGATGACGGCAGTGCCAGCCATGGCTTCCGCCACGCAAAGCGCCACCACGGGCACATCCGCCAGCGAGGAAGCAAGTGCAAAAACCTACACATACAAGCTATCCCAGATTAACACGGCAATCAACATCCCGCAGGACTTCATCACATTTACAAGGCAGGTCACAAGCGCTGACCCGAACTTAAGCAAGGTGGGGGCATCGGCAGAGCAGCTTCGCACCCTGATGGAATCCTCCAACACATACCTTGAGGCAATGCCGACGGACATGTCCTATGAAATTGTGGTGAGCGGGACCGCCACTGAGGACAAGGGCTTTTCCGAGATGAGCGATGCAGAGCTTGCCGAGTACGTGGCGCAATGCATCACCTCATACAGTGAAGCCGAGGATGACAGCCTGTTCACGATTTCAACCTATGAAACCGGTGCTTACACCTACATAGTTGCCGACTTTAAGACAACAACCGACACCGTTGTGTATTCCCGTTCCTATTTCACGGTTGCCGAGGGAAGGGCGATAACCATTGCGGTACAGACCAAGCTTCCGGGCAAGGGCGACCCGAACGACACCACCACCTACGAATTTGATGATGATGTGGCGGCTCAGCTCAAATCAATCGTTGACAGCGCCTCATACTCACCAATGAAGGTGGGAATCACTGATTCCTCATGGTTTAATGAAATCAC
>CAYZYS010000032.1:0-17830 GCA_964482605.1 uncultured Bacteroides sp.
CGTTCAAGCGGTGCGGGCGGACAGCACATCAACAAGACGTCATCAGCCATAAGGATTACCCATATTCCGACAGGAATCGTGGTGCAGTGCCAGAATGAGCGTTCACAGCACCAGAACAAGGACAAGGCAATGCAGATGCTGAAGGCAAAGCTGTACCTGTTAAAGCAGCAGGAGAATGCCGAAAAAACCTCTGACATCAGGGGGGACGTGAAGGATGTCAACTTTGGAAGTCAGATAAGAAGCTACGTCCTGCAGCCATATACCATGGTGAAGGACCACCGTACCAATGCTGAGGTGGGCAATGCCCAGAGTGTGCTGGATGGCAACATAGACCCGTTCATTACCGCATACCTTAAGTGGCAGGCGGTGAAGCCGACGGAGGAGGAAATGTAGGCGGCTGCCGTTGGGGATTTTTCATAGCAGACCGTGGTGGCAGGCGATACCTGCGGAAAAGGAGGGGTAATGGCAGATTACATGAGTCCTGTGGTATTCAAGCTGGGGACTGAATACTACGGTGTGGACATTGCGGCAGTGGTGGGGATTGAGAACAGCCTTAACATCATAAGGGTTCCCAATTCGGCTGCGCACATCAAGGGAATCATCAACCTGAGGGGTGATGTCATTCCGGTGTATGACCTTAAGTGCAAATTCAACATGGAGTCCAAGGGGACAGACGGTACCAACATGGTCATTGTCAGGATAGGGGATGTCAGCGTGGCGCTTGATGTGGATCAGGTGGAGAAGATTGACAACCTGGAGCCGTCCAACGTGGTTGAAATGCCATCACTTATCAAGAACAGTGAAACACGTTATTTTGACAGGGTTGCCAATGTTTCCGGAAAGCTCATAGTGCTTCTCGACATCGACTGCCTTCTCACTGAAGAGGAGAGGGATGCGGTGCGCAATGTGAAGGAAGAGATGGAGAAATAACAATGAACAAAGGACAGGGGTTTGACAGGTGCGCGGGCATACTGATGCCCGTGAGCAGCCTGCCGTCACCGTATGGGATAGGGACGCTTGGCAAGGCTGCGTATGAGTTTGTGGATTTCGTCGTGGAGGCAGGACACCATTACTGGCAGGTGCTTCCCCTTGGCCCCACAAGCTATGGTGACAGCCCGTACCAGTCTTTTTCCGCATTTGCGGGGAATCCTTATTTCATAGACCTTGACATGCTGGTGGAGGATGCGCTTCTCGACGAGGCTTATGTCAATGGCTTTGACTGGGGCGGTGACGGAGAAGACATCAATTATTCTTATCTTTTTGAGAATAGGTTTGTTGTACTAAAAAAGGCATATGGCAATTTCCTCAAGACGAGGGGTGTCAAGGGCTTTGAAGCCTTCAAGGAGGAAGCCGGGGAGTGGCTGGATGAGTATTCCTCATATATGGCAATCAAGGCGCATTTCGGATACAGGTCATGGTGTGAATGGGATGATGACATAAGGTTCAGGAAGCCTGCCGCACTTGAAAAATACAAGAAAATGCTTGCGCAGGAGATGGATTTCTGGGCATTCTGCCAGTATGAATTTTCAATACAGTGGAAGAAATTAAAGGCTTACGCCAATGGGCGGGGCGTGGAGATAATCGGCGACATTCCGATATATGTGGCTCTTGACAGCTCGGATGTATGGTGCCATCCCGATATGTTCCTGCTTGACAAAAATCTGGCTCCGGTTAAGGTTGCAGGTGTTCCGCCGGATGCCTTCACGGACCTTGGGCAGAAGTGGGGCAACCCGCTGTATGACTGGGATGCGCTTGAGAAGAAGGATGATTTTGGCTGGTGGAGAAGGCGCATGAGCGCGCAGGCGGGGCTTTATGACGTAATCAGGATTGACCATTTCCTTGGCGTTATAAAATATTATACCATCCCTGCACATGACCCTGATGCAAAGAACGGTGAGTACAAAAAAGGACCAGGAAGGCTGCTCACTGACGCAATCAACCAGTCCATCGGGGACAAGAGGATAATTGCGGAGGATTTGGGCGTTGAGATGCCGGAGGTTGAGGAGCTTTTGAGGAGCAACGGGTATCCGGGCATGAAGGTGCTTGAATTCGCATTTGACGGCAATGCCGACAATCCGCATCTTCCGCACAATTACACAAGGGATTTGGTTGTGTACGGCGGAACACATGACAATGAGACGCTTCTGGGGTATTATTCCGCGAGGTCAGGCAGGGAGCTTGAATATGCCATTGAGTACCTCAATGCGGCTTCACCAAGGAAGATGGTTGAGGAGAGCTTCAGGGTGGCATACCTTTCGGTTGCCGCAACCGTCATATTCCAGATGCAGGACATACTGTGCCTTGGCAATGAGGCGAGGATTAATTTCCCGTCAACGCTTGGTGGCAACTGGCAGTGGCGCATGAAAAAGGGCGTGCTGACACATGGGCTTGCCGAAGGGCTTAGGAAGCTGGCAAGGATATCAGGAAGGATACTATAGATGGATTATTCCAGGGTGGTGGCGGTCACTGACCGCCACTTGTGTTATGGTGATTTTTACGGGCAGCTAAGGAAGCTTGCAGGACTTGGCGTGGCGGAGATTATCGTCAGGGAGAAGGACTTGGGTGAGGAGGAATACACAAGGCTTTTTGAAGGGTGCGTCAAGGCGTGCAGCGGGCTTGGCGTCACGCTTGTTCCGCATTCCAACGTGTCCTGTGCGATTGCTTTTGGCACGGGGATTGTCCATCTTCCGCTTGGCAGCCTTTCAAAGCTGGCAGAATCAGGGCAGGGCATCCCGCGGGGGCTTACGGTCGGGGCATCGGTTCATTCTGTGGAGCAGGCACGCCTGGCGGCAATGCTTGGCGCTTCGTATGTGACCGCAGGGCACATATTTGCAACCGACTGCAAGAAGGGGCTTGAGCCGCGGGGAATCACATTCCTTGAAAATGTGTGTGCCAGCGTTGACATTCCCGTGTATGCCATTGGCGGCATCAGCAGTGACAATTACATGGAGGCGCTTGACGCTGGGGCGCAGAGGGTCTGCATGATGTCAGCCCTCATGAGGATATAGGCGAGGTAGGCTATGGCTGGTACGATAACACATCTTGTAATTGCAGATAAGCTGCTTGGGAGGCTGTCCCCGGAGGTGCTTGGCACCATTGCGGACATACCCTTGTTTTTTTGCGGCAACCTGGCCCCGGATGCCATAATGGCGAGGGAGGGGTATGTGCGTGAGATGAAGAAGTTCACGCATTTCAAGGATGGAATCGGTGAGGATGAGCTTGCCGTTCCTGAAAAATACGCACTTTACAGAAGCCGCCTGCAGGCATTCAGGGATAAGCACGTGGTTTTTGGGGGCAGGGATTATGAGCTTTACCTAGGGTATGTCACACACATGCTTGCTGATGAGGTGTTCGTGCTTCGTGTGAGGGACAGGCATGTTGAGGAGATGAGGCGGCTTGCCGGTGATGGCGGAATGGATTACGAATCGTATTTCAGGCAGTTTGGGAGGGATGTTGACCTCAATGACTGGAGGCTTCTGCGGGAATACCATTTTTCGCGGGATGTGCTGAGTGACATCCAAAGCCGCACTGATTATGAGATAGATGGGATGATTACGCAAAGTGAGCTTGCTTCAAGCAAGGCTTACATTATTCGTAAGAATTTTCTTACAAGCCATCCCCTTGATGAAAAGCCAAGGTATCTGACCTATGAGGAAAATGCCGCCTACATTGAGTGGGCGGTGGATGAGATATTAAGAAGGCTTTAGGCAACGGTCACAAGTGCCCGTTCAACCAGAAGTTCCGGTGTCACCGTTGAGAGTGCGTCAAGCAGGGCAATGTGGTAGGAGCCAAGCCCGATGCTCCCGTTGGCAGCCTTTGGCACGGCATCCTCGGCAATTTCGCCGCATACGCCAAGTGTCAGGGCGGCAAGCACTGCCGCATTTATCGGTGATGTCACGGAAAGAAGGCTTGCCGCAATCACGCCAAGCATGCAGCCCGTTCCGGTTATCAGCGGAAGGCAGCGGCTGCCGTTGTGAAGCTCCACCGTAAGCTCACCGTCCGATATTATGTCTGTTTTTCCTGATGCCATTACAACGCAGTGGCTTTTCACTGCAAGCCCCGCAACGATTTCACGCAGGGCGCAGGCGTCCTTTTTGTCTTCGGGCGTCTCATTTTCCATTGAATCAATTCCTATGCTGTCATACTTTTCCCCGCATAATGCCTTTATCTCAGCCAGGTTGCCCTTGATGATTGACGGGGTGTGGCTTTCAAGCAGCCCACGCGCATAGTCCAGCCTGAGCTTGCTGCAGGTTATGCCCACAAGGTCAAGGATTGATGGGATTCCAAGCTCGGAAGCCCTGAGTGCGCTGATTCGCATTGATTTCATCCTGGCATCCGTTATGTTGCCGAGGTTCAGTGAAAGTGCGTCTGCAATTTCCGTGATTTGCGCCACCTCATCAGGGTGCTCGGCCATGATTGGCTTTCCGCCCAGTGCGAGGACTGCATTGGCGCAGTCATTTATTGAAATTGGGTTGGTTATGCAGTGAATCAGGGGGTGGCGCCGGACAAGACTGTCCAACACCACCTTGATTTCAGCCGCATAAATGCTTGTGTCGTTTGATTTTTCCAATTTATGCCACCTGTTTTTTGCTGTTGATTACATAATATCCTGCCGCAATCAGGATGAATACCCCCGCCACAATGTACTGTATGTATGAGAGCAGCGGGCTTGACACTGTCACGAAGTTGTGTACGACCACCAGTGCGACCAGCGCCAGTATGAAGCCAAGGCATGCTATTGCAACTGCGGTGTTCTTCACATCCGACTCGCTTCCGTAGGTTGCGCTTCCGAGTGTCTGCTGGAACCTTGTGAGCAGTCCGTTCTTGGCGAGCTGCTTGAGGAAAATGAAGGCGATGCTTCCGCCGATGAGGGTTCCCGCAACAAATGAAGGCACGTAGAAGAACCATGAAAGCCCGTTCCTTCCCCATATGAAGGTCATGACAGGGTAGGAGATTATGGCTCCGATTATTCCCGTTCCGATTACCTCACCAAGGAATGCAAATATGAGCTTGCCCTTGGAGAGCTTGTAGAGCAGCCCTGACAGGAATGCGCCGAATACGGCGCCTGTTATTGCCAGCGGCGGTATGCCCATGAGAATCATCCTCAGTATGCCGATGAGCAGTGCGCAGGCAAATGCCATGTAAGGCCCGAGGAGCACTGCACAGGTCACATTGATGAAGTGTGCCATCGGGCACATTCCCTCCACCCTGAGTATTGGGGAGATGACCACGCCCAATGCCACCATGAGTGCCATGAATACGAGTTTGATGAGTTGCTGGTGTTTTGTTTTCATTATGATACCTCCATGTTGGTAATAAAAAAAGTACCCGCTGGGCACTCTGTCGGCATCATTCATGTATTATGCGACGGTACCCTGACGGTGTCGGTCGGGGCTCAAAAGCCCCCTCTCACTCTGAAACACAGATTCCCATCGCTATTGGCCCACATGGGGCATCCCTTCGCAAGACCAGGGCGCTCCCCCTCGTCTGCGGCATATGCTAAAAAGGACAAGGACAATTATATTCTCATCCCGGCGGGGTTGTCAATGGGTAAATGTAAATGGTATACTGGGACGGTGTGAAAATATGTGCAGCATTGATTGGAACGGAGACTGGGATGAAGCAATACAAGTATATTTTCTTTGATTTGGACGGTACATTGACGGATTCTGCGCCGGGAATACTCAATTCCATAGGCTACGCGCTGGACAAGCTTGGGCTTCCGGTGCCGGAGAGGGAGCAGCTCAACAGCTACATCGGGCCGCCGCTTCTTGATTCCTTCACCAGGCTTTACGGCATGGGGATGGAGCAGGCAAGGCAGGGCGTGGTGTATTACAGGGAATACTACGGTGACAGGGGCTTGTTTGAAAATTCAGTGTACGAGGGCATCCCGCAGCTTCTTGAAAGGCTTGGGGCAGCAGGCAAGAGGCTCTATGTCGCCACCGCAAAGCCTGAGTTTTACGCAGAGCAGATAATAAGCCACTTTGGGCTTGGGGGCTATTTTGAGTTTGTTGCGGGCTCCGCAATGGACGAGAGCAGGCTTAACAAGGAGCAGGTGATAGAGTACGCGCTTGGACGCATTGATGGCGTTGACCCGTCGGAGGTGCTCATGGTGGGTGACAGGTCAAATGACGTGCTTGGCGCAAGGGCGAACGGCATTGACTGCCTTGGCGTACTGTACGGCTACGGCGACAGGGAGGAGCTTGCCTCAAGCGGCGCACTGTACATTGCGAATGACACCGTGGAGGCGGGCAACATGATTCTTGGCGTGTGACATTCACGGAACATTCAAGGCAAGGTAAATGACAGGTTGCATTTATTCCAATAACATGATATCATTCTTCCTTGGGTGTACAAATGTGTGTCTGTCAAGTACAGTTACATCCCTTGACGGGCATTAATGGTGACGGATGGGGTTGTGACATGTCTGAGGAGATTAAGTATTATGTTGTTAAGAAGAAGGCGCTGCCGGAGGTGCTGCTAAAGGTCGCACAGGTCAACAGGCTTCTTGAAAACAAGGGGATGAGCATTGCCGAGGCAACCGAGCAGGTTGGCATAAGCAGGAGCTCATATTACAAATATAAGGAAGACATTTTTCCATTCAGGGACAATGTAAAGGGAAAGACGATTACATTTGTATTGTCCATGGATGACACGCCGGGGCTTCTGTCCCAGGTGTTGGGGACGGTTGCCCATTACAAGGCGAACATCCTAACGATACACCAGACCATCCCAATCAACGGGGTGGCGTCACTTACCCTTTCGGTTGACATACTTCCTAATGCGGGGGATTCCTCCAGGATGATTGAGGACATTGAGCAGATGGAGGGCGTGAGGTATCTCAAGATTTTGTCACGGGAGTAAAATATAATTAATGGATTTGGAGGCTTTATGGTTAAGGTAGCGGTTTTGGGGTATGGAACGGTCGGTTCCGGTGTTGTTGAGGTAATCAACACCAATGGTGAGTCAATCAACAAGAGGGCAGGACAGGAGATTGAGATAAAATACGTCCTGGATTTGAGGGATTTCCCTGGGGACCCGATACAGGAAAAGATTGTGCATGACATTGACATAATCCTTGACGACCCGGAGATTAACGTGGTTGTGGAGGTCATGGGCGGCATTGAGCCGGCATACTCATATGTAAAGGCGGCGCTTGAGAAGGGCAAGAGCGTCTGCACCTCCAACAAGGCACTTGTTGCGAAGTATGGTGCGGAGCTTCTGGAGCTTGCGAAGCAGAGGAGCCTGAACTTCATGTTCGAGGCGAGCGTGGGTGGTGGAATCCCAATCATCCGTCCGCTGAACCAGTCATTGACTGCGGATGAGATTACACAGATTACGGGAATCCTCAATGGAACCACCAATTACATGCTCACGCGCATGTCCAGGGAGGGCATTGGCTTTGACGAGGTGCTCAAGGAGGCACAGGACAATGGATATGCGGAGCGCAATCCGGAGGCGGACATCGAAGGATATGACGCTTGCCGCAAGATTGCAATCCTTACGTCACTGGCGTTTGGTTCACAGGTTAATTTCGAGGAAATATACACGGAAGGCATAACAAAAATTACCGACAAGGATTTTGAGTATGCCAGGAAGCTGGGGCGTTCAATCAAGCTCCTTGCAACGAGCAGGAACATCGGCGGAAGGGTGTATGCAATGACCGCACCTTTCATGATTTCGGAGACACATCCGCTGTTCAACGTGAATGGCGTGCTGAACGGAATCTACATCAATGGAAATGTGCTTGGGGATGTGATGTTCTTCGGTGCGGGTGCGGGAAAGCTGCCTACCGCAAGTGCGGTTGTGTCTGACATTGTGGATTGTGCAAAGCACATGGGCAAGAACGTGATGACCGTGTGGAGCTCGGAGAAGCTGGAGCTCGGTGACATATCGGAGTTTGAGAGGAAGTTCTTTGTACGTGTTGAGGGCAGGCCGGAGCAGACAATCGGCGCAGTCAAGGCATCCTTTGGGGATGTTGAGGTTGTCACCGTGGACGGGCTTGAGGATGAGTTCGGCTTCGTAACCGGCAAGCTGAGCGAGAGAACCTTCAATGCTGCGGTTGAGGGCTATGGCGGAGTGATTAACAGGATTCGTATGGAATAAAGGCTTGGGCGGATGGCCTGCGGAATGGAGAGAAAATGGTTAAGGTTGTAAAATTTGGCGGAAGTTCACTTGCAAGTGCAGAGCAGTTCATGAAGGTCGGGGACATCATCCGTGCTGACGAGGACCGCAGGTACGTGGTTCCTTCCGCACCTGGAAAGCGTTTTAAGGATGACACGAAGGTGACGGACATGCTTTACCGCTGCTATGCGCTGGCGGAGGACGGCAAGGCGTTTGACAAGGAGCTCAAGGCAATCAAGGAGCGCTACAATGAGATTATCAAGGGACTTAAGCTGAAGCTGTCACTTGAGGCGGAATTTGCCACAATCAAGAAGAATTTCACGGCAAAGGCGGGGTCTGACTATGCGGCATCAAGGGGTGAGTACCTGAACGGCATTGTCATGGCCGAGTACCTTGGGTATGAGTTCGTGGATGCGGCGACTGTCATATTCTTTGACAAGAACGGTAATTTTGATGCGGAAAAGACCCAGAAGGTGCTGTCGGCAAAGCTTGTAAAGACCCAGCGCGCGGTTGTGCCGGGCTTTTACGGGGCAATGCCCAACACAAGGATTAAGACATTTTCAAGGGGAGGCTCGGACATTACGGGCTCCATAGTTGCCAAGGCAGTAAAGGCAAATGTGTATGAGAACTGGACGGATGTGTCGGGCTGCCTCATGGCTGACCCGAGGATTGTTGATTCACCAAGGCCGATTAACACCATAACCTATAAGGAGCTTCGCGAGCTTTCCTACATGGGTGCGTCGGTGCTTCATGAGGATGCCATTTTCCCTGTGAGGAAGGAGGGCATTCCAATCAACATCCGCAACACCAATTCACCGTCTGACCCTGGAACCATGATTGTGGAGAGCACATGCCACAATCCTGAGTATGTCATAACGGGAATTGCGGGCAAGAGGGATTTTGTCACCGTGAACATCGAGAAGGACATGATGAACTCGGAAATCGGCTTTGGGCGCAAGGTTCTGCAGGTTTTCGAGGAAAATGACATTTCTTTTGAGCATATGCCTTCGGGAATTGACACAATGGAGATTGTGGTTCAGAAGGATTCCTTCATCGACAAGGAGCAGAAGGTGCTGGCGGAGCTTCACCGCGCGGTTGACCCTGATGCCATTGAGCTTGAGTCGGACATTGCGCTCATTGCGGTTGTGGGAAGGGGAATGAAGAATAATTCGGGTATTGCGGGGCAGATACTTGGTGCGCTTGCCAATGCCGGGATTAACATCAAGATGATTGACCAGGGCTCAAGTGAGCTTAACATCATCATCGGTGTGAGAAACAAGTATTTCGAGGGTGCAATCAAGGCGATATATGAATTGTTCATCAAGAGGTAATGGAAATGGCTGCTGACATGCTTAAGGGAAGGTGTGTTGTCCTTGGGGTTACGGGAAGCATTGCGGCGTATAAGGCTGCGGGGCTTGCAAGCGGGCTTGGGAAGCTGGGGGCGGACGTGCATGTGATAATGACTGCCAACGCAACCAACTTCATCAATCCGATAACCTTTGAGACGCTTACCGGAAATAAATGTCTTGTGGATACCTTTGACAGAAACTTTGAGTTCAGCGTGGAGCACGTGTCGCTTGCCAAGGCGGCTGATGCCGTGATGGTTGCGCCTGCAACCGCCAATGTGATTGGGAAGCTTGCCAACGGCATTGCGGATGACATGCTTACCACCACGGTGATGGCATGCAAATGCCACAGGTTCATTGCACCGGCGATGAACACCAACATGCTTGATAATCCTGCCGTGCAGGATAATCTTGCGAGGCTGGCAGGTTATGGGTACGAAATAATACAGCCTGCCAGCGGTAAACTTGCCTGCGGCGACATCGGGAGGGGAAAGCTTCCTGAGCCGGAGGTGCTTCTTTCGTACATTGAGAGGGAGCTTGCACATGAGAAGGACATGGCGGGGCTTAAGGTTTTGGTCACGGCAGGCCCGACACAGGAGGCAATAGACCCTGTCAGGTACATTACCAATCACTCCTCAGGGAAGATGGGATATGCCATTGCACGCATGGCAATGCTTCGCGGGGCAGACGTTACGCTGGTAAGCGGATGTACTGCAATAGAGCCGCCTTCATTTGTAAGGGTGGTTCCCGTTGTGTCTGCGAAGGACATGTATGATGCGGTGGTGGCGGCTGCCGATGACAGCGACATAATCATCAAGGCGGCTGCGGTGGCTGATTACAGGCCTACCCATGTGGCTGGGGAAAAGCTTAAGAAGAAGGATGGCGAAATGTCCATTGAGCTTGAAAGGACGGATGACATTCTGGGACATCTTGGGAAAAACAAGAAGCCGGGGCAGTTCTTGTGCGGCTTCTCGATGGAGACCAAGGATTTAATCAGCAATTCAAGGGAAAAGCTGGTGAAGAAGAACCTGGACATGATTGCAGCCAACAACCTGCGCACCGCCGGTGCGGGGTTTGGGACGGATACCAATGTCCTGACGCTGATAACCAGGGACGGGGAGCTTCCGCTTGAGCTCATGGCCAAGGAGGAGGCGGCGTCCGTGATTCTGGACGAGATACTCAAGGAGAGGCGGCATCGGTGATTTTCCAGGTGGCGTGATTGGGCTGGGGCACCAAGGATAAGGCAGCAGGTGTGCATTTGTTAATGTGTTGTATCCCGGATAAGCGGGAACGATAACAAGGAGGAAAAAAATGAATAAGAAGTTTTCAACCGCGCAGTTGACGTTGTTGGGTTTGATGGTTGCAGTTTTGCTGGTGATGTCATATACGCCCCTGGGGTATATGAACATCGGGCCGCTGGCTATCACGTTTAACGTGATTCCCGTGGCAATCAGTGCCATTGCGATGGGACCTGTCGGGGGAGCGATAGTGGGCTCGGTATTTGGGCTTACCAGCTTTCTCCAGTGCATAGGTGTTGGTGGTGTGAGTGCCATGGGTGCAATCCTGTTTGGGATTAACCCTGTGCTGGCATTTATCCAGCGCTTTGTGCCGCGTCTGCTGGACGGTTTTTTGCTTGGGTATATATTCAAGGGTGTCCAGAAGCTCACTGGCAAAAATTCAATTGGGTGCTTTGTGACGGGCTTCTTTTCGGCATTTTTGAATACGGTGTTTTTCATGACGGCGCTGGTGGTGCTGTTTGGCAACACTGAGTATATGCAGGGGCTTATTGCCGGAAGGAACGTCATTGCGTTTGTGTGCGGCTTTGTGGGTGTGAATGCGGTTTGCGAGATGGTTTCCTCAACCTTGCTTGTCGGGGTAATCGGAACGGCACTCAGCGCGGCAAAGCTGATTCCCGGCAGGGTGAAGGTGAGTGCCGCCGCATAGCGGTACATTGGAGTTGGATATGATTCTTGCGATGGACATAGGCAATACCAACATTGTGGTTGGTGTTCTGGATGATGACAAAATATACTGCATAGAGAGGCTGTCCACCAACCGGACGAAGACGGAGGTGGAATACGCCATAGACCTCAAGACGGTTCTTGACATATGCCACATTGAGCGGGCAAGGCTTGAGGGCTGCATAATTTCCTCGGTTGTGCCGCAGATAACCAATGTGCTGAAAAATGCGTGTGAGAAGATTCTTCACAAGCAGCCGTTGATTGTGGGACCCGGAATCAAGACGGGGCTTAACATAGCCCTTGACAATCCGGGGGAGATGGGGGCTGACAGGGTGGCTGACGCAGTGGCGGCGCTGGAGGAATACCAGCTTCCGCTTGTGATTGTGGACATGGGCACTGCCACCACCATTTCCGTCATTGACAGGGACAGGCGCTTTGTTGGCGGTGTGATATATCCTGGGGTGAGGGTGTCACTTGACGCACTTACAAGCAATGCCTCAAAGCTCAACGGGATAAGCATAGAGGAGCCGCGAAACCTCATTGGACGCAATACGGTGGAGTGCATGCAAAGCGGTGTCATATATGGCAATGCCGCCATGGTTGACGGCGTGGTTGAGAGGATTGAGGAGGAGCTTGGAACCGGCGTCACCGTCATTGCCACGGGGGGCTGGTCAGGCAAGATAATACCGCATTGCAGGCATGAGATAATCAGGGATGAGAATCTTCTGCTCAAGGGGCTTTTGGTGATATACAAGAAGAATAGGTGATAAGACAACATAATCCCGCCTGCAGGGTGACTGCAGGCGGGATTATCATTGCGCACCTTAATGCGCCATATGTATTATGGGGTTTCCTAGAAGTCAACCTCGGTGTCATAGTAGCAGCACTTAAGCAGCTTCTCCATCTCCTCCTGTGTAGGAATCCTTGGGTTGGAGCCTGTGCAGGCATCTGCAATTGCATTTTTTGCAATTTCAGGAAGCCTCTCAAGGAATGCGCTTTCAGGAACAAAGCCCTGGTCGCATGGAAGGCTGTCGGCGCCGTAATTCTTGATGCAGTGAGGTATGTTCAGGTCATCATTCATTTTCCTTAAGTATTGGATGAGGAGCTTAACCTTCTCGTCATCATTGCTTCCGCCAAGCTTCATGTAATCAGCGATTACGCCGTAGCGCTTCTTTGCCGTAGGGTCCTTTGCATTGAAGGCAATTACCTTTGGAAGGTACATTGCGTTGGCTGAGCCGTGTACAATGTGGGCGCCAAAGTCTGCAAAGGCAGCTCCGGTCTTGTGCGCCATCGAGTGTACAATTCCAAGGAGCGCATTGGAGAATGCCATTCCGGCAAGGCACTGTGCATTGTGCATTGAGTGGCGCTTCTGCATGTCTCCCTTGTAGGATTCAACCAGGTCTGCCTGAATCATCTCGATTGCATGTATTGCGAGAGGGTCAGTGAAGTCACAGTTGGCTGTTGACACATATGCCTCGATTGCATGCGTCATTGCATCCATTCCCGTCTGGGCAACAAGCTTTGCAGGCATCGTCTCTGCAAGCGAAGGGTCAACGATGGCAACATCAGGGGTGATTTCAAAGTCAGCAAGCGGGTACTTGATGCCCTTTGAATAATCCGTGATTACTGCAAATGCGGTTACCTCCGTTGCGGTCCCGGATGTGGATGAGATTGCGCAGAAATGTGCTTTTCTTCTCAGCTCAGGGATTCCAAACACCTTGCACATGTCCTCAAATGTACAGTCAGGGTATTCGTATTTAATCCACATTGCCTTGGCTGCGTCAATAGGTGAGCCGCCGCCGACTGCGACAATCCAGTCAGGGCCGAACTTTGTCATGGCCTCGGCACCCTTCATTACCGTCTCAACGGATGGGTCAGGCTCGATGCCCTCGAACAGTTCAACCTCCATGCCTGCTTCCTTCAGGTATGACACAATTTTGTCAAGAAAGCCGAAGCGCTTCATGGAGCCACCGCCGACACAGACCATTGCCTTTTTTCCCTTGAAGCTCTTCAGTGCCTCCAGCGCACCCTCGCCGTGATACACATCCCTTGGTAAAGTAAATCTTGCCATAATGTTGCTACCTCCTTGAAATGATTTCATTGACGTCACCATAACGTCAAAAATTTAACAACATAGTATTGCATTTTCAACAAAAAATCAATACGCAATAAAAATATTTTGGTTAAATTAACCACAAAATTCGATAAAAAGTTGAAGAATTTGTTCAAAGGTGGTATAATTAGCCTAATTTTAAGGACTGGGGAGGCTTATGAATGGACGAAGAACAAAAAGTAACATCTAATCAGCAGGCGGAAGAACCTGCTGGAAACGGCAAAGGCGGCAAAAAGACCAAGGGCAAGAAGGAAAAGAGCCTGATTGGAACGCTGATGTTCCTTTGCGGAACCGTGGTGATGGTGGTTGCACTCACCATCGGCGGTGTGGGCATATTGTCACTTCGCTCACTGAATGCCTCGACGCTGCAGACATATGAGGATGCGGTTTACGATGGGGCGAGGACGGAGATTAAGTCGCAGGTTCAGGCGTGTATAGCGGTGTGCCAGAATGAATATGATTTGGCGCAGGCAGGCAAGAAGACCATGGATCAGGCGAAGGAAGATGCCAAGGAAACCATCAGAATCATGCGCTACCGTGATGACGGAAGCGGATACTTCTGGATTGATGACAAGGAATACATACTGGTGATGCATCCGGTGCTTGTGCAGAATGAGGGAAAGAACAGGTATGACCTGACAGACCCTAATGGTGTCAAGATTATACAGACAATCTGGAAGAGCTGCGAATCGGCTGACAAGGGCGGTTTTAATGAATTTTACTTCACGAAGTCGGACGGCGTGACGGTTGCGCCGAAGCTTGCATATTCACAGCAGTTTGAGCCATGGGGCTGGGCAATATCGACAGGTAACTACATCGATGACATGGAAAATGAGATGGCTGAGGCTGAGGCGAGCATCGCCAAGACCAACATCAGCATGACCGTGAGGATGCTTGCTGTGTCAGTTGTTGGAATCATCCTTGCAATCATCATTTCATATCTCTATGGCAAGAGGATTGTGGCACCTCTCAAGGAGGTACATGAGTTTGCCGAGAAGCTTTCAAGCGGTGATTTGAGGGCAACCATTGATGTCAAGTCCAATGATGAGATTGGGCGCACGGCAACGGAGCTTAACAATGCGAAGGAGAGGATACGTGACCTCATCGTGGTCATTTCCGAGATGTCAGGTGCGCTGAACGGAACAATTTCCAATGTGAACAATTCGTTTGACAACATGAGGGGCTCCATAGACGAGGTTTCCACGGCGGTTGACTCAATTGCCAACAATGTCACGGAGCAGGCGAATTCAACCAATGATGCCTCAAGCGAGGTTGGCATCATAGCAGAGAAGATAGGAAAGACGGACAGCGAGGTCACGGCGCTGAATGGCAATGCGAACAGCATGAAGGAGCTGAGCGAGACCTCAATGGAAACCTTGAAGAAGCTCATCAACATCAATAATGAGACAAGGCACAACGTCGACATCATGTACGAGCAGACTGAGATAACCAACCAGTCAGTACAGCAGATTACGGTTGCGGCAGACCTTATCACGGGCATATCTGAGCAGACGAGCCTGCTTGCCCTGAATGCCAACATCGAGGCTGCCAAGGCGGGCGAGTTTGGGCGCGGCTTTGCGGTTGTTGCCGATGAGATTGGCAAGCTGTCGCAGCAGTCAACTGAATCTGTTGAGGAGATTAAGAATGTGCTTGCAACGCTGTCAGCCAACTCGGAGAAGTCAGTGTCCATCATGGAGGTAATCAATAAGTCTGTTGATACCCAGGTGGATTCCCTTGCCGAGACACAGAAGGTATTTGGACACCTTTATGAGGAGCTTGACAAGTGCGTTGAGTCAGTCAAGACAATCGGCAACATGACCAGTGACATTGACAAGCAGAGGATTGGTGTGACGGATGTCCTGTCAGTGCTTAACAACCTTGCACAGGACAATGCGGCAGTAACGGAGGAGACGGCAGCCATGAGCGTTGCACTTTCCGATGTGGTTGACAGCTCTGACAAGCTTGTGAAGGAGCTGGCACAGAAGATGGAAGTCCTGATGGAGGATGTGAACAGGTTTACAGTCTAATTTCACGGGACGGTCAATTGTTGGACAATGGGAGAGCCTGCCACTTTGTGAATGAAAATTCACGGAGTGGCGGCTTTTTTGTTGTTAAAAATTACCGAAATGTAGTATAATGACTTTATTCGGCATGATGTCATGGAATGATGGAAAGGCGATGGTAGTTATATGGTAAGGATAATATCTGACAGCACATGCGACTTATCCGGCGAGCTGTTGAAAAGGTATGGGATTTCAATAATACCGCTTCACATAATACTGGGTGATGAGGAGTATGAGGACGGGGTGGACATTACCCCCGAGGTGATATATAAATGGTCTGATGAGACGAAGCAGGGACCCAAGACCTCTGCGCCGTCAATAGAGAGTGCGGCTGATGTGATGCGCCCGCTGCTTGAACAGGGTGATGAGCTTGTGTGTTTTTCAATATCCAGTGACATGTCAAGCTCGGCAAATGTCATGCGTTTGGCGGCAAGCGAGCTGGATGCGGCGGACAAGGTGCATGTCGTTGATTCGATGAACCTGTCAACCGGAATAGGGCTTCTTGCAATCGAGGCGGCAGTGATGGCGCAGGAGGGCAGGACGGCGGACGAGATTGTGAAGCAGGTGGAGGTGCTGCGCCCCAAGGTGAGGTCAAGCTTCGTGGTTGACACGCTGACTTACCTGTACAGGGGAGGCAGATGCAGGGGACTTGCTGCAATATTTGGAAGCACGCTGAAAATGCACCCTGTCATAGGTGTGTCAGGCGGACAGATGGCGGCGGTCAAAAAGTACAGGGGCAGCCTTGACAGGGTGATGATGAATTATGTGAGGGATTTGGAGCCTGAGCTTCGCAAGGCGAGAAAGGACAGGGTGTTTGTCACACATTCGGGATGTGAGGCGTCGGTTGTCGTGGGCGTCAAGGAATACCTTGAGGGGTTGGGCATATTTAAGGAGATACTTGAGACAAGGGCAGGCGGTGTGGTATCCTCGCATTGCGGGCCGGGAACCCTGGGGGTTCTTTTTATTGAGGAGTAGGCAGGTGGGACAGGCTTATAAAGGAGTGCAGGACGTCCGAGAATGGCTTTTTGAAAATGCTGACCATGGGTATGCAGATTTTCAGCGGAAGCTGATTCCGGACATGCAGCCGGAGAGGGTGATTGGCGTGAGGACACCCCTGCTTCGCGGCAAGGCAAGGGAGCTCAGGCGGTTGGGATGCGAGCTTGAATACCTTGACCACTGTGCACATGGGTATTTTGAGGAAAATCAGCTTTGCGGCTTCATAATATCCGGGATTAAGGATTTTGACGAATGTGTGGGGCGCCTTGAGGCATTTTTCCCATATATGGACAACTGGGCAACCTGTGACCAGACATCCCCCGCCGTGTTTGCGGGGTCAAAGGATAAGCTACTGCCCTTGATTGAGACGTGGCTTGGTTCAGGACAGACTTATGTGACACGGTTTGCCATAGGCATGCTGATGAAGCATTTCCTTGGGGAAGCCTTTAAGACGGATTACGTGGAAATGCTGGCAGGGCTGCACTCTGGTGAGTATTATGTCAACATGGAAATCGCATGGTACATTGCAACGGCGCTTGACAGGCAGTGGGCTGCGGTGGTGCCGTATCTGGAGCAGAACAGGTTTGATGCGTGGGTTCACAGGAAGGCAATACAGAAGGCGCTTGAAAGCAGGAGAATAACTCCTGATGAAAAAATATATTTAAAAAAACTACGGAATGGAGGGTATTATGGATAATAAGGTGTTGGAGGTCATTAGGAAAAGAAGCTCGGCAAGGAGCTACGGCAGTGAGGGGCTGTCCGAGGAGGAGCTTCGCACGGTCATTGAGGCAGGGCTGCATGCACCAACGGGGATGAATAAGCAGGAGCTGAGGTTTTCGGTGGTGTCAGGGGATAATCCGCTGCTTAAGGAGCTTGATGCGGACAAAAGGGCGCTGCGTGGGCAGGGGGAGCTTCCCGTCACATTTTATTATGATGCGCCGACACTGATTTTCATAAGTGCCGAGACAGGATTTAAGTGGAGCAGCGTGGATGCGGGGATTGCGGTGCAGACCATGGCGCTTGCCGCGGAGAGCATTGGGCTTAACTCCCTCATCATAGGCTGCGTGTATGATGCCCTGAATGGTGAACGAAAGGCTTACTATGATGAAAGGCTGGGCATTCCGGAGGGGTATTCATTTGCAATAGCCTTGGCGGTTGGGCACAGGACGGATGAGAAGGCGCCGCATGAATATGACTATGAGAAGCAGGTGCATTTTGTGGGATAAG
>CAYZYS010000032.1:17930-19307 GCA_964482605.1 uncultured Bacteroides sp.
CAGAAGAAGCTTCTTAACAGGCTTAGCAGGATAGAAGGGCAGATTCGCGGGATAAAGGGAATGATAGAGAAGGACGCTTACTGTGCTGATGTGCTCGTGCAGTCGGCGGCGGTCAATTCCGCCATTAATTCCTTTAACCGTGAGCTTTTGGCAAGCCACATCAATTCCTGTGTTGTGAGGGACATCCGCAACGGGGATGACAAGGTGGTGGAGGAGCTGATGGAGCTGCTTCAGAAGCTCATGAAATGATGGCTTTAGTGCATGGCAGGAGGTGATGGGTTTGGATAAAATAAAATCGGGCAGGCAGCAGTATGACATTACAGGCATGAGCTGTGCTGCGTGCAGTACAAGGGTTGAGAATGCGGTGCGCAAGGTGGAGGGCGTCACGGAGTGCGCCGTGAATCTCCTTACCAATTCCATGGGGGTTGAGGGTGACGTGCTGCCTGAGACAGTGATTGCAGCAGTGGAGAAGGCGGGCTACGGTGCATCACTCAGGCAGGAAAAAGCAGCCTTTGGTGAAGGCGCGGGCAGGGGGGTATCCGGGTCAGTCCCCACGGGGGAGGATTACCTGAAGGATAAGGAAACCCCGCTGCTTTTAAGGCGGCTTCTGGCATCGGTTGGTTTTTTGCTTGTGCTCATGTATTTTTCAATGGGGCACATGATGTGGGGCTGGCGGATTCCCGCATGGTTTCAGGGCAATTGCGTGGGGCAGGGGCTCTTGCAGCTTTTGCTTACAACGGCAATAATGGTAATTAACCAGAAGTTTTTTGTTAATGGCTTCAAGGGGCTGCTTCACAGCGCACCTAACATGGATACCCTGGTGGCGCTCGGTTCCACGGCGGCATACGCCTGGAGCACATATGTGCTTTTCTGCATGACGGCAGCGGTTGCACATGGTGACGAGGCGCTTGCCATGGCGTATATGGATGATTTGTATTATGAATCCGCGGCAATGATTCTCACCCTGATAACGGTTGGCAAAATGCTTGAGGCACATTCAAAGGGAAAGACCACGGATGCCCTGAAGAGCCTCATGAGCCTTGCGCCCCGCAGCGCGGTGGTTGAAAGGGACGGGGCTGAGGTGTCGGTGCCTGTGGGGCAGGTGTCTGTCGGTGATGTGTTTCTGGTGCGTCCCGGTGAGAGCATACCTGTTGACGGCATGATACTTGAGGGTGAAAGCGCAATTGACGAATCGGCGCTCACGGGTGAGAGCATACCTGTTGACAAGGCGGCAGGGGACAGGGTTTCGGCTGCCACAATCAATCAGTCTGGCTTCATAAGGTGCCGCGCAACAGGAGTTGGGGAGGACACAACGCTGTCGCAGATTATCAGGATGGTGAGTGATGCGGCGGCAACCAAGGCACCGATTGCAAAGGT
>CAYZYS010000033.1:0-19003 GCA_964482605.1 uncultured Bacteroides sp.
AGAAAATTAGACTTGCATTTTATATATATATATGATACCATTCCATAGTGCGTATACAAATGTCCGTCTATGAAAGACATAATCATTTGTACTGCAACTGTATTGTTAAGAGGAGAGATAGACATGAGTGACAAGTTAAAGGTTGGTATTCTGGGTGGTACAGGTATGGTTGGGCAGAGGTTCATCACACTGCTTGAGAACCATCCATGGTTTGAGGTTGTGCTTGTGGCAGCAAGCGGACGTTCAGCAGGCAAGCGCTACGAGGATGCCGTGGATGGACGCTGGAAGATGCAGACCCCGATGCCTGACATGGTCAAGGACATGATTGTATATGACATCAATGACGTTGATAAGATTGCCCCGCAGGTTGACTTCGTATTCTGCGCAGTCAATATGCCAAAGGACGAGATTAAGGCAATCGAGGAAAAATATGCCAAGGCTGAGACGCCTGTTGTATCCAACAACAGTGCCAACAGGTGGACACCGGATGTTCCGATGGTTGTGCCTGAAATCAATCCTGAGCACCTTGAGGTCATAGAATCACAGAAAAAGAGGCTCGGAACCAAGAGGGGATTCATCTGTGTCAAGCCAAACTGCTCAATCCAAAGCTACACGCCTGCACTGAACGCCCTGAAGGAATTTGGTCCAAAGCTTGTTGTAGTGACAACATACCAGGCAATCTCCGGCGCGGGAAAGACCTTCAACGAATGGCCTGAGATGGTGGAGAACATAATTCCTTACATCGGCGGCGAGGAGGAAAAAAGCGAACAGGAGCCATTGAGGCTTTGGGGCAAGGTTGAAAACGGACAGATTATAAAGGCAAGCGAGCCTGTAATCACCTGCCAGTGCATCAGGGTACCTGTCCTGGACGGCCACACGGCAGCAGTTTTCGTGAACTTTGAAAAGAAGCCTTCCAAGGAGCAGATGATTAAGGCATGGAGGGATTTCAAGGGGCTTCCTCAGACACTTAACCTCCCAAGTGCGCCAAAGCATTTCATCCAGTACCTTGAGGATGACAACCGCCCACAGGTTAAGCTCGACGTTAATTATGAAAACGGTATGGGCATATCAATCGGACGGCTCCGTGAGGACAGCGTGTTTGACTACAAGTTCGTCGGACTTTCCCACAACACCCTGCGCGGTGCAGCAGGTGGCGCAGTGCTCATAGCAGAGCTTCTGAAGGCACAGGGCTACATCACTGCCAGGGAGCAGTGACAGCAAAACCATAAGGCAATGACCTGACGGAGGGGACAATGAATTACGCTGACATAAAATATTGTGACGTTGCCAATGGCCTTGGAATACGTGTATCCCTCTTTGTAAGCGGCTGTACGCATCACTGCAAGGGCTGCTTCAACGAAGTGACCTGGGATTTTAATTATGGAAAGCCATTTACCGAAAATGAAATCCAGCAAATCCTGGAATACCTAAAACCTGATTACATCAATGGGCTGACACTGCTTGGCGGTGAGCCCTTTGAACAGGTAAACCAGCAAGGACTGCTGCCACTGCTCAGGCGTGTGAGGGAGGAATATCCAGACAAGAGCATATGGTGCTTCACAGGCTACGATTACGAAAAAGACATACTTGGCACGATGTGCGGCACCTGGCCGGAAACCAGCGAAATGCTGTCCTACATTGACGTGCTGGTTGACGGTGAATTCAGGGAGGAGCTAAAGAACCTGTCGCTTCGCTTCAGGGGTTCATCAAACCAGCGCATAATCCTTGTAAAGCCATCACTTGAGCAAAAAAAGGTCATCCTCTGGGATGATACAAGCGACCAGCTTGTGCCAAGAGACAGTGAATGAAAGGAAACAACACAAAATGACACAGAATGTCAACATTAAAAAGCTGGATGAGAAAGCCACAATTCCATCCTACGGGACACAGGAAGCCGCAGGTGCCGACCTGTATGCCTGCATGGATGAGGCCGTGACCATAGGACCGTCACGGACGGAGTTCATACACACCGGGCTTGCAATTGAGATTCCACAAGGCTTTGCGGGACTTGTGTACGCAAGAAGCGGGCTTGCCTGCAAAAAGGGACTTGCACCGGCCAACAAGGTTGGTGTAATCGACTCTGATTACAGGGGGGAACTCATCGTTGCACTCCACAACCACTCCGCCGAAGACATAACCGTGGAACCTGGGGAAAGGATAGCACAGCTTGTGATAACCCCGTACCTCACGGCACATTTTGTTGAGACAGACAGCCTAAGCGACACCTCAAGAGGTGAAGGCGGCTTTGGCTCAACAGGAAGATAGGCACTGACAGCCAATTAATAAATACATTTACCAGCCCATGATTATCTTGGCAAAAAGCAGCACAAGCACCAGGATGATTATGGGTTTTACTATTTTTGTACCCTCTCTCATCACAAGCCCTGCCCCAAGATAACCACCCAGCATGTTGCAGGCCGCAGCCACAAGCCCAAGCAGCACAAGCACCTGTCCATTCATCAGAAACACCACCAATGATGTTATGTTGGTGGTAAGGTTAATCACCTTTGCCTGTGCATTGGCAGTACCCACGTTAATCGCCGCAAACACATTAAACGCTATTATCAGAAATGTCCCCGTACCCGGTCCATAAAAGCCATCATATACCCCAATGACAAGCGCCGCAACACCTGCTATGGCAAGCGTCCTTGCATTGGCGTTCACCCCCGTGTCCTCCCTGTCCCTGAAAATCCTTTTATTAAGCACTATGAATGCCGTGACGGGAAGCACGACAAAGAGCACATACTGCATATATGTTTCAGGTACACGAAGCGACAGGTTGGCGCCCAGCGTCGAGCCCACAACCGCCAGTGGAACCGATACCACTGCAATCCGCCAGTTCACAAGTCCATTTTTCACAAACCTGAATGTGGCAAGTGATGTTCCGCACGTGGATGACAGCTTGTTGGTCGCTATCGCCTGGTGTACAGGCACTCCCGCAAGAAGATATGCGGGGAGTGATATGAGGCCCCCGCCTCCCCCAATTGCATCGACAAACCCCGCAAGGAAAAGCATGGGGCATATAATTATAAATGTAAGTGGTGTCATTTTAATTCTAAAACCTCTCAAAACAAACACATTAAGCCGCAAAAAACAGGGGACATTCCAAAAGCCAAAGCCCTTAAAATGCCCCCATGCCCAATTATGGATTACCCATAAAGCCTTTAATTACTTACTCCTAATCTGCTTAACAAGTCCAACGGCTTCCTCTGTCATCGCCTTAATCTTGTCAAACTCACCAGCCTTGATGAGGTCACCCTTAACCATCCAGCTACCGCCACAGCAGAAAATCTTGTCACATGCAAGGTACTCTGAAATGTTCTTTGCATTGATTCCGCCTGTAGGCATGATTCTTACCGTTGTATATGCAGCACACATTGACTTAATCATGTTAAGTCCGCCAGCAGCCTCTGCCGGGAAGAACTTAACCCTTGTAAGTCCACGCTTAACAGCCTGTGCAAGCTCTGAAGGTGTCACAATGCCTGGCATTACAGGAATGTTCTTTGACAGACAGTAATCAACAACCTCCGGGTCAAAGCCTGGGCTTACGATTACGGAAGCACCTGCCTTGACAGCCCTGTCAACCTGCTCTGTGGTAAGTACCGTGCCTGCTGCAAGAAGCATGTCCGGATACGCCTCATGTATCTTGCGGATTGACTCCTCTGCTGCCTCTGTACGGAAGGTCACCTCTGCACAAGGAAGTCCTCCCTCAACCAATGCCTTTGCCAACGGAAGCGCATCCTTCACATCATTCAGCACAACAACCGGAATTACACCAAGCTCTTCAAACTTAGCTGCTACATCACTCATTACAATTACTCCTTTCGGTCCCTTGGGACAGTTCATTAATGGTAACATTATACTCTTTGGTTCTCACATTTGCAAGAGCCCATGACATCTCTCTCATCCAATCAGGATATTTTAAATGTATTGATTGAGGCATCCAGTGTCTTTGCCTTGTCATCCAGTGAATAGGAGGCATCAAGAAGCTTCCCGACCATCTCTGTCTGGCGCTTGAGCGAATCCTCCACAACGGACACGGAAGCCACGGATTCCTCTGAAACCGCCGTTATGCTCTCAATTGCATTAAGGGTTTTCGCCCTCTGCTCACTCATGCCGTTAATATTCTTGGTAAGCTCCGTTACACCCCTCACAAGCTTCTCAAGGTAACTATTCATGTCCTCAAAGAGCTGTATGGAGCTCTTGATTGTCTCGTTCTGCTTAAGCACTGAGCTCTCCGCCGTCATGAATGCCTTTGTTGTAAGCTCAGCCTCCTCATGAATCTTCTCAACAACCACCTGTATCTGGCTTGCCGCCTCTATGGTACTCTCGGAAAGCTTTCCAACGGACTGTGCCACAACCGCAAAGCCCTTGCCTGCCTCACCTGCCCTTGCCGCCTCTATTGACGCATTCAGGGCGAGAAGACTTGTCTCCTCTGCAATGTTGTTGATTATGGCAACAAAATCAGACACACCTCCCAGGTCAGTCTTAAGCGACCTGATGTTATCCGTCATGTCACTGGTCTTGTCATTGGTATCCTGTGATTCCACTGACAGCTTGTTCATGATTGTCATTCCATCATATATCAAATGCTGTGTGCCGTCAGCCACCTTGCTGATGTCTTCAAGGCAGTGAACCGAACCCGTTATGTGATGGGACAGCTCCTCCATCTGCTCAAGGCAGCTCTGCGCATCAGTTGCCTGCTGCGTAAGCCCCCTGTCCATATCCTCCACCGCAGCGGCAATCCTGTCATTGGAATCACTGATTACACCTGATGCCTCCGTCTGGTTGGCAGCGGATACATACACCTCCCTGGAGGTTGCCAGGACATTTTCAATGAGCGTCCTTGTATTGTCAATCATCGCCTTGATGCTGGCAATCAGGACACCAAACTCATCCTGGCTGTCTGAATTCATCTGAACCGTGAGGTCACCGTCCGCAACCATCAGCATCTTATTGCTTAGCCTGTTAATGGTAGTGGTAATGCCTGCTATTATCCATACGGCAACCACAAGTACCATGGCACCAACAAGCACAACCATCAGAATCGTAATGGTGCGGATATATGTTGCACCCGCACTCACGCTGCTCATCGGAACCATTGCACATATCGCGGAGCCATTTTCATGGCTCTTGCTCACAAGGAAAAGATACTGCTTTCCCTGGTACTTAACCCTCTCAATCACCGTTGCCGCATCATCAGCCATGGCATTCTTGTAATACTCCTGATTGACGAAGGAAAAGTCCCCTCCCGTGGCAACCTGGTCATCCTTGAGCAAAAGCTCCCTGCCGTCAGCCGTGACAAATGCCGACATACTGTTCTTCCCAAGCTCAAGGTCCTTCAATATGCCAACGATTGCATCCGAGCTGTAATCAACAACTATGCACGCCCTCCTTGTGGGCATGGGCCTTATGAATGAGCAGGCATAGCTTGACGAGCTATAATCCGAATAAGCTTTTGATATGATACTGTCAATATATGTATGCTCACCAATCCAGTCACCTGCCAGCTTCTCAAGGCACGCCGCCTCCGGCTGGTTCTCCAAATCCTCATAAAAGCCCGCGATTGAGCTTGTCTGGGTTGAAACCACATTGAGGGACTTCTCCGGAATGATGTAAATGCCATTGACAAATGAGTTGCCCTGCTCCTTAACCTTCAAGTCCAGCTTGGCATACTCCACAATCTCCTGCTTGCTCCACTCATTGTACACAGCACCCGTTGCCCATTTCACAATGTCAGTGTCATAATAAAGCTGCTCCGATTCCGATACAGCCGAATCAAAGCCAAAATCCATGTATTCCACGGTGGTTGACATTGCCTTGACCATGGAATCCTCATAATTGCTCTCCATTCCTGACGCTGCAAGCTGTGCCGCCACAATTCCAACCACTATCAGGCTCACCAGGGGAATGGAAAATCCTATGATGAGCTTTTTCTTAATAGTAAGCCCCTTCACCTGCTCCAGTGAAGGCTTTTTCACCTTGTCCTCATTACCCTTCATGTACACAATCCCCCCTCACTGTCAACGCGCATTACGAATCATCTCCAGGTATGACGTCAATCCATTGGCTGCCGCATAGTTGTCCTGGATTGAAACAGCCACCTGCTTGAAGCTGCTAATGTCCATGTTTTCGTAGTTGGTGACAATTGCGCCTTCCGATATGCACTGTGCCTTCGAGCTGTCCATCATGTCATAGGTCACCGAACGCTCCTTCAGGGTGGCTGCCAGTGCCGCCGTGTCTACCCAGTTCTTCTGCTCTGTTGTCAGTCCATCATAAAAGCTTCCATTCACAATGAAAAGCCTGGTAGTGTAATCATGATGGGTTTCACATATGTATTTGCCGTTCTGTGTGGTATGGTGCTTCTTCAGCATGAGGTTGGTGTAATCATTTTCCGCACAGTCAACCTCGCCATTATTCAGGGAATCATACAAAACTCCCCATCCAATGTTGACAGGTGTTGCACCCAGTGACGTCCAGAACTCCGAAACAACTCCCGATACCTGTGTACGGATGCTAAGCCCCGCAACATCCGCCGCAGTTGTTATTGGCTGCTTACCATAATAATCCCTCACACCTGCCGACCAATAGCCCATAATCCTGTACTTGTTGTTGGTGCGGCTCAAAATCACGTCAGACATCGTTGAGCCAAACTCACCATCCATTGCAGCCTCCCAATGGCTAAATCCATCAAACAGGTACAACAGGGAAAGCATGTCGACCTCAGACACGCCCGCTGATGACATGAAGCCAGGGGAAACCACAACCATCTGTGCCTGCCCCGTGTCAAGCATGCCGAAAAGCTCCGTCTCATCCTCCGTCAGCGTACCATCACTGCACTCGACCGATATTGCACCGCCTGACAGCTCCTCAACCACCTCCTTGAAGGTTGCAAGGCCATAATGGTAAGGATTGTCCTGCGATACCTGATTGGAGGCAATGACCATCTTGATTGTCGCTCCGCTGCCATCAGTCTTTCCACTGGCACCGCCGTCACTGACAGAGCCAAATGTACGTCTCTTGGAGCTTCCGCAGCCAACCAGTCCCACCACAAGGACACACACCATAAGCAGCGCCACGAACCTAGAACCCCTTTTCCTTACCCTCATAAGATACTTTCCCCCTAACATCATTATTTGAATAACACATCAAGCCTAATTACGGCAATCATAGCGGAATGCACTCAGCAAGCACCTTTGAAAGCTCCTGAAGGTCAAGGGGCTTGCTCACATGCCCATTCATGCCGCACTCCAGTGAATTGTTCCTGTCCTCGTCCATCGTGTGGGCAGACAGGGCGATAATCGGTATCTTTTTCAGGTCAGGCCTGTCAATCTCACGGATTGACTTGGTTGTCACATAACCATTCATGGTAGGCATCACAATGTCCATAAGCACAAATGCGTAATACCCAGGTTCATGTGCGCACAGCGCATCAATGACGCTTCCGCCGTCCGCAACGGCCTCAACCTCAAACCCTGCCGAATTAAGCATCTCCGTTGTGAGAAAACGGCTGAGTTCTTCATCCTCTGCCAGCAAAAGGCGCTTGCCCTTGAGATTGCCTGTCATCTCCCGCTTGTATACCTTCTGAAGGTCCGCAAAAGGATGGCTTGCCTGCTTAACCTGCTTAAATGGTATGCGAATCTTAATCTGCAGGTTTTTGTTTTCAGAGCATCCGCCAACCACAGAACCGCCAAGCTCCTCTGCCATGTCCTTCGCCCGCCGGAACTTTTCACTGTCCTCAAGTATCCGGTCAAGCTCAGTCTCATTATAGGTTGTGTTCACGCCAAGAAGCATAAAATTATATGACACATAATTGGCATCCGCAACCGCCCGCCTAAAGCACGTGAAAACCACACATTCCCTCTCAGGAACCTGGTCGATGGCAAACTGGAAGAAGCTGCCCATCATCTTCACGAAATGCTCCTTGTGCACATATATTGTCTCCTGCGTTATGAATGGATTTGCCACCAGCGTCTTGTTATTGCTTTTCGCATATTCAACAGCCTGGTCAATTGTTTCCTTCATCACGTTCTTGAACATGTGTGAATTAATGCTTGACAAATCAAGATGCTGGTTGCTTGTCTCGCCATAATACAGCAGCTTCTCGTCCGCAAGCACCCTCTCAAAATCATTGCAGCACAGGGGCTTTGAATAATAATAGCCCTGTATGCTGTCACAGTTAAGCTCACTTAAGAACTTCACCTGTGCCTCATTCTCAACCCCCTCCGCAGTGACATGCAGCCCCAAATCCTTGGCAAGCGCCACGGTATGCTCCAGCAGCTTGTCGCCGCCATAATTGCCAATGTAGTCAATGAGGCTCTTGTCAAGCTTCAGGGTATTGAAATGAAGCTGGTTCAACGTGGAAAGCGACGAATATCCCGTTCCGAAGTCATCAAGGTGCAGCCCAAAGCCTGCCTTGAAGAATTCATCCGTCAGCTTTTTCAGGTCAGCATTGTCAATGGCGGCACTCTCTGTTATCTCCAGCGGCACGTACTTATACGCAATCCCAACCTCCTTCACGATATTCTTGTAACGTGTGACAATGTTCGGGAAGTACAGGCTCACCCTCGACAAATTGGTGGAAACCGGAACAATCTTGCGTCCCTCAAGCTCCCAGCGCTTCTGCTGTTGGCAAACCTTCCTGAACACATACTCGTCGAGCCGCCTTATCATTCCATTGCGTTCAAAGATATGCACAAATGCGTCCGGCGGAATCAAATCCCCGTTCCTGTTCCACCTCACAAGCGCCTCTGCACCTATCAGCCCGCCATCGTCAGGGTTGCACTTCGGCTGGTACCATATCTCGAATTCCCCATTGTCAATTGCCGATTCAAATGTCTCCTCAAACAGCATGTCCTTGAGCATCCTCTCGGAATCGGCATCACTGTAAAACGCATAATTGACCTCAAACCTGTTCTTTATCTTGCCCCGCGCCATCATGGCATTGCCATGGGACTGTTCAACGCTGTCCGAAGGCTTCCACGGCGCAATTCCAAAGCATGGCATAATAAGGGGTATGTCCATGTCCTGGCTCATTTCAGCAAGGGCTTCAGTAATCCCGGCAAGCTTGTCAGCCACCACTGCCTCGTCATCGCCCTCAAGGAAAAGAATGAACTCATCCGAATACACATGTCCCGCCAGGTCACCTTCGCCAAGGCACTTGCAAAGGCATTCCCATGTCTTCCTAAGTATGTCCTCCCCGCGCTTCACACCGCATATGGCATTAACCGCCTTGAACGAGGCTATCTCCATCGCAACTATGAAGCCCGTCTTTCCCTGGGCAACAAGCTTTTCCTTCATGCGGTTCACATTATCCCCGCCCGTAACCGCTGAAACATATGCGTAGTACTCTAAATTCTGTATGTCCTTTGTCTCCATTGCCTTATCCCCCTCCATACCGGGCCGGTATGTCCATAATTCACTTACCAGTTATGGTCTCTGTCCCATTCCACCCTCAAGTGTAAGGGTCTCACCTGACATGTACTTGAAATCAGGAGATGCAAGCTGTACGCATACCCTGCCTATTTCAAGCTCACTGTCACCATAGTGCCCCATAGGCGGCATATGTACATTTGCCTTGAATGCCTCCGGGTTAGCCTGTGACCAGCCCTCAAGCATTGACGTCCAGGCAAGCGGGCAAACAACATTCACATTAATCCCGTCAGGTCCCCACTCGGTTGCCGCAACCCTTGTCAGGCCACGGATTCCCTCCTTGGCAGCAGCATATGCAGCCTGTCCGTAGTTACCGAAAAGTCCTGCACCGGAAGCAAAATTAATTACCGAACCCTTTGTTTCCTTAAGGTGCGGATAACACGCCTTCATATAGTAAAATGCAGCATAGAGCCCTGAATATATTGCAAGGTCAAACTGCTCCTTGGTATTGTCCGCAAGCTTCACGCCTGACGCAGAAGCCTGTGCATTGTTAATCAGCACGTCAATCCTTCCAAACTTCTCAATTGTATCAGCCACAACCTTGCCCACAAGCTCCTCTGACGGTGAATCAGCGCTGACATCCGCCTGACAGCACAGCACCTGTACGCCATAGAGCCTTTCAAGCTCCTCCTTTGCCTCCTCAAGCTTCTGTACATTGCGCCCCGTAATCACAATGTTGGCACCCTCCTTGGCAAATGCAGTTGCAATTCCATAGCCAATTGAACCTGGCTTTCCGTCTGACAACGGACGCGGACGCCCACCTCCTGTTATGATGACCGTCTTGTTCTCAAAATTACCCATACTCTCTCCATTCCGCAGGCATCATAATTTTTTACCATTGCATGCATGACGCATGCCCATTGTGCCGCCTGCCCCACAATGTCATCCGAGGGTCACACCCCGTCTGGCAACATTATAGTTATTTTACCACAAATCGTCACATTTGTCATATAAACTTTGTATATTTTACCAACAATTAAAATATTATTAACACATTTTTCGTCATTATTTACACCATGCCCTTAATATGTCCATACAGTCAAAAGTCCCCACGCACATACATGCATGGGGACTCCTATGTACATTATTCTGTTATCCGCAGCAATCACTGCTTAATGATGTTATCATACACACCTGCGGCAACGTCAGCCTTGACATTGGCAATCTTCGTGTCAAACTGGCTTATGTCAGCAAGATAGCCATTGCGTGTTGCTTCCTTAGGTGCCTTCTGGCCCTCATATACCTTGTTGGCCTGCTGAAGCTCAAGAATCTTGCGCTTTGCATTGTCGGCATCATTGTCAATTGCCTTAATGCGGGCATCCTTCTTGGAATCCTCGTTCTCAATCTTCTCCATGAGGGCTGCTTCATCTTCCTCAAGCTTGCTCATCTCGCCCTTGATACCCTCAATCTGTGACTGGAGCTCCTTCTTCTTGTTGATGGCAAGGGCACCAAGCCCTGCGCTCTCATTGAGAAGCTTGATTATGTCATTCTTCTTGGATTTAATGTCAGCACGAAGTGTCTTCAATGCTGAATTATCATCCTGGATTGACTTGACAAAATCATCCTGAATCTTCTGCAGCTTCTCCTTGCGGTATTCCTCGTTGTGCGCAAGTGAATACTCCGTCTCCTCTATCACCTTGTTATTAAGGTCAATCTTGGACTGAACCTCCTGAATCTCAGCATCGACAGAGGTAATCTTAGCCTCAATGTCAGCCTTGCGTCCCTCAAGGTATTCAAGTACAACCATCTCCTCATCGGAATAGCCCGGGTACTTGGCACGAAGCTTGGCAAGCCTTGCCTCCTTCTCAACCCTGCGGCGCTCACGCTCGGCACGCTCCTGCATCTTCTCCTCGCTCATCATCACCTTGAGCTCAGGAGTGTATATGGACTCAATCGTTGAATCGTATGTCTTAACCTGTGATGACAAGCGTGTTTCGCCAACACTGATGGAAACCTCCTTATGATCATCAACAAATGTCTTTGTCGTGTCATACACATCCATCAAATCCTCATTCTCGGAGTTGAGTATGCTAAGCTTCTGCATATAGGAAACAGCATCCGCAAATATGCCATCCACGCCCTTTGCAGTGTCATCCAGCGCCTTGTTGAGGTCAACCAGCATCTCTGAAAGTGAAAATGCATTGATTTTCCTCTGGCACTGCGCCTTGGTCATTGCAACCTGAATCCTCTTGACCAAAAGAAGCTTGTTAGCCTCGACACTCTCGCCAAGAACCGAACCCCACTTCTCAATCGAATCCTTTGAAATCGGGTCAAGCACAAGGGAATCCACGTCAATCCCCGTGGTCGGTGTAAACTGCCTCTTAGGGCTCACACCATCCATGAGCTTGTATACCATGTCCCTGACAACAGCCTCATCAGACCTTCCAACGCCATAGGCATCTATCTGAATCTGCTGGTTGCGTCCGTCCATGCAAAGCCCAACCACATATTTGCAATGGTTATTGACAAATGAATAAGCACAGCCTCCCGCAACGCTCGAGGTAAGTATTGGGAAAAACTCAGTGTCAATGTACGCCGCATTTCCCGCACTGCGTTCATTCCAATACATCTGCTCCTGCATTGCCGCACCCATTGCGAGGCTCGTCATCTCACCATCCACATTGATAAGACGTTCCTTGCCAAACTGTATCGTGACAACAGCCTTATCCTTCTTGTTTACGCACTTCGGGTTAGGGAGCCACGCCATGGCATCCTTATCCGTTGAAGACTCAACAACGTAGCCGTCAGGAATCGCCATGGAATATGAAGCCATGTCAATTGCCCTCTCCTGCGTGTAGGCAAGGTCAAACAACGAAGGGTCCGCCTTCATCGGCTCAAGGTCAGTTCCAAAGCTCCTTATAAGCTGGCCAAGCTCCTTAAGGGCAACACCAAGCTCCCCCGTCTCCTCGTCAATCTTCTCCTCTACGGGCAGTAAAACCTCCTCTACCTCCAGTGACAGTTTTTCAGTTGCATCCATAAAATCATCTCCCTTTTTTCACAAATGCCATGCTCAGGCAATTGCTATACTCTCTCCCTTTTCCCGTTCCGTTATGGCCTGTTCCTTGTCCTCCAGTGCCTTCCTTAGTTCATCAATCTCCTGCTGCATCCTGTCGAGCTGGTTTTCAATCTCACCGTTCCCGGCTTCCAGTCCCTTAAGCTTCTGTACCTTTTCCTTCTCCAATTGCTCTTTTTTATAAGTTATGCCTAAAATCTTTTCATTAAGTTCATTTACCTTGGAATTGACCTCATCAAACTGCTTCTGAAGCACACCCTTCTTGATGAGTGCAACCCCTGAGAGTCCCACCAGCTCCCTCTGAATCAGGTTTGCCTGCTCCTTCACGGTGTTCCTCTGCCCAATCAATTCATCCTGTTCATGGTCAATCTTCTCAATCTCAAGCTCATAGGATTTCGCCAGGCTTACCTGCTCAGCGCTGTCTCCCCGCTTCCTCGCCTCAAGCTCTGCCTCAAGCGCCTCGCGTTCCTCAACCTTCTTCTGGAGCGCCTCTCTCTCCTCATCCAGTGCCTTGCGTTCAGCGGATATCTGCTCCTGAATCTCAGCCTTTTCCCTCTCAGCCACCATGGATGGCAGCATGTAAAGATTCTTCTGCTGCTTCATCTTGATGTCCTGGCATGCCATGGAAATCTTGCAGCTTCTCTCAATGCCAAACTCATCCAGGCGTATCACAATCCCGTCAAACTGGTCACAGCAGTATGTGAGGAAATCATACATCTGCCTGAAGTCATCCTCATCCAGACCCTCCTGCTGAAATTCATCAAATGCAACGTCAAAATTCCTGATTAATTCCTCAAGCTTGTTCCCCGTCCTGTTGACCAGGCTTTGAATCTCCTCAACAAAAGCCGTGTTCTCAACCTCAGCGGCAGAGGTGAAACCATACTGTGACATCTCATCCACAATCTTGTTCCTGGACTTGCGCAAATCCTCCTGGATTCTTACCAAATCCACTCTCCTGGCATCCAGGTACTCCTCCGCCTTCTTGTTGGAAAATACCTGTTCCACAAGCAAAACATCATCGTCCTGTTCCTTGTTCTGCATCTCCAAAGCCACCGTCACTTCCCCTCGATAATTACTTGTTTTACAATATTGGTAACTTATTATATCTCTTTTTAAATCAAAATACCATGGGTAAAATGTACCTTTTTTGAAAATAAAGTTGATATTCCTTACCTCACCAGCGCCTCTATCCTGTCGAACATTTTTCCCTCACCCTGTATTTTCCCTGCATTGCCCACAACGCAGAAATAATTCTGGGACACAACGCCCTCAAGCAGCCCCGCAAGCGCCCTGATGCTGTCCTGGTCGGCATGCAGCACCTCATCCCTCTCCCTCTGGTAATCCTCCATTGTGGCATGCACCATATATGCCCCAAATGACCTTGTTCCGTCAGTTGCAGGCGTCATCGGCGTGTCCATGCCGCCAATCGTGCCTATTATGAACTTTTCCATGTCCCTGTCCGTCACGGTAAAATTCCTTACATAATCAGGTGCGTTTTCATATACTTCAACGGTTTTCGACAGGTTAGGGTCCCTATATGACACAAGGTAGCTGTCGCCATTGTGCGAAAAACCGCTCATGCAGCCATATGCCCCGCCCTTGACACGGATGTTCTTCCACAGGTACTCATATGAAAATATGACCTTTAAAACCTTAAGCGCCCCTGTGTACTCATAACCTGCATCCCTGAAATTGCCGCACCTTGCCACATATTGCACCTGTGACGAGCTGGTAAGGCCAAGGCTTGACCTGTGCGGTTCATAGCTTCTTACCGCCGCCTGCGGCTTTCCGTCAAAAAGCCTGTCAGTCAGCACCGAAAGGCTCTTCGCAAGCCCTTCACGCCCGTCCTCATCCGCAGTTATGCTCACAAGGAGGTTGCCCTTGCAGAAAATCGTCCTCACGAGCGATGACAGCCTGCCCGCAATATCCTCCTTCATAGTGTCATAATTTTTATGCATTTCACATATTTCAAGGTAGAAATCATACCCCTTGTACCTGTTTGAATACCATGTGCTCCTTGAAAACTGTGCGGTTGCACAAAGCATTGCCAGCTTATGCCCCGCATCCATCATGGACGCCTCCATCCTGGATTTTATGAGGTCAATTATCTCCTTGAGCCTGACATAATCATCAAACCTTGTGTCAAGCAGGAGCTCACCCATCAGCTCAAGCATTGTGCCAATCTTCGGGTACAGCGCCTTTGCCGTGGCATTGAGCCTCACCGACACGGCATCCCTGTCCCTTCTGTCAACATATATGGCAGGATTGGTAAATATGCCGCCCGTGTGCATGTCAATCTGGGTTGAAAGCTCACCATAGGTATATTTTTTTGTATCCATAAGCCCAAGGCAATTGCACAAGAGCCCCATGTACGGTATGTCTTCATCCGTTACAGCGGCACAGTCAAATGACAGGTTCACATAGGCAATCCCATTGGTAAATATGTCATGCCACACGGCATCCGTGCCACCCAACTGCATTTCACGGTTCTTAAGCGGAGCAGGCGTTGTGCGTATGTCATTCACGCTCAGCATCGGTATGGTCTTCAGGTCCTCCTGCGGGCTTGGCTCCTCCTGGTATGCCTTGAGCGCAGCGGTGGAGCGAACCAGCTCCTCAAGCTCCCCCTGTGAAAGTGTCGACTTGTATGACTGCAGCCTTTCATCAGCCTGCCTTTCCTGGAGCTCCGTAAGGCCCCGCCTTGGATTAAGCGTCACCGTTGCGGCATGCGTGTTGTCCAAAACATATTTTCTTATCAGTCCCTCAAAATAACCCGTTGAGGAATTTACATCCTCCTTCAGTGAATCAAACACCCCACCGCACTCAATGTGCATAAACGGCTCATTTTCATCATAGAGCCAGCTATCCATCATCTGGAGGCTGTATATGAGCCCCTTTGGAAATGAACCAAAATCCGCCTCACGGTACTTGAATTCATAGTAATTAATGCCTGCAAGCAGCTCATCCTTATTGATTCCCTCACGGCAGAGCCTTTCGCATTCCTCCCTGATTATCGCGAGGAACCTTCCCTTGTTCTCCTCGCTGGCGCCCTTCAGTATGATTGAATACACAGGCTGGTACAGTGAGCTTTCGTAGGAGCTGTACACATCATCCCCAAGACCTTCCCTGAGCATTGCCAGCTTAAGCCTTGCCCCCGGCGACATCACAAGCACGTAATCCAACACCTGCATCCCAAGGCAGAGCTTTGCATCAAGGCTTGTGCCCGTCACAAGATTATATGAAACATAGGAATTGTCCTGTTCAGGCTCATCCTCCGTAATCGCATACTCAAAGCTGACGTCAACGGGGCTTGTGAAAGCCTGCTGCGGCTTAATTGCGGACATTTCCGTTATGCCCGGAACATCTGCGCAGTCAAAGCCTGACAGATATTCCCTGTCAAGATACTCAAGCCTCTCCGCCATGTCCATGTCACCATAGAGGTATATATAGCTGTTGGAAGGATGATAATACTTTTTATGATAATCCAAATATTCTTCCCTTGTAAGCTCAGGAATCCTCTCAGGGTCTCCCCCTGATTCACAGCCATATGCCGTGTCCGGGAACAGCGTCTGAAAGGTACGCCTTGAAAGCAGCTCATCCGGAGAGGAATACGCCCCCTTCATCTCATTGTAGACAACACCATTGTACTTAAGCGGTGCGTCCACGGACTCAAGCTCATAGTGCCACCCCTCCTGCCTGAATATCTCGTCATATTTGTAAATGTTCGGGTGGAACACGGCATCCATGTACACATCCATGATGTTCTTAAAATCAACAAGGTTACAGCTTGCAACCGGGTACACCGTCTTGTCAGGGTATGTCATGGCATTGAGGAATGTATTCAAAGAGCCCTTGCACAGCTCAACAAACGGGTCCTTGACAGGATATTTGTCGGAGCCGCAAAGGACAGTATGCTCTATGATATGCTGCAGCCCCGTGTCATTATACGGCGGTGTGCGAAAACCTATGTTGAAAACCTTGTTCTCGTCATCATTGGACAAAAGCACCACCCTTGCGCCGCTTTTCACATGCCGCAAAAGACACCCCTGGGAATTCAGGTCCCCAAGTCTCTCCTCCCTAATCAGTTGATATTTATTGCCTAAATCTTTATTCTTAATCTGTTCAAATAAAAAAGCCATAATAAGTCATCCTTCCCGATGCACATCAGCGCATACAAGGACAGTATAACCTTATTACGGCAATTTTACAAGCCATGCAATTACACAGGCACAGGCACACGCCTGGCTTTATCACTTAAATATTCCCTTGTGTTTTTTATCCTTCTGGCGTTCAACACCTGTCATGGCTGCTTCATAAGCCATCAGCGCATTTTTTTGCTCCTCGGTAAGCCTTGTCGGCACATCCACCACAAGCGTCACATAATGGTCGCCGAACACAGTCTTGCTCCTCAAGGACGGCATCCCCTTGCCCTTAAGGCGAATCTTGGTTCCCGACTGGGTTCCCGGCTTAACGTCAACCATGACGTCACCTGCAACGGTGGAAATCCTCACCTCACCGCCAAGCACTGCCGTGGTGTACGGGATTGGAACCGTGGAATACACATCCATGTCCTGACGCTGGAAGGACGGGTGATTGCTGACGATGACCTCCACAAGCAAATCACCGCGCGGGCCTCCGTTGACACCCGGCTCACCCTTGCCCCTGATTCTCACGCTCTGCCCTGAATCTATGCCGGCAGGAATTGATACCTGGATTTTCTTTTTGGTTGTGATGTAGCCCGCACCATAGCAGTCAGGGCACTTGTCCTTGATAATCTTGCCCGTGCCGTTACAGTCAGGGCAGGCTGACACGTTGCGCACCATGCCAAAAAGGCTCTGCTGTGTGTACACAACCTGACCCTTGCCGCCGCATTTACCACAGGTCACAGGCTGACTGCCGGGCTTTGCGCCCGTACCGTGGCACTTCGGGCAATCATCCTTGTAGTTAAGGTCAAATTCCTTGTCAACGCCTGTATAGGCCTCCGCAAATGTGATTCTCACAGTTGTCCTGACAGTTGCCCCCTGCATTGGCCCGTTGCCTGACCTACGCCTTGAACCTGTCCCGAACAAGTCACCGAATATGTCGCCAAATATGTCGCCCATGTCCATGCTGCTGAAATCAAAGCCGCCGCCACCGGCGCCCCCATCAAATGCCGCATGCCCGAACTGGTCATACTGTTTCCTCTTCTCAGGGTCACTAAGCACGGCATAAGCCTCGGATGCCTCCTTGAACTTGGCTTCCGCCTCCTTGTCACCCGGATTGGTGTCTGGATGGTATTTCTTGGCCAACTGCCTGTATGCCTTTTTCAATGCGGCATCATCGGCATCCCTGCCGACGCCAAGGACTTCGTAATAATCTCTCTTGTCTGCCATCGTTGTCTCCATTCAAATTTATGTTATATAAGTGACGAACTTACACCCATGAAGGCTTTCGCCCCCATGGGTGTCACAATATGCATACCCTGCAGATTAAACTTCCTTGAAGTCTCCGTCAACCACATTGTCATCACTGCCGCCTGTGGTTCCTGCTGCGGCACCGCCCATGCCATCAGCACCCGGCATAGGCCCTGCTGCGCCCTGTCCTGCCTGAGCTGACTGCTCATACATCTTGGTGAACAATGCCTGTGCCCCTGTCATGAGCTTCTCATGTGCAGTCTTGATTGCATCGATGTCAGCATCAGACATGTTATCAGCGCTCGTTCTTCCAAGGATGTCGTTAAGCTCCTTCAGGTCAGCCTCAACCTTGGACTTCTCCTCACCGTCAAGCTTGTCACCAACCTCGTCAAGTGCCTTGCGTGTCTGGAATGCAAGGGAGTCAGCCTCATTGCGTACGTCAATGCCCTCCTTGCGCTTCTTGTCCTGTGCCTCAAACTCTGCTGCTTCCTTAACAGCCTTATCAATATCCTCATCTGACATGTTGGAGCCTGATGTGATTGTGATGTGCTGCTCCTTGCCCGTGCCCTTGTCAAGTGCTGATACATTTACAATACCGTTAGCATCAATATCAAATGTAACCTCAATCTGTGGGATTCCCCTTGGTGCCGGTGCAATTCCGTCAAGCCTGAACTCGCCCAGCTTCTTGTTATCCTTTGCAAACTGCCTCTCACCCTGTACAACCACGATGTCAACGGCACTCTGGTTGTCAGCAGCGGTTGAGAACACCTGGCTCTTGCGGGTAGGAATGGTTGTATTCCTCTCGATGAGCTTTGTTGCGATACCGCCCATTGTCTCGATTGACAGTGACAAAGGCGTTACGTCGAGAAGGAGGATTTCACCTGCACCTGCATCTCCCGCAAGCTTGCCGCCCTGGATGGAAGCACCGATTGCAACGCACTCATCAGGGTTAAGGCTCTTGTTAGGCTCCTTGCCCGTGAGCTGGCGAACCTTATCCTGTACCGCAGGAATACGTGTTGAACCGCCGACAAGCAAAACCTTGGTAATGTCTGAATTATTAAGTCCTGCATCCTTCATTGCGTTCTGAACAGGAATTGCCGTTCTCTCAACAAGGTCATGGGTCAGCTCGTCGAACTTTGCCCTTGTGAGGTTCATGTCAAGGTGCTTA
>CAYZYS010000034.1:0-18649 GCA_964482605.1 uncultured Bacteroides sp.
CATATGTGGAATATGCGGAACGCTGTATCGCAATCGCATCATCCGGCTCCACAACGGCAGCATACGCCTCAAGGGTGGACCAGGTCACAACACTCCTGCCCTCACCAAAATTGCCAAGCAAAACCACCGTGAGCAGCACTGCTGCCACAACAGCGCCCACATTTATCACGCCATACAGCACAGCCCTGACCCTGTCAGCATTTATCCTGCTTATGAGCCTTTCAAGGACAACAAATCCAAATACCACCACCGCATCCATCAGCACGGGAAGTACCCAGACCATCGCCTTGCACGAAAACACGCTTCCCATTGCCGACATCAGCGCCGCAAGCCACGGATTCACACCGATTCCATCAAGCCCAGCGCCGCTTCTGTATATGTACCGGAGCGCCTGAAGCTGGTTGCTGCCAACCGTGCCATAATACGGGTAGAGATTGCCGTCAAGGTTCTTCATCAGCACCATGGAGCAAATGAAAAGCGCAGGGACAAGCCCAATTGTCTTTCTCACGTCGTACAGATAATACGGCTTCCGCCTGCAGCCCACAAGAATGCCAAACACCACAAGCCCAAGCATCAAGGTCACTGCCATGCAAAAGGCAATGTCATATGTCCCCAAAAGCACCAAAAGATGCCCAACCCCTGCATACACAGCCACAACCGTCGCAAGCGACAGAAGCAGGTTGCAGGCCGCATCAAATTTCCTGAAAATGCAGGAATACATTGCCATGTAGCATATGGTGGCGACAACGGTAAGCACCACGAGAAGCGCCGACCTGATGAACGCACTGTTGTCAACAGAAGTGTGCGTCCTGTAAAAATTCAGCACACGGTAAAGCTTCACGGTCCCGTTACTGTACACATTTTTCAGGTTAATCCCCATTACATCAGACAAATTGCCCGATATGTCCGCCCTTGTGAGGTAATAGGTCCTCTCACCGCCTGACCTGACCTTTTCCACCACATCCTGTATCGGGGAAAATGCGGGATAAACCCTCGCATTGGTAACACACGCCACGGGGATGTAATAATCCTCCTGAAGCTCCGGCGACATTACCACGATGTCATACTCCGATATTATGTCATCAAGCTCCCTTAGTTCATCCCAGGAAACCCTAACCCTCCCTGGATTGTCGGCGCCAAACCACACAAACACAAGCGCCAGCGCCGCCACACACCAGCAAAGGCACAGGACGGGCATGTATTTTTTCCTTCGGAAAATTGCCCAAAGCAGCGTCAGTACACAGCCGCCAAGCACAAGAAAGCCACACGCCATATTGGACACGCCAAAAAAATACCCGCCAAAGGAAAGCACTGCCACAACAGGGACAACATAGCCCTCATATTTTGAAGACAGCCCCTGGTTTAACGCCATGACGCCATCATAATCATCCGCATCCAACGAAGCAAGGTATTCCGCCATAAGCGGGCTTGTCTCATCCCTTGACACAAGGTTCATTGACTTTGCCTGACTTACGCCAAGCCATGTATCCATGCCGTAAAAACCGTCATTGACAAGCCCCCTGCCCACAACCACAAGGACAACCAGGAGCACAAGCAGGTCAAAGCTCTCGCCCGGTTTCCAGGGCATGGACGGCTTAGGGCGCTTCCTTACAAGCCATACAGCCACCAATGCCACAAGGCTCATCAAATCAACCGCCATGAGGCTCCTGTTCACGGAAAATGCACCTAGCACCACCAGCCCGCAGGCAACCGCCACATATAACGCAAAAAAGACAGATGCCCCTATGGCAGCACTGCCAATGACATCCACCTTTTTGCCCAAAAGGCTGATTAATATGCATATTATCAAAATCCCCGCCACAAGGTAAATAACTGATTCAAGCATCTATGTTGTCTCTCCAATAGTCCAGGGTTTCGCTGATTGTCTGCTTCAGGCTAATCTTCGGCATCCACCCTGTACATTCATGAATCTTTGTTATGTCCGCCTCTATGATGGGAACGTCAACGGGACGAAGCTTTTCCTGGTCAAGCCTGACCTCAATGGATGTCCTTGAAAGTGAGAGAATCTCCCGCAGCACATCCTCTATGGCAATCGCCCTGCCGCTTCCCACGTTGTAGGTTTCACCACGGCTTCCAAGCCTCACAAGCAGTGCATACGCCCGCACCACGTCACGGACATCAGTAAAATCCCTGCGTGCGCTTAGGTTTCCAACACTAATCACAGGCTCCTGCTGCCCCTTTTCAATCCTTGCAACCTGCCTGCAGAAATCCGCCACCACAAACATCGGTGCCTGATTTGGCCCAATGTGGTTAAATGCCCTGACCATCATGACATCCATGCCATATGCGTCTGCGTATATTTTTCCTATCATATTCTGGCATGCCTTGGTGGCTGCATATATGTTACCAGGCCTTGTGTTGTTGTTCTCCGTGATTGGGCACTCCCCCGGCCTTATATGCCCGTACTCCTCACCCGAACCGATGAGCAGAATCCTTGGCTTAAAGTCAAGCCCCCTCACCACGTCAAGGACATTGACGCTTCCCTTGATGTTCACGTCAATGGTAAGGGTTGGGTTCTTCCACGCAAGTGCCACCGAGGACTGTGCCGCAAGGTGGAAGATGTAATCAGGGCGCACCTTCTCCAATACATCCCTGATTTGTTCCTTGTCAAGCACATCAAGGTCATAAATTGCGGCATTTGGCAGGGCAAGGTTTTCCTTGCCCGTCTTAGTAACCGCCACGTCAATCCCAAGTTCATCATGCAGATGGTTCACAAGATACGTCCCGACAAACCCACCGCCGCCTATAACCAGTGCCTTCATAACCACTACTCCATTCACTGAGCCTTGATTTCCCTGCCAACCAGCTCAAGGTCATTCTTCACCATTCTCTCAACAAGCTCCTGGAACTTGATTTCCCTTGTCCATCCAAGCTTTGAATCTGCCTTTGCAGGATTTCCTATGAGGAGCTCAACCTCAGCAGGGCGGAAGAACTTAGGGTTCACCTTGACAACAACCTTGCCTGTCGCCTTGTCCTTGCCAACCTCGTCAACGCCCGTGCCTGAAAACTCAACCTCAATGCCTGCTGCCGCAAATGCAGTCTGCACAAATTCCCTTACAGTCCTTGTCTCATTGGTTGCTATGACATAATCATCAGGCTCAGACTGCTGGAGCATGAGCCACATCGCCCTCACATAATCCTTTGAATGTCCCCAGTCACGCTTTGCATCCATGTTGCCAAGCTCCACGTAATCCTGCACGCCCAGCTTAATCCTTGCAACTGCGTCAGTAATCTTACGTGTGACAAATTCCTTGCCGCGCCTCTCTGACTCATGGTTAAAGAGGATGCCGCTGCATGCAAATAAATTATAGCTTTCCCTGTAATTTTTTGTAATCTAATGTGCATACAGCTTTGCAACGCCATATGGGCTCCTTGGGTAAAACGGAGTGGTCTCATCCTGTGGGATTGCCTGCACCTTTCCAAACATTTCAGATGTGGATGCCTGGTAGAAATGTGCCTCCGGCTTAACGGTGCGGATTGCCTCAAGCATGTTGGTAACGCCGAGCGCATCAATCTCCGCTGTCCCAAGCGGTGTGTCCCATGAGGTTGCGACAAATGACTGTGCAGCCAGGTTGTACACCTCGTCCGCCTGTGATATCTCCATTGCCTTAATGAGTGACACGACATCCGTCATGTCCGCATAGATGAAATTAATCTTATCCTTGATGTGGTCAACATTGCCATAATCAACGACGCTCTTTCTCCTCATCAGGCCGTATACATTGTAGCCCTTCTCCAAAAGAAGCTCTGCAAGGTAAGAGCCATCCTGTCCTGTTATCCCCGTTATTAATGCGTTTTTCATTTTAATCCTCCATTCCATTGGCGTTTTATACATTCTACACATACTACAAATACTGTGACTTGCCCTCATCCCTCAGCTTCGCAAGCACCTGCTTGATTTCACCTGCATTTTCCTTGGTGCTGATGAGTATAGCATCATCCGTGTCAACAACCACCATGTCACGAAGCCCCACGGTGGCTATGAGCTTGTCCTGCCCTTCTATGACACAATCCCTTGTGTTCACGGCAACGACATTGCCGCTGGTCACGTTGCCATCGGAGTCATTCTCCCTGATTCTTCCAACCGCAAGCCATGAGCCCACATCATCCCATCCGAAGCTGCCGGGCAGGATAAATATGCCATCCGCCTTCTCCATGATTCCATAGTCCACGGACTGGGATTCAAGTGTTGGGAACACCTCCTTAAGCACCTTGTCCTCATCAGGTGTGCCGATTGCCGCCGCAATCGTCCCAAGACCCTCATGTGTTGAGGGCATGAACCTTTTAAAGCACTCCATGATGGTTGAAGCCTTCCACACGAACATTCCGCTGTTCCACAGGTAATCCCCTGACTCAAGGTAACCCTTTGCCGTGTCAAGGTCAGGCTTCTCAACGAACTGCCTCACTGCGAAGGCTGCACCCCTGGCATTGTCCTTGTCATACCTGATGTAGCCATAGCCCGTTTCAGGATAATTAGGTGTGATTCCCACCGTCACAAGGTTCTCACCCTCCTCAGCCACCTCGCATGCCTTGGTAAATGTGTCAATGAACACATCATTGTGCTTAATCAGGTGGTCAGACGGAAGGACAATCATGACCGCATCATCCTCACCAGCGCCCCTGCAGCCCTCAAGGACATGCGCCGCGCCAAGGCCTATGCATGGTGCCGTGTTGCGCCCCACAGGCTCACACAGTATGTTCTTGTCAGGAAGTCCGGGAAGCTGCTGCTTCACAAGCTGCCTGTAGCTTTCATTGGTTGCTATATATACGTCCTCCAGCTTCACAAGCGGGCTGATACGCTCAACCGTGAGCTGTATCATGGTCTTTCCGTCCCCCGTCAGGGAGAGGAACTGCTTGGGAAGGCTCTGGCGGCTCTTAGGCCAAAAGCGTTCGCCCTTGCCCCCCGCCATTATGAGTGCTGTGCGTTTCATTATGTGCTGTTACCTCCAAAAAAATAATTTATGACACATACCCTTGAATTATACATATTCTCATGTTTTATGTCAAACCTAATAAAACACAAGAAACACATGGCGCCATCACATACATGTGCGGCACATTTAGAACTGCGCATACAAAAACCCGCTTGTACTTCCCGTATACCCCACGACAATAGGTGCAAACACGAGCGCAAGATACAGAATCCACCTCAGCGGAAGCGGCTTCGCGGCGACAGCCTCACGGATATGTACCCCCTTTTCCTGCATGAGACTCACCACAAATATGACCACGCAGCCAAGCAGAATCATCAGGTAATCGTACACCTTCAGCCCCATACCCGTGAACACGCCGCTGCCAAACACGGAGAAGGTAAAGCCCTTAAACGTATTTCCCATGAGGGTAAGGCTTGCACTAAGGTCAACCGGCATGTCAAAGTACCAGCCTATGTTTACCAGGATAAATGTGCGGAGCATCATGAACAGCCCCCAGCCCTTGCCCTCGCCGTTAATGTGCAGGGCAGCAAGGCATTTTTTGTAAAGCGGCTTTGCAACTGCGGAAAATGCAAGGATTACACCGTTGTACATTCCATATGCAATGCATTTCCAGCTAAAGCCGTGCCATATGCCCACAATGAAAAATATGAGCAGGTCCGCAATCCCGATTGGAATTGCCTGTCCGGTCTGCTTTCCAAACAGTTTCTTGAAAAATTTGCTCATGCCGGAAAATGCCTTGGACAGTGAAAATGGATAAAACACGTAATCCTTCATCCAGGTTCCCAGCGTTATGTGCCACCTGCGCCAAAACTCACCGATTGACTTGGAAAAATACGGCTGCCTGAAATTCTCATCCAGCTTAATTCCAAACATTTCAGCCACGCCAATCACGATGTCTATGCCGCCGGAGAAATCAGCATACAACTGAATCGACCACATGATGAGCCCGCCGATTACCACAATGCCGTTGTAATCCTGATAGCTGTTCACCAGCACCTCATTGACGTACACTCCTGCCCTGTCGGCTATGACAAGCTTCTTGAAAAAGCCCCAGAACACCCTCTGCAAGCCAAACTGAAGCTGCCTCAAATCGAATTTGTGGGGCTGGAAAAGCTGTGGCGCAAGCCTGTCATACCTGCCAATCGGTCCCTGGAGTATCTGCGGGAAAAATGACACGAAAAGCGCCAGCTTAAACGGGTTCCTCTCAGCCTTCACCTTACCCCAATACACATCAAGCATATATCCCACGACCATAAATGTATAGTAGGATATTCCCAATGGCACAAGTATATTTAACAGTTTATGGCTGCCCCCAGTCATGAGGTTCACGTTCTGTATCGCAAAATTGGCACCCTTCACAAACACAAGTATGCCAAAATTAACAACCATTGCCAATATCAATACAATTTTCTTATGCTTCTTGGTTGCGGACTTATAGGCTTTTTTTGCCTCCTTGTCAAGAGTGCCCTTGTTTGCCGCAAGGTATTCCTTCGACCTTCCCTCCATGGCGTCCATCCACAACGCCGCACCATATGTGGCCAATGTTGTGAATAGAATGAAGAACACCGCCTGTACCTTGAATGACAGGTAATACACGTAGCTTAACACAAGCAGCACCACCCACTGGCACTTCTTGGGGAGGATGTAATACAAAAGCACCCCGAAAATTATGAATGCAAAAAAATCAATCGTTATAAATGACATTTATTTATCTCCATTCCACCCACAGGTTAAATATTAGTGCATTTTCTCCATGACCTTTAGCAGCACTGCCGCGGTCTTCTCCCATGAATACCTGCCAAGCACCGACCCTGCAGGCTCCACGGGTTCATTTAAAAGGCTCTCAAAGTGAACCATGGGGTTGTCAGGGTCAATATAATGGGCACAGTCCCCAAATATTTCGGGAAGCGAGGCACTCCTTGACACAATAATCGCCGCACCGGCGCTCAGCGCCTCCAACGGCGGTATCCCAAACCCCTCATAATATGAGGGAAATATGAATGCACGGCAGAACTTCATCAGCGCCTTGGATTCCCCGTCCGTCACCGCACCCGCATAACATACATTGGGATATTTTGCAAAGTCAACGCATTTTTCAAGTCCGCGGCCTGCCACAACAAACTGCGCATCCATGTTGTGCGCGGACGCATCCAGCACCCATTGGAGGTTCTTGTTTTTGTTGGAGGACGTCAGGGTATAATAATATTTACCTTTTTCCACCCCGCCAAGTCGTGGGAAAATCCCCTCATCCGCTTCCACGTCACTGAAATGCTGCCATCCATTTCCGGCAACCACGATTCCATCCAGCGGAATCCCCAGCACCCTTGCAATCCTTTCCCTTGAAAATTCAGACACGGTCAGGACTACCCTCGCACGGGCCGCAATCCTTTTATATACATTTAAAAACCAATCGCTTTCTTCCTTTGGGAAAAACTCAGGACAATCCGCATAGCACACGTCATGCAGGCACACAATTCCCCTTGGCGCAAGCAACGACACCTCATTACAAAGGTTGACGGGCACGGCCCCCATGAGCCTTGCCTTCATTGCAAATGTAACCTGGGTCCAGCGCTTCTCCCTGCCGGAATATGTCACCCTGATATTTTCCCAGCCCTGTATTATGCCATCCACATCAGGCTTAGCCGTCCTCACGCTCTCAGGTACAAGAATACTTACATCAAGACCGCCGCATATTTTATCAAGCTCCTTCAGTGTCTCAAAAGCATACCTGTCAACTCCCGTGGAAAGTGAGGACAAAAAGCGACCATCCACCAGAAAATGTTGATTTTTCACACTATTCTCCATTCCGCAGGCCGGCTGCTACATCCCATCAAACAAATGAAAAAACTCCGTGTATTTCCTCACTATGACAGGCCAGTCAAAATGCTCCATCACATACCGCCTGCCGTTATCAGCCATGACCCTTGCCACATCCTCATGCTCCAGCAGGTAATTCACCGTCTCCTGAAACTCGTAATACCCGTTGAAATAAAGCCCGCCGTTGGACTCCTGCACAAAGCTCCTTGTCACATCACATTTCCCATGTACAAGCACCGGTCTGCCACAAAGCCAGCTCTCCATTATCACAAATGAAAAGCTCTCATTTTTTGAGGGCTGGCAGAGAAGCTTAGCTGCGCAATATGCATCATATTTATCCTGAATCGGCACAAACCCCAGGTCAATCACGTCACCCTCTATGGACTCAGGAATGTCAATCTCGCCGCCGCCAATCAGCACCAGCTTTAAATCCATGTTGACGGATTCATCCTTGTACCTTGCAAAATATGACAGAAGCAGGTCAACATTTTTCCCTGCATCCTTCCTTCCCGCATACAGCATAAACGGACTGTCAATCCCGTATTTTCCACGAAACCTGTCGGCATCCGCCTGTATTCCGGTGTCAAGCCCAAGGCCCATGACCTCCGTCCTTACGTGGCTTATGTCCATCAGTTTCTCGGTAAGCTCCTTCTCAGGGCTTGCGTTAAAAAGCATCCCTGCCGCCCTTGAATAGACATTGGCAAAGCATTTCATATGGGCATAGCCCTCATCATGAAAGCACGGGATTAACACCGCCTTCTCAGGACATGCAAGCACCCCGTGGTAGGTCGTCCCAAAAAGATACGGAATGTATACAAAGCACTGGTAATTTCCCGCATTGGCACGTATGTACTCATACATGTCAGGACTGTTGACCATCTCACGGGTAAATGTCTCCTCGTCCCTTGCGGAAAGCCCCTGCCCGCTCATCAGCTTCAGATTCACCGCATCAAATGCCTTCACGTCACGCTTCCTTATCCTGAAGCGCCTGACGGGAACACCAAAGCGATTGGTGGTAACGCCCTCTTTATAAAAATTCTTATTCCAGTCTGCGGTAAACTCCTTCACCGTGGTGGTGAGAATCTCAACCTCCACCCCTGCCTCATGCAGGTGTGCCGTAACGCCGCGCAGCGCAGCCTCAGCACCTCCCGGAATATCGTCCCCATACCAGGGACACACAAATGCAACAGTTTTCATATTACCTCTAATCCGTATTCACCACTCTGTCCACCACGTCCTGGAACCTGTCACATATCTTGTCCCAGCGGAAATTCCCATCAACGTAGCGGTGTCCGTTTCTGCCCATTCCATCGGCCGTGTCAGGATTTTCCAATAAATAATTCACACAGCCCTCAAATTCCCTGTAATTCTTGTAATACAGCCCGCCGTTGCTCCTTGTGCAGTGCCCCTTCAGGACATCGCACCTCCCATTGCAAAGCACCGGCCTGTCAAGCGTCATCGATTCCAGCACAACAATTGAAAGGCTCTCAAATGGCGACGACATCACAAGGAAATCAGCCCCGGACATGTAATCATACTTCTCCTGCTCGCTCACAAAGCCAAGCGCCAGTATGTCAGGGTCCTTCGGGATGTTCATTGCCGGCTTTCCGATAAGCACAAGCTTAATGCCTATCTTTTGGCAGATTTCAGGATTTTCCTTCTTGTATCTCATGAAAAACTCAAAAAGCTCCTTACAGCCCTTTGCCTCATCAATTCTTCCCGCATACAGCATGTAGTGGTCAATGTGCTTCTCCTGCCTAAGCCTTTGGGGATTGACCTGAAATGGGATTTCAACGCCTGAACCGCCGTATCCGTCATTATTTATTATATCAGCATTGTTAAATTTTCTTTCAACAAACTTCTTTTCCTCAAATGTAAGGTAAAACATACCCTTCGGCATTTTGAAAAGCTCTTCAAAGGTTTTGAGGTATATTGGCGGCTCGTCATGTGCCGTTGATATAAGAATTGCCTTGTCCTTCACCAATGGCAGTCCCTTTACGGTGGTATAGTAAAGGTAGGTCATGAACACGAACACTTCATAATCCCCTGCGTGCTCGCCAATGTACTGTATGAGCTCCGGCACAAGGGGTCCCTGCATGTCAAACCATTGCTGCTCATCCTCATCAGAATGGGGGCGGCCAATCACCTTCCCTGAAAATGCATCAAATTTCTTGGGATTCCTCGGTGCCGCAACGCCAAACCGCCTCACCCTGATGCCGTTAATCTCCTCCGAATCGCAGGTATACTCATCCTTCCAGGTGACATAATCAATCGCCTTGGTGGTGAGCACCTCTATATCATACCTGTCGCTTAAATGCTCCGCCATGGTCCTTGACAGCATCTCCGCACCGCCATTGACCTCAAGCCCGTATCTTTGCACAACCCAGGCAATTTTTCTCCTGCCCTGGGCACCATTCATGCCATCACTCATACCAATCTCCTGTTCAACGCTTCCCTGCGATAAAATCCCCCATCAGCTTTCTGAACCTGTCGCCAACCACCTTGTTGTCAAAGTCAGCGAGCCTTCTTTGCTCGCCCTCCACCAACTGTTCATACAGCGTTTTATCGGTGATTACCCTGTTCATCACACCTGCGGTAAGCAGCGGGTCCTTCTCCTTCATGAGGATTCCGCTTCCCCCAAGCGTTGAGGCTATCGCCGAGCTGTCATAGGCAACTATCGGGAGCCTGAACTTCATCGCCTCCACCAGCGGCACACAAAAGCCCTCATGCTCACTCTGGCACAAAAACAGGTCAGCCACGGTGTAATACGCCAGGATTTCATCAAATTTTATATGCCCCGGAAATATCACATCCTCAACGCCAAGGGCATTGATGTAGCTTGTCAGCCGCCTGTGGTATCTCTCCATTCCGCTTGAGGAGCCCACAAGGAAAAGCCTTGACTTGGGATTGTAATTTCTCTTGTAAAAGCAAAAGGCGCGAATCACATCCTCCTGCTTCTTGTTAGGTGCAATCCTCCCGGTGAACAATATATTGGTCCAGCCATCACCACTGTACTTGTCAACCACCGCCTGATTCGGCTTCTTCTCGTAATCCTGAAACGGAATCAAAATCGGAAGCACGTCAATTGGACATGTATAGCCCATATCCAGCAAATCCTGCTTATTGTAATCAGACACGGCAATGCAGTAATCCACCTTGCCTGCAAGCGCCTTCACCTGCTCATAGCCCCTTTTGCACACCACCGCTGACCTGGCATTGTACCTCTCAAAGTACTGCGGAGGGGTTATGTTATGGTAAATGATGACCTTGCGGCACTTGAAGCGGTCAAGCTCCTGGCTTATCCTGCTGCCCGTGGAAAGATGGTACAAAATCACGTCATCCTTGCCAACATTGGCAAGCTTGGAAAAGCTCTTCGCCCTGCCCTTCGGCAGCCTTGCGTCAACATTTTCCGCATAAATGGCAGTCTTGTAGCCCATATCCCTGATTATGGACTCCAACGCCATACAGTCATTGCTCACCGCATCCCCAAATGAAATTGTCGCCAAAAGCTGATATACCACCACCGCTTACTTAGTCTCCTTTAACTTGTCTTCCAGTGCCATGCAGCGCTTCTTGCAGTCGTAAAGCTCCTTCTCAAGCTCGGATATCTTCTCCTCATTTTCAGCAAACTTATTGAATATCTGGGCATAGAGCGTGGTTGAACACTCATTCAGCAGATTCTGGTCATCCACAATCGGCTCAATGTAAAATGCAATCATCCTTCTGAACAGCTTCTTGAAAAATGTGAGAATCGGTCCGACAACCTTCCTGTCCGAGGACACATCCCTGTAAGAAAGCACAAGGCGGTTCTGAACCATCTTCTCCAGCTCCTCCTTGTAGGACTGCATGTTGTACGGTGTCGCCACCGATGACAAAATCACGTCGTCAAAGAGAATTTCCTCATCCTTGTAGCCCTTGTCACGAATCTCCTGACGAATCTGATTCATTATCTCCTCAATGTTTATATTTGCATCGTCCATCTCTTACCCATGCCTTTCGTTGTAAAATTATAAATTAATTACGGATTAATTAAAGATTAATGACCCATTCGTGGGGAATCCGCAGAACTCCTACATCGTTAATCAAAGATTAATGACCCACTCGTGGGGAATCCTTAAGACACCAACGTCATTAATCAAAGATTAATGACCCACTCGTGGGGAATCCGCAAAACCCCAACGTCATTAATCTTGGATACCACTTCAAACCTCAGTGCTTCCTTGTAATAATCCACCGGATTGCCCTCACCGTACTCAATCGTCACGTCAACCCAATATTCACCGGGGATGAGCATGAGCCCCTTGAGGTCAACGATGTAGCTTCCGTCCCGTTCTATGTCAAAATTGTCCTTATGGTCAATCCTTGTGTTGGTTCCATAACACCACAGCCCGTCACTTCTGAATATGCCAAATCCAAACACTGCATCCGTCACCTTTTTTATGCAGGTATAATGCAGGTCGAGCCGCATGTCCTCGCCCGTCCTGAATGTATTTTTTTCCTCGCCTTTGCTGTCAAGAATTTTTATATCAGTAAACTTGCAGTCCATGGAGCCGTAGCGCTTCATCTTCCTAGCCTTGGCTGCCTCCGCCTCCGCACGGATTCTCTCCTTTTCAGCCTGCTCAAGCCTCTCGGTATTCATGTAGTCGAGGTATTCAAGGTGGACATCCTTCGGGGTTCCCTGAAGCTTAATCTCACCGTCACATATCCATATGGAACGGTCACATATCTGCTCAATCTGCCCAAGGGAATGTGACACTATGACAATGGTGGTGCCCTGCGCCTTGATTTCCCTCAGCTTGTTAAAGCATTTTGCCTGAAAATTGGCATCACCCACGGCAAGAATCTCATCAATCAGCAGGATGTCCGCATTTACATTGATTGCCACGGAAAATGCAAGCCTCATGTACATTCCGGAGGAATACGTCCTCACCGGATTGTCTATGAACTTCTCAAGCTCCGAAAAGGCTATGATGTCATCAAGCCTTTCATCTATCTCCTTCTTGGTAAGCCCGAATATTGCCGCATTGGTGTAAATGTTTTCCCTGCCGCTCATGTCGGGATGGAAGCCTGCGCCAAGCTCAATCAGGCTTGATACGCGCCCGCACATCTCAATCTCGCCACTGTTGGGATATATTATCTTGGTAAGGAGCTTCAGCGTGGTACTCTTGCCGCAGCCGTTGCGCCCGACAAGCCCAACCGCCTCCCCCTTCTTAATGGAGAAGGAAATGTTGTTCAAAACCACCCTGTTTTCGTGGGCGTTGCGCTTCCGAAACAGTACACGCTCCTTTAGCTGGCTTCCCTTGTCGTAGTATACCTTAAAGGATTTGCAGACATTTCTAACCTCTATTGCGTTGCCGTTATCCACCATTACATCCTCCGTTCAATTAAAACTCCTCAGCAAAACCCTTTTCAAGTCTGTTGAATACCACTATCCCAACCAAAAGCACAACCAGCCCAAGCGCAAATGCTGACACAAGTGTCTCAAGCTCAGGGAAAGTCTTATAATACAGTACACTCCTGTAAGCCTCAATGACAGGCGTCATGGGATTCATGTTCCAAAGTGTGAGAAACCTTTCAGGAACCCTCTCGGATGAATACATGACAGGGGTCATGTACTGCCACGCCATGGCTATGATTCCCAGTATGTACTGCAAATCCCTGAAATACACCGTAAGTGCCGAGGCGAGCAGCGATATTCCGAGGCATATTATATATTCCACAAGCATTATAATTGGCAATGCAAGGCAGGCATAAAGATTGACACCCCACCCCGACACGATGAGCACCGCGAATATTACCACAAAACAAAACAGCATATTCACAAAGTTGCTTGTGGTGTCTGCAATGGGCATGACCTCCCTTGGAAAATATATCTTCTTCACCATGTCCTTTTGATTCAATATGCTGATGGAGCCGCTTGTAAGGGATGCCGAAAAGAACATCCACGGTATCAGCGCAACGAACAGGAAGAGGTAATACCTCTCTATGTCCTGCCTCATGATTATCGAAAACACCAGCGTATACACGCACAGCTGCAAAAGCGGGTTGATGAAGGTCCACATGAAGCCAAGCACCGAGCCCTTGTACCTACCCCTTAAATCCCTTTTCACAAGGCTGAATATCATCTGCCGATAGGCATATATTTCCTTGAATTCCTTTACAAAACTATTCACACTTATCCTCCCTGCGAATCTTTTCAAGCCTCTCCTTCACAATGCGTGTCGAGCGCTCCATGTTGAGACGTTTTGCCACGCACCTCCTGCCATTTTGGACAATGGACTCATAAAAGTCCCTGTCCTCATACAGCCTTTTCATGTATTCCGCAGCCTGCCCCACATTGGCATCAGCCCAGTGATAACCCTTTTTGTACGGCGGGATGTCCCTGTCAAGCTCAATCATCTCATAATCCACCAGACACGCGGACTCACCGTCCACAAACTCCGTGTTGGCTGACCAGTTGGTGGCAATCGTGGGCGTACCCACAATCATCGCCTCCGCCAGCACAAGTCCGAAGCCCTCTGCCCTGTGAAGTGACACGAACACGTCAACGCAGGCTGTCAGGCTGTTTACCTGTACCTTGGTGTAGGTGTCCGATAAAATGTATACATTTTTATAGCCCTGAAGGCTTTTGTGTATATACTCAATGTCCCTGTCGGAATACTCGTTAATCTTAACCACGATTCCCACATTGTCATTGTCCATTCCAAATGCCTGCCTGTATGCGGCAAACACGCTGTCAGGATTCTTCCTCTCCATGATGCTTCCACTGTCAAACATCATGAGGAATAAAAACTTATCATCCGGAAGCCCAAAATATTTTCTGTCAAATACGGTGTCCGTCGGTGCCTCAACGCAGTACGGAACCGTGTACACTGGCTTGTCCGTAAGCTTCTTAAGCGTGTTGGTTATGAAATCCGCAGGCGTCCACACCTCATCCACAAGCTCAAAGCAGCCAAGCCATTCCTCCGGAAATTCCTCCAGCTCCCACAGCCAGTAGGCTATGTTGTAGCGGTGGTCCCACACCTTCTGCCCCATGTTGATGAAGGCAACCGTAAATTCACTGGCATTCACATGTATCACATTGACATCATAGGGCAAATCCTCCCTAATCCTTGCGTCATACGTATGGTCCGTCATAGACGGACCTGGCAGAACAAAAAACTGATGTATGCAGTAGGGCTCCCCCATCTCCTCGAATATGTCCGACACAAGCCTCATGCTCTGACCAAGACCCGTGTCAGCCTGGATATTGCCAATGAGGTTGATTCCCATCTCATATGTGCCATCATGCGGGACAATGGAAATATTTTTCAATTGTCTTGTATTATGCTGCACCAGACCATCTTTAACACGGCTTAAAACACCAGCCGGAACAATCCGTGTCAGCACCGGACGCATTACATTGGCCGCACCCAGTATAACCTTGGAAAAACCCATGTCATTCTCCATTCCGCAGTATGATTATTCACACCGTCCCCGCCTCAATAAAATCCTTCACAATGCGCCCAAGATGCTCAGGTGCATACCTCGCAATCGCCGTCTCATATGCCTCCCTGTCAACATGGGAATCATAATTAAGCATTTGCTCCACAAAGCTGTCTATCTGGTACTTGGTCTCACGGAAGCCCTGCATCTTAAATGTGTTCAGGCAGTCCCCCGCAATCTCCTTATATATGTCAAGGTCAGCGACAATCATTGGCTTGTAATGCTTCATGCACTCAAGCACGGGCATCCCAAAGCCCTCCGCACGTGACGGGAAGAGGAAGCAGGAGCAATGGGCCATGAGCTCATGCTTTGTCTCGTCCGTGACGTAGTCAAGGTATTCCACGGAGCCCGTTTCCCCCTGAACCTCACTGAGCAGGTCACGTATGTCATCCTCAAGCATTTTCCCTGCCACAATGAGACGCTTCGTGCCCTTTCTGTAACGGTATTCCCTGTATCCGTTAAGCAGTATGTCCACGCCCTTTCGCTTCTCCATGTTGCCCACATAGAGAAAATACCCGTCATCCCTGTGTCCATATTCCCTTGTCAGGGGATTGGTTATTATATACGCCGTCTCGTTCGCAATCTTTTTCGCCTCCGGAAATATTGCCTCCGTGGTTAATTTTGTCTGAAGTGAATTATACAGTATCATGTCAGTGTTTTTCAGCGTCTTTGTGAGACTATGGCGAAAATACACACTGTACACACGCCCGAAATATTTTACATGTGTAATCGGGAACATGTCGTGAATCGTTATCATGGTCTTGAAATCGCCCTTGAGGGTGACGGGAACCAGCGAATTCACCTCCCAGAACACATCCGGCTTAATGTCCTTAAGCTGTTTTTTCAAAAACGCAAAATAAGAGTACACACCTGCACTCTTATAAACATATTCATTGGAGGTGCGCACCTCCATTCCCCTCTGTATGAAATACTGTATATATTCACTGGTGGCAACGTCGGAGATTAAGACAAACTCAAGCTCCTCGTAGTTCACCAGCTGCTTTAAAAAATCATAAAGATACATCCCCACACCACTGGGACGTGAGCCCATGGTCCTGGCATCAACTGCAATCTTCATTCCAACTTTCCCTTAAGGCCCACGGCCGCAAAACCGCAAGCCCTCCAATCACAACCTTTTGTTCCGCTGCCATCAGCCCAGCGAGTCAATTCCAGGCCACTGCTTGTCCTTCTCGGAAAACACCAGCTCCATCCCCTCCGGAATAGGCCACTGAACCCCAATCTGCGGGTCATCCCAGGCAAGGCCGCCCTCATCATTCGGGTGATAAAAATCTGTCACCTTATAGCAAAATTCAGCATACTCCGAAAGCACAAGAAAACCATGTGCAAAGCCCTTTGGTATGAAGAACTGCTTTTTGTTCTCCGCTGACAGCACCACCCCAAACCATTTTCCATAGGTTTCAGAACCCTTCCTTAAGTCAACGGCAACATCAAACACCTCGCCGTTCACAACCCTCACAAGCTTGTCCTGCGGGTAATTAATCTGGAAATGCAGTCCCCTGAGCACTCCCTTTTTTGACGCGGACTGGTTATCCTGCACGAACACGCAGTCAATGCCTGCTTCCTTGAAATCATTGTAATTATAGGTTTCCATGAAATATCCGCGGTTATCCCCAAAAACCGCAGGCTCAATAACCTTCAAGCCATCTATTTCACAGGTTGTTACCTTTATCTTTCCCATGATGCCATATCATTCCCTTCGTATGATTTTATATGCCCTTTTGGCTAAATCTCATCCTTAATGAGCTCAACATAACGCCTTGTGGCATCCCTCCAGTCAGGAAGCCTTTGAAATCCATTTGCCTCAAGCTTATCCTTGCTCATCCTGCTGTTAAACGGCCTCTTTGCCTTGCTGGCAAATTCGCTGCTCTTAACCGGAGTGACACTCACATCCATGCCTGCACACTTAAATATCTCACAGGCGAAATCATACCAGCTGCACAGTCCCTCATTGGTGGCATGGTAGGTTCCATACCTGTCCGTCTCCATCATGTCAACCAAAAGCCTTGACAAATCCTCTGTATAGGTCGGTGAGCCAATCTGGTCATCGACAACCTTCACTGCGCCATTCTGCCTGCCGAGCCTTAGCATTGTCCTCACGAAATTGTGCCCGTTCACGCCAAACACCCATGCAATCCTCACAATGTAGTGCCTGTCAACATTTGCCCTGACCGCCTGTTCACCCTCATACTTGGTCTGCCCATACACGTTAAGCGGCGTTGTCACCTCATCATCAGGCTCCCATGGACGCTCACCCTGTCCGTCAAACACATAATCAGTGCTGATGTACATCATCTTGCAGTTAAGCTTTTTGCACACCCTCGCAATGTTCTCCGTCCCAATGGCATTGACCCTGCGACAGGTATCAGCATCATCCTCCGCCTTGTCAACTGCGGTGTACGCAGCACAGTGAATCACCCCGTCCGGATTGGCGAAGCTTATGACCTCCTCGACCATCGCACTGTCAGTAATGTCCATCTCCTCGGCATCTGTTGGGACGACCTCATGCCCGCGCTTCTCAAGCTCCAGTACAACATCATGCCCCAACTGTCCCTTAACCCCGGTCACCAATATCTTCATGTCCTTCTCCATTCTCAAACCCTGAAGCATTTATGCCAAACATCACCTGTTCGCATACATTTTTTCATAATAATTCTGGTATTCGCCCTTTATGATGTTCTCCCACCAGGAACGGTTGTCAAGGTACCACCTTACCGTCTTCTTGATTCCCTCATCAAACAGGGTATTCGGCTCCCAGCCAAGCTCGTCATGAATCTTGGTAGGGTCAATTGCGTAACGCCTGTCATGTCCAGGACGGTCAGTCACAAAGGTTATGAGCTCCTCGCCCTTTCCAAGCTCCTTAAGGATTGTCTTTACCACCTGCAGGTTGGTTCTCTCATTGTGTCCGCCAATGTTGTACACCTCACCCACGCGCCCATCATGGATTATCATGTCAATGGCACGGCAGTGATCCTCAACATACAGCCAGTCACGCACATTTTCACCCTTGCCATAGACCGGAAGCTTCTTGTCATTCAGCGCATTTGCAATCATTAACGGAATCATCTTCTCAGGAAAATGATACGGCCCGTAATTGTTGGAGCACCTTGATATGGTCGTCGGAAGCCCAAATGTCCTGTGATATGCCATGACCAGCAAATCCGCACTTGCCTTGGAGGCTGAATACGGACTTGAGGTGTGTATCGGAGTATCCTCCGTAAAGAAAAGGTCAGGCCTGTCAAGAGGAAGGTCCCCGTAAACCTCATCCGTGGAAACCTGGTGGTAGCGCTTGATTCCGTATTCACGGCAGGCATCCATCAGGACACCCGTGCCAAGCACATTGGTCTGAAGAAAGATTCCCGGGTCGGTGATTG
>CAYZYS010000035.1:0-18622 GCA_964482605.1 uncultured Bacteroides sp.
ACATAAGCTCAAAAAGAAAGCCCCCTATGAACAGCACTGCCCATATGAGCTGCTGTGTACTGACCGTCCTTCTCCTCAGCCACATAAAGCACAACGCCCCCACATACACAAGGGCCTGCACCACATCCATCACATGAAGCAATATCATATACAGGGTCCCCCTTGTATCTATCAGGGAGCTAACCCACCCTGACAGCACTATTGCCGATTCCCTGCCATTTTGTATGGTTATACCCTGAAATAATGGATTAATCCATATTGAACATATCTTTATAAAATAAAATTTACACATAAACAACGGATTGGACGCAAAATCCTCTAGCCTTGCAGCAATCGCACCCATTGCCTCGGCGTTGGCGGCATCATAATCCCATCCATTTCTATTGTACACAAGCAGGGTATAGCCATTCCACCAGCCGTAGGTATCATTGCCCCCAATACCCATCATAATCCATGCCGTCTTTGGAATCCCGCTTGGCGTGGCAATCCCCGTGATGTGCTCAGTCCACAGGTTGACACCATTCTTCATTGCAACGTAAACCACAACGAGCAGAAGCGCCGCAACAACATCCCTGTGTCTTCTCGTGTCAAGCCAGTCAAGCAACACCATTATGACAAGTGCCACAAGAAATATGGCATAATTGGACTTCAGTACAACGCCAAGCCCCATGGACACAGCGGAAAGCAATGCCTGATACCATTTCCCCTGGTCAAAATAATCATACATAAACATTATGCCCAGCATGGCAAAGGCAAATCCAACAAGCGTGCCATATATGAATGTCACATAAAGTGCAAACGGCACCCACAGCGGCATCACAAGATAGACGAGCCCATTTGCCACATTATTGTTTTTCCAAAGCCTGCGGCACACACGGTACACGGCATACGTCCCCAGCAGGAAAAACGGCACGTTAATCACCTGGTAAAGCATATAATTAATTGAACCCGTGATTTTCGCAATATAGTAGTAAAAAAGCACTATACCATTCTGGTATGGATAATCAAACATATAATAGTTGAAACCAGGCAGCCAGTCGCTATAATCACCCCTAAGCATACATTCAACCACCTGCAGTATGAGCATCTGGTCAACCACAGGCTCAAGCTGCGTCACCAAAATCCACCCAAGCAATGCAGCGGAATTGAGGATTGTCCACGCCACAATGAATTTTCCCGTTGCTAATGCCCCAAGCCAGCGAAGCTTCTCCCTGTGCAACTTAACATATGCCCCTGCCAAAACCAGCAGCGCCATCACCGCAAGGTTAAGCCAAAACCAATCCATCTGGTATGTTATGGTCTCCGCCTCATAGTCAACTATGGTTAAAAACACTGATGTCACGGCAAGAAAGCCCACCATGAGAATGAAGAGCCACATAATGACGTTTTTTGAAACCCTCTCCAGTTGTTTTAACACTCTATGCATATATTTTTTAACGCTCACTTTCTATCGGGTAATTTCACCCCTGCCATTCGCATGCACAGCTCCCTCCAGCCAATGACAGCATACGGAACCAGCATCCAAAAGTAAATGATTGTATACTGTCCCTTCGCCTCCCAGAATAAGTGGAATATGAAGCCGCCAATGAATGCAATGGCAAATACCAGCTCCCCCGGTGTGGCAGTCCTTCTCTTAAACCACGCAAAGCACAGGGCACCAAAATAAACAATCGTCTGTGCCGCATCCAGCAAGCCCCTGATAAAACCATTGACACTACCCTCATATATAATTGCCCTTAGCCACGGCCTGATGGTCAGTGCAGTGTCCCTTGTGGTCAATATGTTGAAGCCCTGAAAGGTCGGCTCAGCCCACTGTGACAGCGTCTTCACATAAAAAAACTTAAGCCACCTCCTCGGAGAGCTTATGGCTTCCCCAAACCTTGCCACCACCAGGCTAACGCACTCATCATTTGTCACTTCATAATCATAGCCGTTCCTTGCATATACGTAACCATTGTAATTATTAAACCAGCCATAATCGCCACCGTCATACATTCCCATTGCCATCCAGGCAGACATCGGAATGCCGTCAGGAGTGGGCGTGTCCGTCATGTGCTCCAGCGTTGAAAATGTCACGGTACGCACAAGCACATACCCTGCCGCAAGTGCCACAAGCCCCACAAGTGGAAGCGGCTTTTTAACGTACACTGCCTGCAGCACGCACACACAGCCACATGCAACCATTGTAATCATGTAATTGGATTTCAGCACACACGCAAGCCCCATGCACAAGCCAAGCCCCACAAGCCTCCAGGCGCTTCCCTTGTCAAAGTACCCGCACAGAAGCCTTACCCCAAGAAGCGCAAGCATCAGCCCCACAAGGTTGCCATACACAAATGAAACATAAAGCATAAGCGGAAACCACAGCGGGGAAACAACATATATGAACCCCGCCATTCTCCGTGACACATTCGTATGAAGCAGTATGCGGTAAACATTCCAAAGCGCATATGCGTAAAATGCCACATTGAGCAGCTCAAGCACCACGTAATTATTGGCCCCCGCAGCCAGTGAAACCACATACTCCGCAAGCACAAGCCCACCCTGGAACGGGTACAGGAACATGTAATTGGGCTGCTGCCACGCACTGTTGTCACCATTCAAAAGGTCTGCAGCCGCATTCATGCAGTAAAGCTCATCACTCACGGGCTCATACTGCGTGAACAGGATAAATGCCAGCATTATTGCCACATGGATTGCGGTGGCGATGAGCATGCCTTTGCTGCCAATCTCCCATGTACGCCCATTAAGCGCCCTGTACAGCATTCCACCAAGCAATGCGATGCACACAAGCATGATTACACGCAGCACAGGTGAATCATCCATCCTCCAAAACGCACCCACCGTGTCGAAATATACCGTCTCCGTGCAGCTCATGGCAAGCAGCACAATAAGCATAAAAATAAATATGAACAGTATTATGTTTTTTAATATTTTATATGCCCTAATCACGGTAATATATATCCCTCGTATATACTTTTTCCTGCACATCCTTCAACAGCTCATCCTGGCGATTTGCCACAATCACGTCCGACAGGCCCTTAAACTCCGCAAGGTCAGTCACGACCCTTGAATTGCAGAAGGTCGCCTCCTTTAACGCAGGGTCATAGATTACTACCTCAACGCCTTTCGCCTTAATCCTCTCCATTATGCCAAGTATTGCACTCTGCCTGAAATTATCGGAATTAGCCTTCATGGCAAGCCTGTAAAGTCCCACCACCTTCGGATTCATGTCAAGAATCCTCTCTGCTATGAAATCCTTCCTCGTCCTGTTGGACTCGACAATCGCCCCCATGAGCTCATTCGGCACGTCACTGTAATTGGCGCGAAGCTGCTTGGTGTCCTTCGGCAGGCAGTATCCGCCATACCCAAAGGACGGGTTGTTATAATGATTGCCAATCCTTGGGTCAAGGCACACACCCTCAATTATGTCCTTTGTGTTAAGCCCCTTCATGTCTGCATACGTGTCAAGCTCATTAAAATATGCAACCCTCAGCGCAAGGTATGTATTGGCAAAAAGCTTCACAGCCTCCGCCTCGGTAAGCCCCGTGAACAGGACAGGCACGTCCTCCTTAATTGCGCCCTGCTTAAGCAGCCCTGCAAATGTATGCGCCGCCTTCTGCATATTTTCATCATCAGACGGAGCACCGACAATTATTCTTGACGGGTAAAGATTGTCATATAACGCCCTTCCCTCCCTAAGAAACTCAGGTGAGAATATTATGTTGCCACAATTCAGCCTCTTTCTTATGCCTTCAGTATACCCAACCGGTATGGTTGACTTAATCACCATGACAGCATTGGGATTGACCTCCATCACAAGCCTGATTACAGCCTCAACAGAGGATGTGTCAAAATAATTCTTCTTGGAGTCATAATTGGTAGGCGTGGATATAATGACAAAATCGGCCTTGGAATACGCCTCCCTTGCATCGGTTGTGGCTGTAAGGCTTAACTGATGGTTTGACAGGTACTCCTCTATCTCCCTGTCAACAATCGGCGACCTTCGGTCATTAATCATGTCCACCTTCTCCTGTATTATGTCCACAGCATAAACCTCATTATTCTGTGCCAGTAAAATGGCGTTGGACAGCCCCACATACCCTGTTCCTGCAACTGCAATCTTCATGCTTCAACCATGCCTTTCCGCATCCAGATAAATTTTATATGCATTTTTGATATATTTTGCATATGGATGCCATTTATATTTTTCTTGGCTTACCCGCGTCTGCGGTAAACCCTCATAACCACATTGCCATAGGATTTCTTTTCGTATGCCAAATCATAATTTTCAATTACATAATCCAAATCCTCCGACGGATTGAGCTTCACGTATGTCGGGTTGAGAATGAGCCAATCTGCAGTCTGCCAATCAACACATTCCAGGCGGTCATCATCAATCATCCGCAATGTCTTTTTAAGCCCTGAAAGCGTCCAGTCTTCACAGCTTCCAACCAAAACCGTGCCTCCGTCGTCAAGCACCTTTATCTTCTTTAGCGCATCAAGAATTGACACATCCCAGTAATCCAGCTCATACCTGTCCTCAACATCAATCCCCGCAAGGATGTTGTAATACGCCTGCTGTGAGGAACGATTTGCCGCAAGCCCTATGGCAAGCGCCACAAGGATGGCACCCGCAAGCCCCCGCCTGATGATTCTGCTTTTCACAAGCCTGCCAAGCCACTCCATTCCATAAACGCATGTGACCACCATGGGACCATACACGAAGTAGAAATGCCTCCAGCCATTGTACACCTTCGTTCCGGTAACAACTGCATAGGCCAGCGGAAAAAGCCACAATACGGCGAAGAAAAGCATATACCACATCACATGCCCATCAGCAGTGCTGACGCTGGCTTCACCATTTTCATCCCCTTTACGGTACATGGCAATCCACCTGCAGACATCCGCAACATTCCTTGCAAGCCCTGACGCAACGCCCGCAAGCACGCTCACAGGCACGGTTATGGCAATCATCCATGGAATATACGCATTCGGCAGCGGATTGTCACTCGCCCTGTAAAATTCACCGTTAAACAGCACATAACCATCCCATCTCTCAAAACTATTGGCATTGATGACAAGATACTGTATGAATCCAACAGGGTCATCCCACATCCCCGGCGTCACAAGCCAATAGCCTGCAAAAAACACAACAATTGCAGCAATGCCCACCTTCAGGCGGTGCAGGCTTTCAGCCCCAATGCCGCACCTCGCGCATGCATGGATGAACCTTCCCAGATACGCCAGTCCCATGGTCCCGAAAAACCATGCCCCTGCTATCTTGGTGTTGGCTGCCACGGCACCCCCCAGCCCAAACAGCACGGCATACCTGTATTTATCCTTCTCCAGCATTTCAAGCCCCATCCACAGTGTAAACAGTGACAGTGCCAAAAGCACGATGTCCTTGTTATTGTAGTGTGCCTGCGCAAACATTCTTGGTGTCAGGTATAAAAGCATTGCAGCCAGCAGCCCCACGCACCTGCTTTTCATCAGCTTTTTCACAATGAAGTACATCGACAGCACGCCAAGCATAAATACGGAAAATGTATATGCGTGCAAAATCCATGGCCTAAACAGCCCCCCAAGAATTATCGTTAACACCACATAAGGATGATAGGCGGCCTCACCATGGTCCGACTCACCAGTCTGTGATATGGGCTTTATGTCCCTGATTATATACAGGTTATTGAGCTTATCCTTGATTTTTGAATCCGGAAGATGAAGCACATACTCCTTGGCATTGGCAAGCATGAGCGAATACTCCCACTGTTCATCAAGCGGCTGTCCATAATCGCCGATGGTAAGAAGTCCCACACACAGCATGACGGCAAACATCAATATAACTATGCTTTTTTTGTTAATTTTGCTAATCAAAACATTTCCCTGCATACCAATACACATTGCCCGCACATGCTAATTTTCCATATTGGAATATTCCAGGCCAATCCTCCCAATATATGACGCCATATCGCTAAATGTACTGCCAAAGCTTCCTATTATCCTGCCTGTCCTTGACAGTGCAAGCAGGTCAATGACCGCGCCATCCATGCCTGCCTTTGATTTTCTGGTAAGGCTGGCGCCTGAATTAACCATGATTTTCCCAGGGAATTCCTCCCTCATCCTGTCAATCACATCCTGTCCGTCAGAGGCAAGGTAAAACAAGGTGTCAGGATTATCCGAGAGAGCCTTCCCCATCTTGCTAACAAAACCCTCCAGGGGATTCTGTTCAGTGGCAAATTGGTGGTCACCCCTGCGCACATGCACCCCGACAACGTTTTTCCGAAGGTACGCTCCCATATTGTCCCCTGTGCCACCCTGCACGTAATTTTCCGCAAAGTACACTCCGCACTTCCCAAGCTCCCTTGCCAGAAGCTCATCAACCGCAGCCTGGTACCCATGGGCAAACTCAAGCACGGAATAGTCGTGTGTCAAATCCGCACACTGGTAGGAGCTGATGGTACACCATTTCCTACCCGATGCCAGCCACCCCTCAAACACCTTGTGGTTAAATGCGTTGGCATCGCCACGGTCAAGCCCGTCCGTCTCGTATTTGAACTTAAGCTCCCTGCCGTACCTGTACTTAAAATACAGGGAATACGCAGCATGCCTCACACACCTTGCAAGCGCCGCCCAAACCCTGCCGGACTTCATGAGCTCCTTCGGCGTCTCCTTGTAATAATCAAGGTTGCGCACCGTTACATTAACATGTGCCCTCTTGGCAAAATCCGGAAACACATCCTCAAGGTCGCATGCCGCCTCAAAATTATTCTTCCACAGCACCACCAGGTCGCAGCCGTATTCCCTCGCAAAAAGCCAGGCATAATTAAGTGCCCCCATGCGGTTGCACAAACCCCCTGTCGGCTCCGAATATATCGTCCTTCCCATGTCACTCAATCCCCGAAGATTTCCCTCTTGTCCTTGTGAATCACCTTGCCGTCCTTGACCTCGTAGATGTTGTCACAGGTCTGCACCGTTGTCAGGCGGTGGGCAATGATAATCATTGTCTTGCTGCCCTGCAGCTTCTCAATGGATTCCATGACAGCCCTCTCCGTTTCGTTGTCAAGTGCCGAGGTCGCCTCGTCAAGCACCAGTATGTCAGGGTTATAATACAACGCCCTGGCTATTCCGATTCGCTGCCTCTGTCCGCCGGACAGCCTTGCGCCCCTCTCGCCAATCCTTGTCTCAAGCCCCTCCGGAAGCTCATCGACAAAGCTTTTAAGCTGCGCCTCCTCAAGCGCCTTCCACACCTTTTTGTCATCTATCTCATTCTCAGGTATTCCAAATGCAATGTTGCGCCTGATGTTGTCATCAAACAAAAATATCTGCTGCGGGATGTACCCCAGCCTTTTCTGCCAATTGTAAATGTTGTCGTTAATCCTCACCCCGTCAACCAGCATGTCCCCTGCCTGCGGCGTGAGAACGCCAAGTATTATGTCCGCCAGCGTGGTCTTCCCCGCACCCGATGGCCCAATGAAGGCTATTGACTCATTTTTCGAAAGCGTGAGGTCAATGTTGTCTATCACGTTCTTGTCGGAATCAGGATAATGAAAGCTAAGCCCCTTAAGGCAAAACTCCCTCTCAAGTGCCACCTCCGGCTTATTCTGTGTATCCTCGACATACTGCTCATTGCCCTGGCGCATCTCATCAATGCTGCCATATATCGCATCAAAGGATGCCTTGTGAAATGCAATGGAATTAATGTAGCCTGATATCTTGTTCACCGACGGGAGAAGCCTGAATGCCGCAACCGCAAACACCGACACAATCGGAACAAATGAGCTTGGGTCCGCCCCCATGAGGAGCCTTACCGACAGGCTGAGCATGAGGCTTCCAATTGTCACGACCTCCATGACCTGCTTCGGTATCAGCCCCAGCACATCGCATTTCCTGTGAAGCTCCGCATACCTGGTGCTCTTAAAGTAATAATCATCCATGAAGAATTTCTCGCTGTGGGTGATTTTAACCTCCTTCACACCGCCAAACGCCTCAAGGACGCATTTATTCATCTGTGCCTCATACAGCCTGTCCTGGACGCCGAGCCTTGCAACCTTGCTCTTGAGGAACTTAAGCACAAGGAACATACTTATGCACATTATGACAACCACAAGAAATGTAATCACCGGGTCGGTTATGATGAGGTACACCACAAGGACGCCGCTGATTAACAGCTCTGAGGTCATCTGCAGCGTATTGAGCACAACAACGAAGCACCTGTTGGAATCCGCCGTGATATTGCGGATTAGGTCAGAGCTGTTCTGCTCCCTCAGCCTCATGTAAGGAAGTCCCATGTAATACTGCATCATCTTGCATGCCAGGTCCCTCTGGTTGCGGTAGGTGTATTTGTATATCTGGTTGTTCATCAAAATGAGGTATATGTTTTTTATCACATACACAAGCACCAGTGCCAATGCAATCAGCGCTATCATGGAATTGGACGACCATCCGGTATGTTCCTGAACCTCACGAAGCACAGGCGTTCCGGACACAAACTCCGGGTCCATTATGGCATTGACAAAGGGCAGTATCATGGAGACGCCAAGAAGCTCTGCGCCCGCCCCGATGAGGGTCAGCACCAGTATTCCAAGCAGACCCCACTGCCTGCCCTTTCCAAGTATGTGTACCGTTTTTTTATACAAATCCATCCTGTGCCGTTCCTTTCATCCACTCATTATGTCAGGCCTTCTCCAGCATTGTGACAAACGCCTCCAAATCCTCACACACAAAATCCGGCTCCACGGGCTGTTCCAGCCTGCCGCTTCCATACCCCGTCCGCACCAGCACAGACTTAATTCCGGCATTTTTTCCCGTGAGCAGGTCAGTTGCCCTGTCCCCGACAAACCATGAATGTCCCATGTCAATGTCAATTCCCTTCGCCGCAAATTCACGCTTTGCCCTGTCTATCATTCCCGTCCTGGGCTTGCGGCATTCACAGTCAATGTTGTACTGCGAAAGCGTGCTTTTTTCATTATACCAATGGGGACAATAATATATTGCATCAACGCCAGTCTCCCGAAGGAGCCTGTCATTCATTTCCTCCAGTGCCTCCTCGGTGAAATACCCCCTGCCAATCCCTGACTGGTTGGTTATCACCACAGCAAGGTAGCCCATTTCGTGCAGCTTCCCTATGCAAGCGGCGGCAAAGGAATACACTTCCATATCCTCTGCCGTCCTCACGTAGCTCTTTTCTTCAGTTATGCAGCCATCCCTGTCAAGGAACACGGCAGGCATTATTTTTTTACCGGAAACATTTCCATGCAACATACCAAACTCCACACCAATCCAACAAAACTGCACCGCTGATAATGTAGCGCATCAGGGTTTTGGGGCATTTCTACACAAGCGCCCCGTCACGCTCCAGCAGCACATCCACCACCTGCTGCAGCATTGTCACATGAGCCGATTCAACAATTCCGTAATGCTCCCTGGCAACATACACATTGATGTCGCCCATTTGCCTGATTTTGTTGTCAGGCCGGAAACCGGACAGGGTGATGACCTTCATCCCCTTGCGCTTCGCTTCCTCAATGGCATTCACTATGTTCATGGAATTGCCGGAGGAGCTTATGCCCACCAGGATGTCCCCCGCCTGTCCTAGCTGCTCTATCTGCTTGGAATACACCCTGTCATAGCCAAAATCGTTGCCAAAGCAGGTGATGACAGAAGCGTCAAGCAGCGCCCCCGTCTTCATGTTTCCATTTTTCCTGAAGTCGCTTGTCATATGGCTTGCGATTGCGGCACTTCCGCCGTTGCCGGCAAAATACGCCGTGTTGCCGCCTTGCTTCGCCTGCGTGAAAACATCCACAAGCGCCTGTATGCCCTCCTCATAGCCTGCAAGCTGCCCCGCTCCTGCACCATTTGCCACAGTGAACACGGCATTGCCCAGCGCATCCACAAAATCATCCAGATACTCCCTATGCATCTACTTCTGGTCATCCTTTCCGAGGTACTTGAACCAATCCTCAGTTGCAACACTGATGGAATCAGGCGTCCACACTGGTGCCTCCCTCCAGTAGTCAATGTTCTCCAATATCTTTGCAACGCCCTCCTCAAGGCTGATTTTTGCATGCCAGTTGAGTGCCTTTTCAATCTTTGTCGTGTCTGCAAATGTGCAGTCAGGCTCGCCAGGTCTCTTCGGAATATGCACAATCTCGCCACCAAGCAGCTCACAAAGCCTGTTGACCGAATAAGTGCCGCCTGAGCCCACATTGAAGGTTTCATTGGTTATGTCTGACATTGCGGCTGTGTAAAATGCGTCCGCAACATCCGTCACATACGTGAAATCCCTTGTCTGCTCGCCGGTTCCAACCACCGTAAATGGCTTTCCCGCAAGCTTCTGCGCAAGGAACACCCCAAATACGGCACCATATGTCCCTGATGTCCTTGAACGAGTGCCATATACGTTAAACAGCCTCAGCGTCACGACAGGAAGCCCATAGCACTGACCCCAGTGAAGCACGGTCTCCTCACCCAGCCTCTTTGTCAGGGCGTATGGATACTGCGGGCGGATTTCCGCCTTCTCATCAGTCGGGTACTTGTCAGGGATTCCATAGCAGGACGAGGAAGCTGCATATACAAGCTTCTTGATGCCTGCTGCCCTTGCACACTCGCACACATTGTAGGTTCCAAGCACATTGGAGGAATAATACTCCCACGGCTTCTGAATTGACGGAACAATGTCAGCCAGCGCAGCCATGTGAAACACATAATCAACGCCCTGGAATACCGGTTCTATGTCTTCCTTATTACGGATGTCCTTCTGATAGATTGTCAGGTTCTTATTGTCCTTCTGATGGTCAAGATTGGCAGGACGCCCCGTTGTGAAGTTGTCGATAACCCTCACCGTATGCCCCTCTGCAAGCAGCCTGTCCACGATGTGTGAGCCTATGAAGCCACATCCGCCTGTAACTAATGAAACCATTTCACATACCTCCAAATCCCACGGAAACCGCTTTACTTTCCAAATCGCCCGCAATTTACATAAATCGAGCCCATATAGACCAATATTACCACATATTCCTTACATTAGCAATTCCATTTCTTTTAACTAATGTGTACCCACAACCACGTAATCCTCCATGTAATTCCGGTTGCCATGGTACCACACCACATCCCCGTAATCCTTAATCCAGCCTCCGTCCCCTCCCCCAAGGCGGACGAAGCCCTCCTGCTGCCACATGTTGCAGTACCCCCTTGCACGATTTCCCGCATTGCCGTAGCTAAGATGCTCCTCCCCGCCGACAATGCTGGTTATGTCAAAGTTCAGCACAAGCACCCCCTCCTCCATGTTAAGCACCGACTGCTCATCAATCTGCTCCCTGTCAAGCCCCTTCTCCACGGCAATGGTCAGCTTCGGCAGCCCCCATGTACACTGCCAGTGCGTCACATGCCCGTCATCACTGCTGCCAATGCAAATGATGTCACTGCTTCCAAGCTCCATGTCAATCGGAATGATTTCCGCCCATTCGCCATCCTCCGTGACCACCCGGTACAAATCCACCGCAACCCCCGGCTTTCCCTCAGCCCTGTATTCCGCACTGACTAAAGCCCTTATGGAATCGTCCCCGGCCATATTCCCAACGCAGGTGAGCCCATATGTAAATTCATATCCAAGCCTTAATGGCGAGCCCGCAAAAGCCCCTACGTGCCAAAGACCCACCGGAAGACCGCCTGCGCCCACGCCGCCTGCTTCAAGTTTTTTGGTCCATGCAGGGTCGTTGGATGACGTCACCTGAAATTCACAAAGCTGTCCTGACACATGCACCAAAACGGTGTCATCCGCCGCGTAATACTCAGGGTTTAAATTGGCATGCGACTGACAATCGTAAACCTGTGAGTAATCATCTACATTCACGGCAATCGTCCTGAATTCCACGGCATAGTCCCCCTCGTCAACCGTCACGGGAAGCGTAAATGTGCCTGCGCCCCTGCCGTCAAGCGTCACCCACGTGCCAGCCTGCACCGTCTGCCCGTCCACGCCGCTCTGCACCTGAAATGGAAAACGCACCTGCCACTCCCCCACGTAGCATCCGTAGTCCCTGCTGCCATAGCCCTTAAATTCCGCATGTGTCCCGCGGCTGTCCACATTCACCGAAAATTCCTTGCCAAGCACCAGTGAGGCCCTATCCTCCCGCGGAACCACCAGCTGGTTATCCGCCCTGTTGTCCGTGATTGCTGCGTCACACACAACAGGGGTATGGATTGTGATTGGGTTCACAAGGACATTTTTCTCATGGCAGGACGGCTCCGTGGCGGAATGTGGAACCTCCCCAATACCAGCAACCTCCTGCCTTTCATAGCGGCAAATGCTGTCCGTTGCGCAGGTTTCATTGGCGCAGTCCACCCTGATTGGCATATTGCCCCCTGCCAACGTGACCAGCGAATCACCAGACGGAAGGCGGCTTCCATGCTGGTCAAAAATTTTATTCCTGCCCATTTGCCATCCGTCACTCAGCGAATAATCACACACCCAAATCTCATCGCTTGTGGTCTGTATGTCCCCCACCTCATTCTCCGCAAGCCACTGCAGGTCAAGGTCAGGCACATCCTCATAGGTTCCCGCATAATACCACAGATGCCCCTCATATTCAGGGTCCGTTATGGATGCCGCGCCCGTGCGCACGGGAACATTGATTACGCCGTTGGCAATCCAGTGGCTCCCAATGGCGGCATTGTCAACCTGCCACCCCGTGAGAGAATAAAAATCCAGCGAATCAACCTCATAATAAGAATAATCCCTTTCCACCTCATACCAGTCGGAATATTCCACATACCTGCTGCGTTCCACCCCCAGTGAATCCGTCCACTCAAGGTCAACCCCAACCGTCACCAAAACCCCATAATATCTCGTCCCCTGAACCCGCCGGTAATCGAGCTTGTACGCATAGGCGCTGAAATCCCCCTCCGCATTCACATTTTCCATGACGGGGATTGCCTGCCACACATCATATGTGTCACTATACAGCCTCCCCGTCCTCCCAATGGAAATGCCCCCTGCGCCGTAGTTGTAATATGCCGTCAGCGGCACGTTGGAAACAACCTCCCCCTGGGGCTGGTACTCCGCCTCATCAGCAGGAAGCGCCACCCTCCTTCCAAAATACTGCCGCAAATCCTCAGGGTTCTTCCAGTCCCTTGCCCCCGCAATGCCCTCATAGGTGTCATACACCTCACCATGGTAACCCCCGTCAACGTCAACATAACCAAGGGGATTTCCGTCAACCGATACCGTCATGATGTTGTCCAGGTACGCCGTACCCCCAATCCGCCTAATCTCCTCAAGCCAGTCGGCGGATACCTCCGCCACCTTGTCAAGAATCTGCTGCCGTTCCACATATATTGTGGTGTGCATGTAGCCGTCATCCCCAAGATATGATTCATCCTGCAGCCAAAGTGTTATTGTCAGGTTATCGGGATGGTCTATGGGCAGGTCATATTTTTTAAGCGTCCATGCTATTGTTTTATATGCCACGTGAATCGCGGGATTGTCCCTCATTGAAAATGAAAGCCTGCCATTTTCATCAAAACACACCACGTCATCCTCCTGCGAATACGCACTGATGACGGGAATTGTGCCAAATGCCAGCAGGCATACGAAAAGCCATACCAGGCAACACATTTTACGATAAAATTTTCTTATATTAGTCATATAGTCTACCTTTCATGCACATATTCTTCTACTATCAGCCTGATAAACATGCTATACTTAGCGTATTGTTTTATCATATGGTGGAATACATTGATACAAGGAGGAATTATGTCAAAAAAATCCATAACAGGAGGCTTAAGATGGTTTACCGCCATGGTGCTTGCGATTGCGCTAACCATGGGGCTTGTGGGCTGCTCACTGCCGTCCTTGCCAGGCTGGAGCTTTAATAGGGGAATTACGGAAAATGGTGGTTCCGCAGATGCCAGCGGCAATGACGCCGCCGCACAGGAAAGCATTCCACACGCAGACAGCGACCTTGAAAGCTTCAACCAGTTCACCCTTGAGATACTTCAGGAAGAACTGTCGGGAAACACACTCAACATACATTATTACATGAAAAACCCTGAAAACTACGGAATCAACGATTCCAGCGTGTCACTGGGGGATTACGAATTTGAGAGCCTTGGGGACACCAGCACACTGACAGGGTACCTAAACAGGCTCAAGACCTTTGACTATACGGAGCTTTCAGAGGAACAGCAGCTTATCTACGATACCCTGAAATACAACCTTGAGCTTGAGCTGGAATACTGCGACCTGTTTATGTACACCACGGAGCTTACGCCGTATTCCGGAATCAGCGTCATGCTGCCAACGCTGTTCACCAACTATGAATTTTACTCAAAAAAGGACATTGAGGATTACATTGCGCTCCTGAATGACACGGCAAGGTATTTCGGCCAGGTCATCCAGTATGAGAAGCTGCGCTCCGAAAAAGGCTTATTTATGGGGGATTCCGTGGCTGATGAGGTAATCAGCCAGTGTGAGACCTTCATGTCAGCCAACATGGACGAGAATACATTTCTCATATCAACCTTTAACAGCAGGCTTGAGGGGGTTGAGGGGTTAAGCAGCGACGAAAAGGCGGCCTATGTTGATGCCAACAGAAAAGCAGTTCTGGAAAGCTTTGTTCCATCCTACCAGATTCTCATTGACGGTGTCAAGTCCCTCAAGGGCACCGGCACAGACAAGACCCTTGCGGACACCGAAAATGGCAGGAAATATTATGAATACCTGATAAAATCCGACTTTGGCTGGTCAAAGACAATGGATGAGCTGGACAGCATGCTGGACCAGTACATCACCGCCAACCTGCTGTACATGCAGGCAAATGCAAGCTCACTTGAAGACCGCTATGAAGATTTTTCATTTTCAATAACCGACCCTGAAAAAGCCGTTGAGGATTTGAAAAAAAAGCTTGAGGAGGATTTTCCCGAAGCCCCGGATGTCAGCTACGAAATACGGTATGTTGACAAGTCCCTTGAGGAAAATGCAAACCCTGCCATGTACATTGTGCCCCAGGTTGACAACCCTTCGGAAAACCTCATAATCATCAACCAATCACAGCTTGATGACGAAAACACCTACACAACCCTGGCGCATGAGGGCTATCCCGGACACCTTTACCAGAACACCTACTTTGCCTCCACCAACCCGAATCCCATAAGGCGGCTCCTCGCACCAGGTGCATATTCCGAAGGGTGGGCGACCTACATTGAGCTGTATGCATACACACTGGACGACAAGGCAGACAACGATTCACTGTACGCCTTCATGGCAAGCAACGAATCCATAATCTGGGGAATATATGCAAAAATGGACATGGGCGTGAACTACTACGGCTGGTCCCGTGAATACCTGAAAACGTACCTCATGCAGTGGGGCTTTGGCGACAGCGTAGACACGGATGACATATACAACAGACTGGTTGCGGAGCCTGCCTCCTACCCACGCTATGGAATAGGCGCATTTGCATTCCAGAATTGGAAAACCACCGCAAAAGCTGCACTTGGGAATGAATTTTCGGCAAGGGATTTTCATAAATTCATACTGGAGCTTGGACCAGTGCCATTTGACATAATTGACTCAAAGCTGCAGGCATGGATTGCGGCACAAAAATAGGCCGTGGCTTCGGACGATAAGCCATGGACACAAAAAAATGGGGACGGAAATTCCGTCCCCATTGCTTTACATATACTTGATGCATTTAGCCTTCTATGGCAATGTACTTATCTTCCTCCACTTCAGGCTTTGCCTCCTTCTTAGGCACTGACACCTTGAGGATTCCATCCTCAAACTTCGCCTTGATGTCAGCCTCCGTCAAATCCTCGCCAACATAGAAGCTTCTGCTGCAGGTTCCGTAGAATCTCTCCCTGCGGATGAACTTGCCGTTGTCATCCTTTTGGTCATCCTCCTGCTTCTTCTCAGCGCTGATGGTCATGTACCCATCCTTAAGCTGCGCCTTGACATCCTCCTTCTTGTACCCCGGCAAATCTATGTCAAGCTCAAAGCCCTTATCCGTCTCACGAATATCGGTCTTCATCACGCTTGCCACCGGTGTGCCATACCTTGCGGCGCCCCTTGCCGGACGGGCAAAATCATCAAAGAAATCATCAAACAAATTCTCTCCAAAAATACTAGGCATCAACATAAGTCATTCCTCCATTCTTTCTGCAACATTATGTGTTGTTCTTCTAATTTTATTCCAGGAGCTTTCGTTCCCTTCGTCTGATTATGTTATAGCACTATTGTTAGCACTCGTCAAGAGCGAGTGCTAACAATTTAGAATTTGTTTATAATTTCCTACTTTACGCCCTATTCCCCCAGGTACATAACGGGGTCCAGGCTCTCCCCGTCCTTTTCCAGCTTGAAAAACACATTTGCACCTTCCTCGGTGTAATACTTGGTGGGCTCGGCAACCTTGCCGATGACCTCTCCCGCCACAATCGTCATGCCTTTTTTGAGCGTCACATCCTTCAAGAGCCCATAGGTCGTCACATATCCGTTCCCGATGTCAACCGTGAGCGTAATTCCTGTTTCCTCGTTGGTCACAACCCCCGTGACAACACCGGATGCAGCAGCCACCACGGGCTCATCAACCTGGCTTGCAATGTTGATTGCAGGATTGGTCTTATACATTCCCAGCGTCTTGAAATATATCGTACTGTCCACATTGTATTTCAGGATTACGTCACCTGCCACCGGCCAGGTCAGGGTGTCATTCTCTGAAAATGAATACCTTGCAGACACGTTATCTGCCGCATCCACGGGCTTCTCCTGAGCCGCTTCACCCTGGCTGCCATTATCCGTCTCCTCCTTTGTAACCTCCTCCTTTGCCTTCTGTACAGTCGCCTCCTGCTTCACCGTCTGCGGCTGCACGGCAGTCTCAGGCTCGTTGTACGCCAAATTGCCGCCGCCCTGGCTCGCCCCCTCGTTCAGGTCAATGACCGTTCCGCCGCCTCCGCCTCCCGTTGTCCCGCTGTTAAGGGCATCACCAACGATTGAAAAACCTCCCACAGCCAATGCACACACAAGCGCCCCCGTCACGGCAATTGACATCTTCTTCTCCCTGCTAAGCCTTCTCTTTCTTTTTCTCATACCATACTCCATTCCACATTCATTTTGATAAAGCTGATATGAGTATTCTTACCTCAAGTTTTAATCTCTATTCCATAATAAAAATATTTCAAAATTTCATCATAGGTCTTGCCCTCCCATGCCATTGCCCTGGCTGTGTACAGGCTCATTCCATAGCCTCCGCCATCACCCTTCACCGTGATTGTCACATAGCCGTCATCACCATAATCCAATGAAAAATGTGCAGAGGCAAGTCCCAAAAGACCCGCAAATTCGTCTCCCGTCATGACCTCCGTTCCGACCTGGATTTTTGTAATGTAGCCTGCCGAATCCCTCGAAACCACCTGGATTGACTCCCGTATTCCTGCTTCATTTAAACCAATTTCCCTCTGGTAATGCTCCCTGAACATTGCAGCCAGCTTAGAGGCTTCAAGCTGCCTTATCTGCACAAAGCCCTCCGCCTCCGTGTCACCACTGCACGAAACCGACACAAGCCACGGATAAGCCTCCCCGCCCGTCCTTGTCTGCCCTGCGCTCAAAAGCCCATACGGACAACTGATAAGCATGTCCCCGTAATACATCACCTGCGAATCAACCGCACTGATGCAGTCACGGATGAGCTGCTCCCTGTCAGCACACTCCTCCCGCCACAGCCGCTTCCTTTCACCTGCCGACAGGTAATTAAACCCCAGGCTTTCCGAATTAACCACCCGCTCACCGCCCATCACGGCCATTATCCCCGTCCGTGCCATGACAGCCTGCGCCTTTATGTATTCCACCTCGTCACAATACTCAAGCCCTGCCGCAAGCACCCCAACCATGTACTCGTCAAGGTTCATCTCCAAATCACCCCTCTTTTGGTTCACAACCACCCTGGGCTTGTTGTAGTCAATGTCAACCGCCTCGCCCCTTAGCACGCCTGTCCACATTAACGTGACAATACTTGGCAATATAATAATACACAAAATGTATATCAACATTTTCCTTAATCCATGCGCCATACAAAACCACCTCCACCCAAGCATAAATATATGCCATTGCCCCATGTGATATGCATGCACACACCCCTGTCCATCGGCAATGCAGAACCAACGCAAAAGAGGAACCCACACCGTGTGGATTCCTCCCAGATTAATCTCTTAATTTACCAACATTTATTTATATGTTGACTGCAACCTTCTCCAGCTTCCAGATGTCATCAACATACTCCTGAATCGTACGGTCTGATGAGAACTTGCCGGAGCATGCCACGTTCAGCATTGCCGACCTGGCCCAGCCAGCCTCGTCATTGTACTTTTCAAGCATCCTCTCATGTGCCTCCGCATAAGAACGGAAATCCTTCAGAATAAAATAGGTATCAGCCCGCCTTCCGTCTGAATTGTAGAGAAGCGAATTGTAAATGTCCCTGAACAGCTCCGGATTCTCCCTGCAATACTCACCGTTGATGAGCTGCATGAGCACCCTTCTCACATCCTGGTCATTGTTGAATATCTCCATAGGGTCGTATCCGCCCTCGTTCTCATAACGGATGACCTCATCAGAGCTAAGTCCGAAGATTAC
>CAYZYS010000036.1:0-11926 GCA_964482605.1 uncultured Bacteroides sp.
CTTGATGAGGTAGTGCCAATGTACATGCCAGGCCTTTTCCTGACTGCTTCCAAACCCTCAAGAATCTGAATCTGTTCAGCACCATATTCTGCCAATGTATTATCCTCTCTTTCCTAGCTTGCATAAATTTAATTACTAATCATATCTACATGGGATATATCTGTCCTGCCACAACCTTGTAGGTTTTGCTCACATTCAACTGCCTGTTGATGAATTCCTCGATTCCTGTACAGGTAACTATCGTCTGTATGTCACCCATGCTGTCAACAAGAAACTGCTGTCTTTTTGAATCCAGCTCCGACAGCACATCATCAAGCAGAAGCACGGGATTCTCACCGATAATCTGCCTTACAAACTCAATCTCGGCAAGCTTGAGGGATAGCGCAGCCGTCCTCTGCTGTCCCTGTGAGCCATATTTTCTCACATCATTGCCGTTAATGTAAAACACCAGGTCATCCTTATGGGGTCCGCAATTGGTGGTTCCAAGCTTTAAGTCCCTGTCCCTTGAGGTGCTTATGTCCATGGCAAATGCATCCTCACCTGAATTTGGAACATACTCTATCTTAAGCCTTTCACTTCCCCCCGACAGGTTGGAATGAATCCTTGTCACAATCTCATTCAACCTTCCGACAAAATCCTTCCTGATGGATATTACCTGTTTTCCATACCTTTCAAGCTGAATATCCCATACATCAAGTGTATCCTTGTCGCCCACGCCAAATGCTATGTCCTTTAACAGCTTGTTTCTCTGCAGGAGCACCTTGTTGTAGGACACAAGGTTATGGACGTATATCTTGTCAAGCTGGCTTAATTCCATGTCCATGAACCTCCGCCTTTCGGCAGGTCCATCCTTGATTATGTTGAGGTCCTCAGGTGAAAAGAAAACTATGTTCACTATCCCAAACAGGTCAAGCGCCTTCCTCAACGGAACCCCATTGACTGCAATGCCCTTGTGCCTGTTTTTTTTAAGGTGCATGTCCACCCTGTAATCAAGCCCGCCCCTCTCGACAACCATCTTAATGTGTGCCTCATCGCTTCCGAACTGGATTATTTCCCTGTCTTTGCTTCCACGGTGGCTCTTGGAGGTGGCGCATACACACATTGCCTCAAGTATGTTGGTTTTTCCCTGGGCATTATCTCCATATATGATATTTGTCTTATCTGAAAAATTCATACTCATTATGTCATAATTTCTATAATTTTTCAGGTCTATTGACTTTACTATCATTGCACACCAGCATTTATTTTTCTATTATCACCTTCTGACCCCCAAACTCTATTACTTCCCCTCCATAGAGCTTTTTTCCCCTCTGGGTCTCAACCTGTCCATTGACACTGACTTGTCCGTCCTGAATGACGAGTTTTCCGTCAACCCCTGATTCCACTAAACCTGCAGCCTTCAACGCCTGTCCAAGCTTGATGTATTCTGTTCTTAGCTTAATTACTTCCACTTGCTTTCCTTTCCTTGGCTATGCCACAAAATTAACAGGAAGAATCACATACACATAGCTTTCCGCCTCATCCCTGATAAAGCAAGGTGCCTTGGGATTGAGCAGGTAAATGCTTATGTTCTCGTCATCTATCCTTCCAAGGGCATCCATCATGAACTTCGGGTTAAAGCCTATCATGATGTCATTACCCTCCTTGGATATTGAAATGTTTTCCTTGAGGGAGCCGATTGATGATGCCACCTGCACCTCCATGTTGCCGTTGCCAATCTTGAAGATGATTGGCTTCTTGTCATTTTCCCTGATGAGAAGTGTCGCCCTGTCAATGGAGCTTAGCATTTCCTTCTTGTTGACGATTACCTTTGTCTCATAATCACTGGATATCATCTGGTTAATCCTGAAATATTCGCCTTCAATGAGCCTTGACACAACAGTTGTGTCATCAAATTCAAACAGGATATGGTTATTGGTGAAATATACATTCATCATGTCCTCTGCATTGGAGGAGAGAATCTTGCTTATCTCATTGAGGGTCTTTCCCGGAACAACCACCTTCACATCATCCGCCCTTCCCTCAAGCGCCAGCTTCCTTATGGCAATCCTGTGACCGTCAAGTGCAACAATCTTAAGCTCCGAATCCACCACCTCAAAAAGCTCGCCCGTCATCATTTTGTTGGTATCATTAGGTGCCGTGCAGAATATCGTCCTGTTTACAAGCTCCTTGAAATTAAACTGTGAAACAGTTATCTGCTTTTCCTTTTCTATTACCGGAAGAAATGAAAAGTCCTCTCCTGATCTTCCGGCTATGTTGAAGTTGGAATTTTCGCATGTAATATATGCATTAAACTTGTCATCCGTCTGAATTTCTATGTCATTGTCCGGAAGCTTTCTCACCATCTCCGAAAAAAGCTTTGCCTCAATTGCAATCTTTCCCTTTTCAATAATTTCACCCTCGACAATGGTTTCAATCCCAAGCTCCATGTCATTGGCAGTGAATTTGATTATGTCAGTTGTTGCGTCTATCATTATGCATTCAAGTATTGGCATTGACGTTTTTGCAGGTATTGCCTTCATGACAATGTTCACTGCCTTTGAAAGATTTGTTTTGTTGAATACGAGCTTCATGCGAGCGCCTCCTATATATGTATGTATGATATTTATTTAAGCAGTATCAGCAGTAGGGGGTGTGGATATGTTAAAATGTGCCACAAGCCCATGTCACTGCTGTATTTTCCCCTTCTCAAAACCCTGTTAATCTTCCCTTGAAAGAGTGTGGAAGGAACTGGATAACTTTGTTAAAATTTAATCAAAATCTGGTCTTCCACATCAATTCACACACAAGCAATTCACATGTTGAAAAAAATGTGAATGAAATGTCATGAAGGATTGATTTTCTTGACGAGCAGCTCTATCAGGTCATAGGTTTCCCTGCTGGAGGTAACTTCCTTTTCAATCTTCTTGCAGCCGTGCATTATTGTAGTGTGGTCCCTGTTGCCAAAGTAGCGCCCTATCTGTTCAAGCGGAATGTCAGTCATTCTCCTGCACAGGTACATGGCTATCTGTCGCGGGCGGCTTATGTCAGCATTTCTCTTTTGGGAGACTATGTCCGCCGGCGTCAGGTTAAAGTTGTCCGCCACAATCTGGATTATGTAATCAGGTGTGACAACACGCTTGTCATCCGGTGATATTATGTCCTTTAGGGTGTCCTCCGCAAACTGGACTGAAAGCTCAGTATGGGACAGCCTTGAAAATGCAACCAATTTGGTAAGGGCACCTTCAAGCTCACGTATGCTGGATTTGATGTGGGTAGCCACGTAATCCTTTACATCATCAGGTATGGTGTAGCCTTCAGCCTCAGCCTTCTTATTGAGAATTGCCATCTTGGTTTCATAGGTAGGAATCTGGATGTCCGCCGTAAGACCCATTTCAAACCTTGTGCGAAGACGCTCAGTGAGGGTTTCCATCTCCTTTGGCGGCTTATCCGAGGATATGACAATCTGCTTGCCTGCCTCGTAAAGGGCATTGAAGGTGTGGAAGAACTCCTCCTGCGTACTTTCCTTTCCTATGATGAACTGGATGTCATCTATGAGGAGAACGTCAATATTGCGGTATTTATCACGAAATTCCCTGTTGGTGGTCTTTTGGTTCTTAAGGGATTCAATCAGCTCATTGGTAAATGTCTCTGATGTAACGTAAAGAACCTTGAGGTGCGGGTTGTTCTGCATAATAAAATGCGCAATCGCCTGCATAAGGTGGGTTTTGCCAAGTCCTGCACCACCGTATATGAAAAGTGGGTTGTAGACGCCGCCTGGTGTCTCCGCAACCGCAAGCGCTGCGGCATGTGCAAGGTTGTTGTTGGTACCGACCACGAATGTCTCAAATATGTAATTGGGATTGAGCCCAAGCTTAAGCCCTTCGTTGCCAGGGGCAGGAGCAGCCTTGGCTGATGGGTTGAAGTTTTTCACGTCATTGTTGGAGAGAAGCCTTACATCAAGCTCTTCGCCGACTATCTCACTTATTGTAACCTTCAGTGGTGAGAGGTATTTTTTCTCGATGTAGTTGTAGCCAATCTGCTTCTCCGAAACCAATATGTAAACCACGTTGTTTTCAACTGAATACAGCTTCAATGGCTGAATCCAGGTTTTGAAGGAAATGTCTGCAATCTCATATTCCTCCTTCATCGCCTGAAGTATTTCATCCCATTTTGACCTAATTAATTCTTCCATATTGTCTAATCCCATTCTGTCCGCTAAAAAAATTGCAACCTGTAATTTTCCTAATTGAATACATTATATTAGGAAGAAACACATTCAAAAATATCATAATGCCCATTAGCCGATATACTTCGTTATTGTACCATAAAATGTATGCATGTTCAAATGAAAATCTGTGGAAAAGAAAATGTGAAAAATGTCGGAAAATGAATGTATTAAGGTATGTGTGGAAAATACATGTGGAAAAATCCACGCAGAAAAGGCTTGTTTAAGGCATTTTTAAGAAAAAATCCAGTAAAAACCCACATAAATCCACAAGTTATTAACAAAATGTTGAAAACTTGTGGAAAAGTGGGGATAAAATAATAATAACTTATTGTAAAATTAGTGCTTGACAAGTACATACAATATGAATAAAATTGAAATGATGTTTTGAAATTAAGTGAATAAGAGATGTACCATTTATCAATGAAGTTAAGTTAATGCTTTGGTATATATGGTGAGAAAAGGAGGTGTATTGGAATATGAAGATGACATTTCAGCCTAAGAAAAGGTCAAGAGCAAAGGTTCATGGTTTTAGAGCTAGAATGAGTACCCCGGGTGGCAGGAAGGTTTTGGCTGCAAGAAGGTTAAAGGGAAGAAAGAAGCTGACAGCTTAAGGCCACATTCAATGTGGTCTTTTTTTGCGCGGACTACAAGCGTTGCGCCCCATTATGCAACAATATGTCATGAGTTTACTCATTGACATATTGTTGTGATGGGGCATAGCGCTCATAAATAATGTGAGGATGGTATGCATTATTCTGATTTTGAAACATTGAAAAGCAACATGGATTTCAAGAAGGTTTATGAGACCGGAAAATCCTATGCCAACCGTATATTAGTGATGTATGTTATCGAGAATGGTTTGGGTACCAATCGGTTGGGGGTATCCGTAAGTAAAAAAGTCGGGAATAGTATCGTCCGACACAGGCTGGCAAGGCTGATAAGGGAAAGCTTCAGGCTTCATTCAGGTGATGTTGCCAATGGGCATGACCTTGTGGTTGTTGCAAGGGCCGGTATGAAAGGCAAGAATTTTTTTGAAACAGAAAGTGCAATGTTGCACTTATTAAAGCTGCACAGGCTTATTCCATATAATGGTTAAAAGATTACTAATTAAGCTAATAAAATTTTACCAGAAATTCATATCGCCATATAAGGGGAGGAAATGCTGCATATACATTCCAACCTGCAGCCAGTATGCCATAATGGCGCTGGAAAAATATGGTGCCGTGAAGGGTGGTTTTATTGCGCTGAAAAGAATACTCAGGTGTAATCCGCTTTCAAGTGGAGGGTATGACCCGCTCAGGTAAATGATTATATGGGAGAATATGTGCGTTTGGAGGTAAGATGGTTTTTTTAACGCAAAATAATACATTTATCATAGGGCCTGTGGCAAAGCTGCTTGGGTATGTGATGAATGCATTATTCATTGTACTTGAGAAGATTGGAATACCAAACATTGGTCTTTCAATTATTCTTTTCACCTTTGTGGTAAAATTCTTTATGCTTCCGCTTACGGTTAAGCAGATGAGGTTTTCCAAGATGTCTTCAGTGATGCAGCCGGAGCTTGCTGCAATCCAGAAGAAATACAAGGGTAAGTCAGACCAGGAATCCGCTGCAAGGATGAATACAGAAATGCAGGCGGTATATGCAAAATATGGCACATCACCTACGGGCGGATGCCTGCAGCTTTTGATACAGATGCCAATTTTGCTTGCGCTGTACCGTGTAATCCAGAACATACCTGCGTATGTTCCAAGGCTAAAGGAATTGTTCAATGGAATGCTCCTTGCTGATAAGGGCGGAATAATGTCGGTTGACAATTACCAGGGCATTCTCACTGATAATTTTACGCAGTTTTCCAACATTGATTTTACTGCATCTGCTGACGTGGTTGCCAATAAAATCATTGATGTGCTGAATGTATTTTCAACTGAAAACTGGAATAAGCTCATTGAGCTGTTTCCTGCACAGGCATCCACAATCAGCACTAATTTGGAAAGCCTTAACACCTACAATTCATTTTTGACAATCAATATGTCACAGAATCCCGGACTTACATTCGGATTGCCATTGTTGATTCCAATTCTTGCAGGTGTGACGCAGTACATCAGTGTGAGGTATTCCCAGTCGCTTAATCCGCAGGCATCCAATGATGAGGACAACCCTACCGCGGCTTCAATGAAGATGATGAATACTGTAATGCCGCTTATGTCGGCAGTCATGGCAATATCACTTCCTGCAGGTCTTGGATTGTATTGGAGTGCCACAGCCGTGTTCCAGATTATTCAGCAGTTCTTCATCATGAAGTACCTGGATAAGAAGGGTGTTGATGAAATCATCAAGGAAAATCTTGAAAAGACGAATAAAAAGCGTGAGAAGAAGGGACTTCCGCCTGCAAAGATTGCAGCCAATGCCAATACCTCAACAAAGTCTGTCGTGACCCCTGAGGATAGGCTAGAGCAGGCGAAGGCAAAGAAGGAAGCCAACGATAAGAAGATTCACGATTTGATGGAGTCCACGGAATATTACAAGAAGGGCAACGCAAAGAAGGGAAGTCTTTCGTCCAAGGCAAATATGGTAACAATGTATAATGAAAAGAACAATAAAAAGTAAATTTATTATAAGGAGGAAGTATGCTTGATTATAGGGAAGTAACAGGTAAGACGGTTGAGGAAGCATTTACCAATGCGTTGCTTGAGCTGGAGACAACCAGTGACAACGTGGATTATGAAGTGTTAGATAAGGGAAGTGTCGGCATACTTGGATTTATGAGTAGGCCTGCAAAAATCAAGGCATGGAAGAAGTCAGATGCCGCAAAGCTTGAGGAGCTTGCGAAGAAGGCCGAGAAGACAGAGGAGAAAACGGTAAAAACGGTGAAAACCGAGGCCAAGGCTGAGAAGAAGGAGGCAAAGCCACAGGGCAGGACTCCTTCAGGTGACAGCCAGGACAATGGTGAGGGCAGGCAGCCAAGGAACCAGAAGCCTGATGTGGCTGATGCCATTGAGCCTGATGCCGCAAGGACTGAGAGAAGGGAAACATCACTCACGGAGGAGCAGATTGAGCAGGTTGTCAGGAATTTCCTTGGACAGATGTTTACTGCAATGGACATAAAGGTTGAGATGACAGTCAAGATTGACAAGCATGAGTCAACGGTCAATGTTGAGTTAAGCGGTGAGGAGATGGGTCTTCTCATAGGAAAGAGGGGACAGACCCTTGATTCCATTCAGTATCTCTTAAGCCTTGTGGTCAACAAGGAAAGTGACAAATACCTTAGGGTCAAGGTTGATACCGAGGATTACCGAAAGAGGAGAAAGGAAACCCTTGAGGCACTTGCCAGGAACATTGCATACAAGGTAAGGCACACAAGAAGGTCAGTTTCCCTTGAGCCGATGAATCCTTATGAGAGGAGAATCATTCACTCTGCATTGCAGAATGACAAGTTTGTTGCGACAAAGAGTGAGGGTGAGGAGCCTTTCAGGCACGTAATCATTTATCTTAAAAATGATTACAGGGGCGGAAGGGACAATTACAGGAAGAAGGAATTTTAAGCTGCAGGGCTTGGGGGCGTTTTCAGGGAAACCTGGGAGCGCCCCTTGTGGGTAAACCTGGATTGCGCACGCAGGGAATAGAGGAAAAATGACATTCGAGGCTGATACGATTGCTGCCATATCCACTGGCACAATGGGAAATGGTGGCATAGGAATAGTGAGAATAAGCGGCAGTGACGCATTTGCCATCGCGGGCAGGCTTTTTCGTTGTGCCAATGGCAAGTCTGCCAATGTGCCAGGCTATAAGAGCCACACCATGCATTACGGGCAGATTGTGTGGGAGGGAAGGCTGGTTGACGAGGTGCTGCTTTCAGTCATGAGGGCTCCCAACACATACACCCGTGAGGATGTGGTTGAAATCAACTGCCATGGCGGCATGCTTGTGACCAGGCGGGTGCTTGAGGCAGTCCTTGATGCGGGTGCAAGGCTTGCACAGCCTGGTGAATTTACCAAAAGGGCGTTTTTGAATGGAAGGATTGACCTGACACAGGCGGAGGCCGTGATTGACATAATCAATTCAAAAAATTCATATGCGCTTGCCGCATCCGAGCAGCAGCTTTCAGGAAAGCTTTCAGGCAGGATTGCGGACATGCGCCAGAATTTGCTGTCACATATGGCATATATTGAGGCGGCACTTGATGACCCTGAGCATTACGACCTGACGGGATATGGTGAAAAAATGCTTCCTGATGTGGAAAAGCTTGAGGATGAGGTTGTGTACCTGTTGAAAACCTCTGATGATGGCAGAATCCTCCAGGAGGGAATCAACACGGTCATACTTGGTAAGACCAATGCGGGAAAGTCAAGCCTCCTCAACGCCATGGCGGGGAGCGACAGGGCAATTGTCACGGAGGTTGAGGGCACCACAAGGGATGTATTGGAGGAGACAATCAACCTGCAGGGCATGACGCTCAACCTGATTGACACTGCTGGGATAAGGGACACTGATGACATAGTTGAAAAAATTGGCATAGACAGGGCAATTGCCGTTGCCAATCAGGCTGACCTGATTCTTTACGTGGTGGATGTGACAAAAAAAATGGATGACAATGACCGCAAAATAATTGACATAATCAAAAACCATAAGTCAATCATTCTTTTGAACAAATGTGACCGCACGGATGAGACACTGACGGATGTGTCTCAGGTGAGGGAATGTCTTGGGGATGGTGAAATTAACATAATGAGGATGTCGGCAAGGACGGGGGAAGGAATTGGCGAGCTTGCACACACAATCATGGGTCTTTTTTTCTCAGGTGAGCTTGGGTATAATGACCAGGTGTATGTAACCAATGCAAGGCAGAAAAATTTGTTGAATGAAACCAAAAAAAGCCTTACACTTGTAAGGGACGGAATACACGCCGGGATGCCGGAGGACTGCATTGCCATTGACCTGATGAATGCCTATGAGTCGCTTGGCAAAATCGTGGGTGAGACTGTCGGCGAGGATTTGGTTAATCAGGTATTTGAAAGGTTTTGCATGGGAAAATAATGCTTAGGCATATTGGAAATGAGGATTGATGTGGGTAAGGATATGAATTATGTTGAAGAAGAATATGATGTCGTCATAGTCGGGGCGGGGCATGCAGGCTGCGAGGCGGCTTTGGCAACGGCACGGCTTGGGCTTTCCACCATTGTCTTTACGGTAAGCGTGGACAGCATAGCAATGATGCCCTGCAATCCCAATATTGGCGGCAGCTCCAAGGGTCATCTTGTCAGGGAGATAGATGCCCTTGGCGGTGAGATGGGTAAAAATATTGATGCAACATTTATACAATCAAAAATGCTTAACACATCCAAGGGACCTGCGGTACATTCACTTCGTGCGCAGGCTGACAAGAGGGATTACAGTAACAGGATGCGTGGAATACTTGAGAATACGCCTAATTTGGTAATACGCCAGGCTGAGGTAAGTGAGATAATCGTGGAGGATGGCGTAATCCGCGGAGTGAAGACATTTTCGGGTGCCGTGTACCATTCAAGGGCGGTTGTGCTTTGCACGGGAACATACCTAAAGGCAAGGTGCATATATGGTGATGTGAGCAATTACACAGGTCCAAACGGTCTTCAGGCGGCAAACCACCTGACTGATTCACTGGTTGCCAACGGGATAGAGATGTACCGCTTTAAGACGGGAACCCCTGCCAGGGTTGACAAAAGAAGCATTGATTTCAGCAAGATGTCGGAGCAGAAGGGCGATGAACGGGTGGTTCCGTTTTCATTTTCAACCAATCCGGAGGACGTGCAGAAGGAGCAGGTGTCCTGCTGGCTTACATACACCAATGAGGAAACACACAGGATAATCAGGGAAAATATTGACAGAAGTCCGCTTTATTCGGGGGAAATTCACGGGACGGGACCCAGGTATTGTCCGTCAATTGAGGACAAGGTGGTGCGCTTTGCCGACAGGGACAGGCATCAGGTGTTCGTGGAGCCGGAGGGGAATTACACGAATGAAATGTACCTTGATGGGATGTCAAGCTCCATGCCGGAGGATGTGCAGCATGCCATGTACCGCACTGTCCCTGGCCTTGAAAATGTGCGTATCGTGAGAAATGCATACGCCATTGAGTATGACTGCATTAATGCCAATCAGCTCAACTCCACCCTGGAATTTAAGAAGATAGAAGGGCTGTTTGCAGGAGGGCAGTTTAACGGCAGCTCAGGCTATGAGGAGGCGGCGGCACAGGGACTGGTTGCGGGCATCAATGCGGCAATGAAGGTGAAGGGCGAGCTTCCGCTGATACTTGACCGTTCTGAAAGCTACATCGGTGTGCTGATTGACGACCTTGTGACAAAGGAAAACACCGAGCCTTATAGGATGATGACGGCAAGGGCTGAATACAGGCTGCTTCTCCGCCAGGACAATGCGGATTTGCGCCTTACAAGGCATGGTTACAGGGTTGGACTTGTGAGCCAGGAACGGATGGATTATGTAAACAGGAAGGAACAGCTCATTGAGCAGGAGATAGAGAGGCTCAACAACACATATGTCGGCACAAATGCACAGGTTCAGGAAATACTTGTGGGCAGGGGAAGTACACCGCTGAACAACGGAATCACGCTTGCTGACCTTATCAGGCGTCCGGAGATGTGCTATGAGGATTTTGCGGGTGTTGACAGGGACAGACCGGAGCTTTCCCCTGATGTCGTTGAGCAGGTGAACATCAACCTCAAATACGAGGGCTACATCAAGCGGCAGAAAAGCCAGGTTGAGCATTTCAGGAAGCTGGAAAACAAGCTTATTCCTGATAACATTGATTACCTTGGAATCAGGGGTCTTCGAAATGAGGCGGCACAGAAGCTTGACAGGCTAAGACCTCGTTCCATAGGACAGGCACAGAGAATGTCAGGGGTATCACCTGCTGATATATCTGTACTTTTGGTGTATATGGAACAAATGCATAGAAAGTAAAGTAAAATTAATAGATGGAGTCATGTATGGACGCATATGAAAAAACACTTTTGGAGGGCTTGGAAAAGCTGGGCTTGAAGCTTGATGAGGATAAGCTTGCCTCATTTGGGGAATATTACAGGACGCTTGTGGAGTGGAATGAATTCATGAACCTTACGGCAATCACAGAAAAAAGCGAGGTTTATACCAAGCATTTCCTTGACAGCCTTGCTGTCAATGTTGTTCTGGGCAAGCTGGGGCTTGACGGTCATGTCAGGGTAATTGACGTCGGGACAGGTGCGGGATTTCCCGGCATTCCGCTAAAACTGGCAAACCCTGGCTGGAGTGTTACGCTTCTCGATTCACTTAACAAGAGAATCAAATTCCTAAATGAGGTTATAGGCAGGCTTGGACTTCAGGACATAACGGCAATCCACGGCAGGGCGGAGGATTATTCCAGGGATGGGGCATATAGGGAGGGCTTTGACCTTTGTGTGTCAAGGGCAGTGGCAAACCTTGCGACACTCTCGGAATATTGCCTGCCATATGTGAGGCAGGGCGGTTATTTCATTTCGTACAAGTCGGGTGAGATTGAGGAGGAGCTTGACGGTGCAAAAAAAGCCATCCATATGCTGGGTGGCAGTGTTGAGCTGGTGGAGAAGCTTAAGCTTCCCGGCACGGACATAGACCGTTCCTTTGTGGTGATACGCAAGGCAAGGTCCACGCCAAGGCAATACCCAAGGAAAGCGGGGCTCCCATCAAAGGAGCCCATTGGGC
>CAYZYS010000036.1:12026-14267 GCA_964482605.1 uncultured Bacteroides sp.
GAATCATAATATGATTTTCAATTGCTTCAGGAAGCACATTGGGTGCTCCACCTGGGGCAATTTTTTTGAGCGGTGTATCTTCATTACCTCAATTGCAGGATTGAGCTTTTCATACTTTTCCACAATGGCGTCAATGTTCTCGTACATTTCCCCCGTTATGATGAAAATGCTGTTGTCAATCGCCGAAAGGGCGCTTTCAATGGCTGTTCCCGTATAATGGCACCTTGTGCTGGCAAACAGGAACCTGCTTGAAAATCCGCCAAGGTGTGCATTGCAATGCATTGTGTGTGCATAATCCACGGCAGGTTCCTCGACCTTGTGGAAAAGCTTGTCCAAGCTGTAATCCAGTGTGTTCTCCCTGGACATGTACATATTGTAAAGGCTGACCCCGATGATTGGGGTGTTGATGAATTTTCTCAAAAGGTTGTAGCGTTTCTTCGGGAATTTTCTGCATTGGTCAACGTCCTGCGGATTTACAAGCACCAGCTTGTCAAACAGTGAATTGTTGCTGTGGCACGTCATAATAACCATCGGTGCTGAATCCCCTGTTGCAATCACGTCCGTGCGCCTGCCGATTACCTTGGTGACGAAGTCGGTGATAAGCTGGACATAGAGGTATGCAGTGTATACGATTCCCGGCTTGTCGGAGTGCCCGCAGCCAAGCAAATCAAGCGCATACACGGTATGCTCCTTTGAAAGCTCATTGATTATATTGTTCCATTCGCTGTGGCTGCTCATGGTGTTGAGGTCATGTACCAGAAGCATTGGCTTTCCCTCGCCCTTTTTCACATACACAACATCCCCGAACTTCCAGTGGAAGCACCTAAGCTCTGCGTCCTCCCCACAATCCCTGGTTGCGGAGGCAAATATGAATTTATTGATAAAATGTGTTGCGGTCAATGCGGCTGCAGTAACGCCGACAACAGCCGTGGCTTTTTGTAGTTTGTTCATGTCAGGCTCCATTCCGCAGGCACCGTAAGCCTGCTATTTTGGTAATAAATATTTTCAGTCATAGGTACAATACAATGGAATGTTGCAATAATGTAAATTCTGTTTATCACATACAAAACATTAACAATAGTATATATGTTTTTTGCCAATAATTCAAGACGGATGAAATCAAGGTGTGCAGATATTTATTGCAATATATGGACAAAGTGGTATAATAATTTTATATATGGTTTTTTAACCTGTTGCATTTTCGTGAATATTAATGGGATTGATTTCGGCAGGAAATGGGGACGTGAATGAACAAAATATCGGAGTATGTGAAGGTGGAGCTTGCCAATCTTGGGGAAGAGAAGGCAGAGTGCAGGAGCCAGATTAATAGGGACAAGAACAAGATTGCCTCGATTGATGAGATGATTCAGAGGATATCTGAACACAGGAATAATCCCGGCAATGTGTTCAAGGCTGTCAACAGTGATGATACCAATGTGGATAAGGAGATTGCCTCGCTTAATGAGCAGAAGGAGATTCTGCAGAAGGATATCGCAGTCAAGGAAAAGCGCCTGACCATCATTGAAAACAAGATATCCAACCTGAATAATGCAAGGGATAAGGAAGTTAGCGAGGAGCATGAAATCCTTAATGTCAGGGATAATGAAAGGGAGAGGATTACCAGGGACATACATGACTGTGTGCTGCAGAAGATGACTTCCATCATACACAAGACGGAATTTGCGCAGCACATGGTTGACACTGACCCGCAGCGGACCAAGCTGGAGCTGGAGATTATTGGAAAGACAGTTAGGGAGTGCATAGATGAGCTCAGGAACATCATATATGATTTGCGCCCTATGTCATTTGAGGATGTTGGCTTTAAGGACAGTCTTGCACAGTATGTCAAGAAATGCTCGGCGGATTCTGGCATAAAGTTCACGCTGGATTATGATGACACAATCTCCAATGCTGATGTTGATTCAATCATATTGGTGTCCGTGTTCAGGATTATTCAGGAACTGTCCAATAATTCAATTAAACATTCCAATGGAAAGCATGTTAAGATAGGCGTGTATTATGATAAGGGCAACATCATCATAAAGCATTCGGATGATGGGGTTGGTGTTGGAAATTCAGCCAATGATAATGATAAGAATGACAGTAAGGGATTTGGCATCTCAATTGTGCATGAAAGAGTGCGTCTGCTCAAGGGTACATTAGACTGTGATGATAAGAAGGGTACAAGCTACCTGATTACAATTCCATGTCTTTTGAAATCATAAGGAATGGATTGATTGG
>CAYZYS010000036.1:14367-18480 GCA_964482605.1 uncultured Bacteroides sp.
TGGAGAGTGAAATGTTAATAAGGGTTTTGATAGCAGATGACCATGTCATGGTCAGGGAGGGCTTGAGGCAATTACTGGAGCTTGATGATGAGATAGAAGTCATTGGGGAGTCGGGGGACGGATACCAGTGCCTTGAGGCAATTAATAAGCTTAATCCGGATGTGGTGCTTCTTGACATTAATATGCCTAATCTGGATGGCATTCAGGTTGTTTCAGCCTTGAAGGAACATAAAAGTACCTGCAAGACGATTATGCTCACAATACACAAGGAGGTGGAATACCTCATAAAAGCACTTGACTGTGGCTGTAACGGGTACGTTTTGAAGGATTCGGATTCAATTACACTGGTTAATGCAATTAAATCAGTGTACGCAGGAGAAAGTTACGTTGAACCCTCATTGGTGACTACGCTTAATGAAAATCTTGTTGAAAGGGATGTCACAAGGGAAAAGGTCAAGGAACTGTCGAAAAGGGAGTTGGAGGTTCTTAAGCTGTTGGCAAGTGGAATGTTTAACAAGGAGATAGCTTCATCCCTTAACATCAGTGAACGAACAGTTAAGAACCATGTCTCAAGCATTTTTAAAAAGATTTCCGTGTCGGACAGGACGCAGGCTGCCGTCTTTGCCATCCGCAATAATATTGTTGATATTAAATGACATATGTTTCACGTGAAACATTTTGGGCGACTGAATGATTGCCAAGGGGAATGTTTCACGTGAAACATTTTTACTAAACATTTATTGAGAAAGAAGCCAATATGTGATATTATAATGAAAGTCAATAATTTTTGTAAATATTTGCGATGGTTATAATGATTATTTAAGAGGGATGTTATGGGAAGAATTATAGCAATTGCCAATCAAAAGGGTGGGGTTGGAAAATCAACCACGGCAATTAACCTGTCAGCCTGCCTTGCGGAAAAAGACAAGACAGTGCTTCTGGTTGACATAGACCCGCAGGGCAATGCCACAAGCGGGGTTGGATTGTCAAAGGATGAAATTGAAAACACAATTTATCAGATGATACTTGGAGAATGTGACGCTAAAGAGGCAATCCAGACAGAGGTGTTTGGCAATCTTGATGTACTTCCTTCCAATGTCAATCTTGCGGGGGCTGAGATTGACCTGATTGATGTGGAGAACAGGGAATATATTCTGAAAAATTGTCTTGCAAAGGTAAAGGATGATTATGACTACATCATATTGGACTGCCCGCCTTCCTTAAGTATGCTTACCGTGAATGCAATGACGGCTGCGGACACGGTTCTTGTGCCAATTCAGTGTGAGTATTATGCACTTGAGGGTCTGACACAGCTCATTCAGACAATCAACCTTGTGAAGAAGAAGCTTAATCCTGAGTTGGAGCTTGAAGGCGTTGTGTTTACAATGTATGATTCAAGAACCAATCTGTCCTTGCAGGTTGTTGAAAACGTGAAGGACAATCTGGGACAGAACATATACAAGACGATAATTCCAAGAAATGTCAGGCTTGCTGAGGCGCCGAGCCACGGTCTTCCAATCAACCTGTATGATGGCAAGTCTGCGGGTGCGGAGAGCTACAGGCTTCTTGCGGATGAGGTTATCGGGGATGAATTCAACTGAATGTTTATGAAATGAATAAGTATGGAGGTTTTATGGCTTCAACGAATACAAAACAAAGTGCAAAGTCAGCCAAGGGACTTGGCAAGGGCTTGGGAAAAGGACTTGGCAAGGGAATTAATTCCTTGATTCCTGATGATGGAGGCGATTCCGTCAAGGAAAAGGTTGTTGTAAAGGAAGTAATCAAGGAAGTATCCAAGGAAACGAAAATCAGGCTTTCCGAGATTGAGCCCAATAGGGAGCAGCCAAGGAAGGCATTTGATGAGGATTCCCTTAATGAGCTTGCGGATTCAATCAGGCAGTATGGTGTATTGCAGCCCTTGCTTTTACAGAAGAAAAATGATTATTATGAGATTATAGCGGGAGAGAGAAGATGGCGTGCCGCAAAGCTTGCTGGAATCAAGGAAGTTCCAGCCATAATCAAGGATTATTCAACGCAGGAGATTATGGAGATTGCGCTTATTGAGAACATACAGCGTGAAGACCTTAACCCAATTGAGGAGGCAAAGGCATACCAGAGGCTTATCAAGGAGTATCACCTTAAGCAGGATGAGGTTGCGGAAAAGGTATCAAAGAGCCGTGCGGCAATTGCCAATTCCATGAGGCTGCTTAAGCTTGATGACAGGGTACAGCAAATGGTGATGGATGGGATGATAAGCAATGGTCACGCCAGAGCATTGCTTGCGGTAGAAGATGGCGATACCCAGTATCTTCTCGCCCAGAGAATATTTGATGAAAAGCTCAGCGTGCGTGATGTTGAAAAGCTCATGAAGTCATTGGACAAGGAAAAGGATGGCAGCACTTCGCAGGAAAAGGGCAAGACAAAGGATACGGCAAAGGAGCTGGTGTACAGGGACATTGAGAATAAGATAAAAACCGTGCTTGGAACAAAGGTGTCAATACGTAATAAATCCAATGACAAGGGTAAAATAGAGATAGAATATTACTCGCAGGCAGAACTGGAGAGAATCATCAATATGCTCCAGACTGTCAAGGGATGACCATGGGAGGAAACAATGATAGATTTCTATGGCTTGGTTGAAATCGATGCAAGATGGCTTGTGATTGCTGTACTTGTGGTACTTGTCTTGGCGTTGACATCATTTATAGTTGCGATTGTTGCCATATGTAAGATGAATAAAACCAGAAAGGCATATGACAACTTTATGTCCGGAAAGGATGGAAGAACTCTTGAACCGCTGCTTCTTGAAAGATTTGCGGAGATAGAGAACCTTAAGCTGGTTAATGCAAAGAATGTAAAGAACATTAAGTTCCTTCTTGATAAGATACATTATTCATATCAGAAGGTCGGCATTGTAAAGTATGATGCATTTCATGAGATGGGCGGGAAGCTGAGTTACGCCCTCACTATGCTGGATAATAAGAATAATGGCTTTATCATTAATTCCATGCATAGCCGTGAAGGCTGCTATACTTATATTAAGGAGATTGTGGCAGGAGAGTCATACATAGAGCTGGGCACGGAGGAGGCGGAAAGCCTTAAGAAGGCTCTTGCGGGACCGCTTGGTGACCCTGATTTGGGACATATGAATGAGGTTATTAATAATTCATATAATCCGGAAGAGCTTGATGAAGCGCTTGAACAGTTGAATCTTTCCAAAAAGGAAATGGAGCAGGTAGAAGAACTGGCAAGCAAGGATGTTGAGGAATATGAAAAAAAATCAGCAGGAAATCCGGGCAAGGACAAGCAATGATTATTTAAGGGCAATTATGTTTCACGTGAAACAATTTAATGTCAATGAATGTGTTAATTAAATATTACATAAGGAGGATGCATAATGTTAGACTTAAAATTTGTAAGGGAAAATCCGGAGCTTGTGAAGCAAAACATTAGGAATAAGTTTCAGGATCAGAAGCTTCCGTTGGTTGATGAGGTGATTGCACTTGATGAGGAAGCAAGGGCAACGCAGAAGGAGGCTGATGAAATCAGGGGCAGCCGTAATAAGATTTCAAAACAGATTGGCGCCCTGATGGGTCAGGGGAAAAAGGAAGAAGCTGAGGAGCTGAAGGCACAGGTTGCAAAGAATGCTACAAGACTTCAGGAGCTTGAGGCAAAGGAGACGGAGCTTAACGAGAAAATCACCAAAATTATGATGACCATTCCCAACATCATTGACCCTAGTGTGCCAATAGGCAAGGATGATACGGAGAATGTTGAGATTGAGAAATTTGGTGACCCATTTGTTCCAGAGTTCGAGATACCATACCATACGGACATTATGGAAAAGCTTCATGGAATAGACCTTGATTCTGCAAGGAAGGTGGCTGGCAATGGATTTTATTACCTGATGGGTGATATTGCAAGGCTTCATTCCGCAGTCATATCATATGCCAGGGATTTTATGATAGACAGGGGCTTCACCTATTGTGTGCCGCCGTTCATGATTAGAAGCAATGTTGTGACTGGCGTTATGAGCTTTGCCGAGATGGACGCCATGATGTATAAAATTGAGGGTGAGGACTTATACCTTATTGGCACAAGTGAACATTCTAT
>CAYZYS010000037.1:0-18364 GCA_964482605.1 uncultured Bacteroides sp.
TATACCGAGATGGGGCGTTTTATGCTTGGCCCTTACGGCTGCCTTGTCACAAAGGCAATCCATGAGAAGCACACACACAAGGAATACATCGGTGTGGATGCGTGTGCGGCGAACCTCATGCGTCCGGCGATGTATGGGGCTTACCATCACATCACGGTTGCGGGCAAGGAAAATGCGGAATGTGACCATATGTATGATGTTACGGGCTCACTTTGTGAGAATAATGATAAATTTGCAATTGACAGGATGCTGCCGAAGATTGACATGGGGGATTACCTCATAATCCATGACACTGGTGCGCACGGCTTTGCAATGGGCTACAATTACAACGGAAGGCTTCGCTCCGCTGAGCTGCTGCTCCAGGAGGACGGCAGCGTCAAGATGATAAGGCGTGCTGAGACACCGGGGGATTATTTTGCCACGTTTGATTTTACGGGCATGTTCAATGAGGATTAAACAAGGATTGGAAAGCGTGGATTATGAAGGATTTAAGGCATGTGGCTGACGAGGCTGTGAAAGGCAGGGGACTTTCGGCAAATCTGGGCAGCTACGCCAGGGGAATGATGAGCCATTACCACAGACTGTCTGTGATTAAGCTCACCATGAATTATTACACCTACCATGACATGCTCCGTGAGGCGGACCTTGGCAGGGAGGGCTTTGAAGGGCTGAAAAGGCTGACGGATGAGTTTAACCTGCTCATGGGCGAGTTCCTTGGGGGCGGTGATGGTGATGCGTGCATTGAAAGGCTTGGCAGGCTCCGTGACGGCATGATTCTGGACATGGAGTTGATAACTGCCCATGTGGACTGCCTGAGGGTTTATGAGCATGTGCTGAACCGTGTGGAATACAGGTTCAGGGATGAGGAATTTGACAGTGAGTATTATGATTCCAGGCTCACCAATGACCTGATGCACTATATCTTGTCTGACAGTGACAGCGTTTCCGTGAACAGCAGGATATCGGAGGTTGTGGAGCAGCTTCCGATGCGCCTTTCAAAGAACAAGTTTTATGAATACCTGCGGGATTCATTTTCACTGTACAAGGGTGCCCAGGTGGGCACAGTGGAGGATTTTGCCTATAATCTCAGGAGTGCGGGGATGCTTGTGCGCCCGGAGGGCTTTGACACCAGGTTTCCACAGGTGACGAGCCTTTGTGAGGGGCTTAGGACGGCGGATTACAAGAACATTACGGCGGAGCAGTTCAAGGCATTGTCAGACAGGCTTACCCTTGCAACAGAGATGATGTCGTCAATGGCTGATTTGTATGTGCTTCTGGCGCAGCTTGTGAATGACCTGTACACAATATTCCTGTCCATGCCATATGCATTTGGCGAGGCGGATGAGCTAAAGAACGGCAGGGAGGTCATGGAGTGCGTCCTGTCCGCATTTTCAAGCGGCAATGCGGAGCTTGTTGACGAGGAGCTTGACAGGATTACCGATGTTTTTGTTGGATTTGAGGGTAAGCAGGAGCGCATTGGGCAAATGCTTTCAGCCTGTGACCATGCGGTTCAGTACGCCCTTGAAAACCATGGGGCACAGTTGAGGGAGGAAGGGCTTGCAGGCTGCTACCGTGACCTTGAGACAATCATGAAGCTTCAGTCGGGCAGTGATTTTGTGTCCCTTGAAAGGGATGATTTCAAGCTTCTTGAGGCGTCTGATGACAAGGTGGAATCAATATGTGAGGAGCTGATAGCCTCATTCAGGGACAGTTTTGAGGGAATGGACAGGATGCTGTACCGCAGCGTGATGTCCGCGGTGCTCGCCCAGGTGCCTGTGTTCTTCAATAACATTGATGAAATCCAGGGATACATCAACACCTCTCTCATGTTGTGTACGGACGTGGCTGAGAAGGCCGCATGTGTGGAGGTTTTGAAGATAATCATGGAGGGCTGAGGCTGTCCAATGTTGAGTGTCTGATATTGCTGCGGGGTGGTTGTTCATTACATGAAGTGGTATAAAAAAATGTATTTGGGGGATAATGCCCGTAAGAAAAGGTTTAAAATAATGGCAGGCGTCAGTGCGGGCAGATGGCAGCATGACGTGTACCTGATACGGCTTTCCGATAATCCTGACAACATATTGGAGATGTTTTCAACCAATATGCTGCTGCAGCCGCATTACAAGGGCAGTGCAGGGAAAATGCTGGTTCTTGGCGCAGCCTGCGGATATGATGAGGGGCTTGAGGTGATGTCGGAAATCCTGAGTGATACCTACCGTGAAAGGGGCGACTTTGACGTGGCGGGGTATCTTGGGCTTGGTGGCGGAAAATGATGCATGTCCTTATTCTCATATTGAAAATATTGCTGCTTGTGCTTGCCGGTCTTATTGGGCTTGTGCTTCTTGCCTTGTGCCTTGTGCTTTTCCTTCCGGTGAGATACAGGGTGAATGCAAGCGTACATGGCGCACCGAGGCTTGACTGCCGCGTGTGGTGGCTTGCAGGGCTGCTGCGGGGCTTTGTGTCCTATGATGGCGGGCTGGCTTATGGCTTTAACGCAGCGTGGGTTAAGCTTGTCACATCTGAGCCTGGGACGGGGGAAAAGCCAGCCAAGAAAAAGAAGCAAAAAAAGCATAAAAAACCTGAAAAGTCCGTGAAAGCCGATAAAACAGACAAAGCCGATAAAGCCGATAAAGCTGAGAAAGCTGTAAAGCCTGGTGAGCAGGGTGACCCTGCTACACATTACCAATCAGACGAAGAAAATAAAACGGAAAATGTACAGGAAAATGCACCTGCTGCCGTTGGCAATGCAACGGACGAGGGCGCAGGGGATGGCAGGGCTTCAGGCAAATCCCCCCTACAGCGATTAAGGGACATTTTCAGGAAGCTTGCGCAGCGCCTTCGGTCAGCATGGGAGCTTGTCAGGGGCGTGGCGTTAAAATCAGGTGATGCCGTCAACAGGGTGAAGGAAAAGCTGGAGGCGGCAAGGAATGCGGTGATGGATGAGGAAAACCGAAAGCTTGCGGCATTTCTCTGGGGACAGCTTGTGTTGCTGCTTCACCACATGGCACCCACCAGGTATGACATCAATGTTAGGTTCGGTGCGGATTCGCCGGATGTCACGGGAAAGGTGACAGGTGCGGCAGCCGTTGTCTGGGCGTTCCTAAGCAAGGGAAAGGGACGTCGGGGAAAGTTTGAATATGAGCCCGTGTTTACGGAGAAGGTGCTTGATGCCGACTGCTGCCTGCGCGGACGCATAAGGGTATGGAATGTGGCTTTGATAGCCTTGCGGGTGTACAGAAATCCGCGCATGAGAAGGCTGTTGGGTAAATAAAAAACTTCCGCAAGGGAGAGTATGATGATTTGGAGGAAAAGGATATGGCAGAAAATGATAAGTTTAATGCAACGGTTGAATCACTGTTCAAGGGCATGGATTCATTTATTTCGGCAAAGACGGTTGTGGGTCAGGCAGTGACGGTGAATGACACCATCGTGCTTCCGTTTGTTGACGTTGCCTTCGGTGTGGGTGCAGGGGCATTCTCAGGGGAGAAGAACAACAATGCAGGGGGCGGGCTTGGCGGAAAGCTGTCGCCAAGTGCTGTGCTCGTCATACAGAATGGAACCACCAAGCTTGTGAACATCAAGAACCAGGACACCGTTACCAAGATAATTGACATGGTTCCTGACATTGTTGACCGGTTCACGGGAAAGACAGGCAAGGTAATGGAGGATGAAGCCGTGAATGACGTGATTGACGGCTTTAAGTCCGATGCACCGCAGGATAAGGACTGAGTGGCATTATCCGGTGATTGCGGCATATAATATACAAAGCAGCAGGGGCGGTACGGGATATGGTAAGGTTGGTTGGTTTCATCATGTTCTGGATGGCAATGGGCCTGCTGCTTTCCTGCTTCATTGAAAGCATGTTCTGGTGCGTCACGCTGATACTGGTGCTTGTTGTCGTTGGCTTCAACCTGTTTTGCAGGTGAGCGCCGCGGAAAAGAAAAGGATGAAAAGCAGGGCTTTGTGTGGTAGAATGTACAAGGCTTTACATTACTGAATGGGGGATTACGTTGCATGATAAAGAGCATGACTGGTTTTGGACGTTGTGAGATGACCGACGAGACGAGAAAGATAACGGTTGAAATGAAGTCCGTGAACCACAGGTACCTTGAGACCGGGATTAAGATGCCCAAGAAGCTGAATGTGTTTGAGGCAAGGATGCGTGAGGTACTCAAGAAATACATCCAGCGAGGCAAGGTGGACATTTTCATCACCTATGAGGATTATGCCGAGAACAAGGTGTCATTGAAGTACAATACGGACATAGCCGATGAGTACATGAACATATTCGACAGGATGTCAAGGCAGTTCGAGCTGAAGAATGACGTGAGCATATCAAGGCTTGCCTCATTTCCTGAGGTGATTACCATGGAGGAGCAGGCGCCGGACGAGGATGCGGTGTGGAACTTCATCAGGGAGGCACTGGACGGGGCCTGCCGGCAGCTTGTTGACACAAGGCTCGCAGAGGGTGAAAGGCTCAAGGATGACCTTGTTGGAAAGCTTGATTCCATGGAGAAAATGGTTGGCTACATAGAGGAGCGAAGCCCCCAGATTATGTCCAATTACAGGTCAAAGCTGCTCGAGAAGGTCAATGAGCTTCTTGGCGACACCACCATTGACGAATCAAGGATAGCCACGGAGGTTGTGCTGTATGCAGATAAAATCTGCGTGGACGAGGAGACGGTAAGGCTCAAAAGCCACATACGCCACGCAAGGGAAAGCCTGCTTGCCGAGGGAACTGAAGGCGTGGGAAGGAAGCTTGATTTCATTGCGCAGGAGATGAACAGGGAGGCCAACACAATACTTTCCAAGGCTGATGACATTGATGTGTCAAACAAGGCAATTGACATCAAGACGGAGATTGAAAAGGTAAGGGAGCAGATACAGAACATAGAGTAGTTTTTGTGACAAAAGAGAGGTATACGACATGAGGATTAGGCTGGTGATGTGCTTTTTTGTGACAGCGTCATTTTTGCTGGCGAGCTGCGGCAATGTTAATGACGGGACGGAGGCTTCGGCGGTGGATGCACGGGCTGAAATGGCGTCTGGGCAGACGTATGGAACTGTGGGAACACAGGCGGCTTCGCTGACACAGCAGGCGTCAGAAACCGTGGGAACGCAGGTGGCTTCGCTGACGCAGGAGGCATCGGAAACCGTGGGAACGCAGGAGACTTCATCGGCGCGGCAGTCGTCAGAAACCGTGGGAACACAGGCAGCTTCATCGGCGCAGCAGGCTTCATCCGGTGGTGTACAGGGGACGGCAGGCGAGGTGCAATCAGGGGGAATCAAGACTGCCACGGGTACGGGGTATTCCGGCTATGATGACCTTGATACGTCCTTTGACAGTGACAAATACATTAACCGCAGGGATGGGATTGACTACGGGACGGTTGAAATCATACAGTATTACTCATCGGTTGCGGGGCAGTACAGGACGGCATACATGATGCTTCCCGCAGGCTATGACGGTACACAGAGCTATCCTGTGCTGTACCTTGCGCATGGAATTAACTGCGGTCCTTCGTCATATGCGGACATAGGCGGGATGGAGATGCTGAACAACCTCATAGCCGAGGGGAAGGCAGTGCCGATGATTATGGTTGGCACGGACAATGTCGTCACCAAGGCGGGGGAGACATCAGGCGGCATCCAGGCATATGACAGGGCAGTGGAGGACATAACGGAAAGCCTCATGCCGTATGTGAACTCACATTACAACACAAAGACGGGCAGGGAGAACACTGCCATCACGGGATTTTCCATGGGCGGAAGGACGGCGCTGTACGCAGGGTTTTCACGTCAGGATTTGTTCGGGTACGTGGGTGCCGTTGCACCTGCGGGCGGAGTTGTAAAAACGGCGGGGAGCACAACAAGGCTTTCAACCCTCCTGGATGGGTTTGAGATTGATTCGAGGTATGGCGGTTTCAGGTTTTTGATGCTTGTGGCAGGTGAGGATGACACACTCTGCGGACCGTCCACGGAAAGCTATGACGAGCTTTTGTCTGAGGCAGGGATTGCACACATGTATTACAGGTGCCCCGGCGGACATGAGAATAAGGTGTGGCAAAGCGAGTTTTACAACTTCGTGAAGAGGATATTTAAGTGACAGACATAAATATCATATAAAATATATAAAAAAAGAAAATGGAGATTAGCAATGTCGGACAAGAAAAATACACTGCTTTCGGTTGAGGTTTTTCCGCCAAAGAAGGATGATGAATTTGAGGGGGTTTATGCGGTGCTTGACCAGCTTAAGCTGCTTGAGCCTGAATTTATCTCTGTCACATATGGGGCGGGCGGCAGCCGTTCAAAAAAGACGGTTGAGATTGCCTCATACATACAGAATACACTTGGAATCAAGGCAATTGCCCACATGACCTGCGTTGGCAACAAGCGGGAGGACATAGCCCGTGTTGCAGGGGAGCTTAAGGAGGCAGGCGTTTGCAACATACTTGCCCTTCGTGGGGACAGGCCATCATACATGACTGATGAACAGTTTGAGGGGAGGGATTTCACCTATGCCTCGCAGCTTGTGGGGTATGTGAAGTCAATAGCGCCACAGATGCACATTGCAGGGGCATGTTACCCTGAAAAGCACTATGAGGCAGCGAGCATGGATGAGGATTTGGACAACCTGCTGCTCAAGGTAAATGCCGGCTGCGAAAGCCTGATTTCACAGCTTTTCATGGACAATGACAAGTTTTATTCATTCCTTGAGCTAGCAAGGAAAAAAGGCATTACCGTCCCGATCCATGCAGGTGTCATGCCAATCACAAGCATGAAGCAGGTTGACACCAGCATATCCCTGTCGGGAACGTCAATTCCAAGGGAATATTCGGGAATCATTGAGAAATACAGCACCAATGCGGAGGATTTCAGGAAGGCGTCGGTTGATTTTGCCATAAGGCAGATAATTGACCTTGTGGAGCACGGCGTTGATGGGGTACACATTTATTCCATGAACAAGCCGAAGCTCACGAAGCAGATAATGGATGCCGTGAAGGGACAGGCTTAGGCAGAAAAAATGGAACCGACAGGGTTAATGCCCATCGGTTCCTTTTTTTAATGTGCGGCTGCAAGCTCGCTTCGCCTTAGGTTTCCCGCTGCATCCCTTGGCAGCTTGCGGTTGGTTATGTAAAACCTGTTTATGTGGCGTGCCGAGCATTTGGTTTTGTTAAATGCATTCACAATCCTTGTGGCATCCTCATCATTAAAGCTTTTGCTGCTTGCGTGAATCCAGATTGTTGCAAGCCCGTCACACAGCGTGAGTGCCGTCTCGTCGATGCTGTCATTGCGGTTGAAGAAGCTCTCAACTTCAAGGCAGTTCATTTTTTCACCGTTAGGCAGTGCAAGTATGTTTTTCTTGTTGCCCGTTATTATCAGGTGTCCCTCGTCATCAATGTGCCCCAAATCACCGGAATGGAGCGTTGTGCCATCAAGCACCTGCGCGGTTGCCTCCGGCTCGCCGTCATAGTGTGACATGAGCCCATCGCCTGACACAAGAATCTCGCCATCATCTGCGATTGATATCGAAACACCCTTGAGCGGAACAAGCTCATGACCTGATGCCTTTGAGGATACCGCAATGCAGCCTGACGCGGCGGTCATGCCGTATATCGAGTACACCTGGTAGCCTTCATTTTCAAGGGCATTGATTATGCCGTCAGGACAGTGGCTTTCGCCGATTAATATTGTGTGCAGGCGGTCATTCAGTCCCCTGTACCGCATGAGTGTCTCAAGCAGTGCGGGGTAGACAGGAAGTATTGTGGGATTGTAGTAAATCGCGTCAAAGTCCATGTGGCGGATTCCCCTGCCAATGCATACGCAGGCTCCACAGCCGAGCGGCCATAAAATGCTGTACACAAGCCCGAACACGTGGCTTAAGGGCAGAAGTGACAGCACCCTGTCAGCGGTTGTGCATGGCACGGCCTCCGATAGCTGCTGAAGGCTGAATGCAAGGTTTTTGGAGGAAAGCACGGCAATCTTTGCAAGCCTGCTTGTGCCTGACGTGAACAAAAGCACATTGCCCTCGCATGGGTTGTCCCCAAGGGATGCCTCGTCTATGGAATCCTCGCCCTTCAGCGCCTCGGGCATTATTTCCCCGTGGGCATCCGCAAGTATGTACTGGTTGGTTGACGACAATATGTAGTCCGGGTGCGCCTTTTCAAGAAGTATGTGGCGCTCCGTCACGGCAAGGAAGGAGTCAAGCATGCATACGTCCTTTCCCGCCATCACTGCACCGAAGAAATTCACAAGAAATCGGTAGGAATCAGGCCCAATCAGCGCTATGCGCCGTCCTGGGAATTTTTTCAGGTGGACTGCCTTTTTGCAGCAGTCTGAAAATAATTTATCGTAGGTTATTGCGTGGGTATCGTATAGTATGGCGGTTGCATCACCGTATTTGGCGGCGCTTTCCCTAAGCATGCCGTGGAATGTGTTAAATGACATTGGATTAGCCTCCATGATTAATGTATACAATGATAACAGAAACAGGGTGAAAATACAAATTTGTACCCTTAAAAATACATTGGGCTTGCCTAATTTTGAAAAATAGTATAGAATGTAATATGAGTTTAGAAAAGGAACGTGATGAAAGATGGTAGACAATAATACTCGTTTTTTTAAGACACAGCAGGACAAGACCATTTCCGTGGAGGAAATCATCGAACAGGTTTATCTTGCACTGAAGGAAAAGGGCTACAACCCTGTGAACCAGATTGTTGGTTACATCATGTCAGGAGACCCCACTTACATAACAAGCCATAATAATGCGAGAAGCCTCATAATGAAGGTGGAGAGGGATGAGCTGGTGGAGGAGGTAATCCGCCATTTCATCGAGAGCAAGGGATTGTAGGACATGCGTCTGCTTGGGCTTGATTATGGGACAAGGACGGTTGGCGTTGCCGTGACGGATGCGCTTGGCATGACGGTTCAGCCTGTCGAGACAATCAGAAGGGATTCAGATACCAAGATACGTCCCACATTGAGAAGAATAGAAGAACTTATCGAGGAATATGATGTACAAGAGCTTGTACTTGGTCTTCCGTTGAACATGGACGGCACTGAAGGGGAGAGGGCTGCAAGGTCCAGGGAATTTGCCGAGATGTTGGAGCGTAGGACAGGCCTTTTGGTACATCTTATTGATGAACGCCTCACAACCGTGGAAGCAGATGAGGTGCTCGCGGAGTGCGGGGTTGACAGGCGTGAACGCAAGAAGTATGTGGACACTGTTGCTGCCATATTCATATTGGAAGATTATGTGAGGAATTATTGTTAGCATGGAGAGGATTACCTGCTTAACCGACGATAACGAGCCGGTTGATTTTTTTGTGTTGGAAGAAACAAGGATTAATGGACATAACTATCTTTTAGTAACGGATGCCGTGGACGAGACGGAGGAGGCGGATGCCTACATCATGAGGGATGATTCCACTGATGGGGACACGCAGGCTGCCTACACCTTTGTCGAGGATGAGGATGAACTTGAGTCGGTATTTGGCATATTCGAGGAATTGCTGGACGACGACGTGGAAATTAAAAAATAATTGCAATGATGGAAAGGAAACGGTAATAATTTTGAAAAAAGAGAATAATGGAACTGTCAGGGTAATCCCATTGGGCGGGCTTGAGCAGATTGGCATGAACATGACTGCCATCGAGAGTGAGGGCAGCATAGTCGTTGTGGACTGTGGGCTTGCATTTCCTGATGACGACATGCTGGGAATTGACCTTGTGATTCCGGACGTAACTTACCTGAAGGACAACATTGACAAGGTTAAGGGCTTTGTAATCACCCATGGTCATGAGGACCACATTGGGGCGTTGCCGTATGTGCTCAGGGAGGTCAATGTGCCTGTCTATGGCACGAAGCTTACAATGGCGCTCATTGAATCCAAGCTTAAGGAGCATGACATGGTTCGCCAGACCAAGTGCAAGGTGATTAAGTACGGTCAGTCGGTAAACCTTGGGTGCTTTAGGATTGAGTTCATCAGGACGAATCACAGCATTGCTGATGCTGCGGCCCTGGCAATATACACTCCGGCAGGTGTCATTGTGCACACGGGTGACTTCAAGGTGGATTATACCCCGGTGTTCGGTGACCCGATTGACCTGCAGCGCTTTGGTGAGCTTGGCAAGAAGGGCGTGCTTGCCCTGATGTGTGACAGTACCAATGTGCTAAGGCAGGGCTTTACAATGTCTGAGCGAACTGTTGGCAAGACGCTTGACAACATTTTCAATGAGAACAGAAGCAGCAGGGTGATAATTGCAACCTTTGCCTCCAATGTGGACAGGGTTCAGCAGATTATCAACTGTGCAAGGAAATATAATCGCAAGGTGTGTGTTGAGGGCAGGAGCATGGTCAACATAATCAATGTTGCCAATGAGCTTGGCTATCTTGACATACCTGACGGAACCCTCATAGAAACGGAGCAGATGAAGAATTACACCAATGAGCAGATTGTGCTCATCACGACGGGCAGTCAGGGTGAGTCTATGGCGGCACTGTCAAGGATGGCGGCAAATCTGCACAGGAAAGTGTCAATTCAGCCTGGTGACACGGTTGTGTTCAGCTCAACACCGATTCCTGGCAACGAGAAGTCTGTTGCCAAGGTCATCAATGAGCTTGGGATGAAGGGTGCAAAGGTAATCTTCCAGGATACGCATGTGTCGGGACATGCCTGTGAGGAGGAGATAAAGCTCATATATTCGATTGTGAAGCCGAAGTTTTCAATCCCCGTGCATGGGGAGTACCGGCATCTCATGGCCCAGAAGGAGCTTGCGGAAAGCCTTGGCATGGACAAGGATGACGTGCTTGTTGTCACCTCCGGTGACGTGATAGAGTTAAGCCAGGACAGTGCCAAGGTTGTAGACAAGGTTCAGACGGGTGCGGTGCTGGTTGACGGCCTTGGCGTGGGTGACGTGGGCAACATTGTCCTGCGTGACAGGCAGAACCTTGCGGAAAACGGCATAATCGTGGTTGTCCTTACCCTTGAGAAGTACAGCAACCAGCTCCTTGCGGGGCCTGACATTGTTTCAAGGGGCTTTGTATATGTCCGTGAGGCGGAGGAGCTGATGGACGAGGCAAGGAATGTGATAGAGCAGGCCGTGGTCAAGTGCCTTGACCGCAATGTTACTGACTGGGGCAAGCTGAAGGGCGTGATTAAGGACACCCTTAGCGATTACCTTTGGAAGAAGATGAAGCGTAACCCTGTCATCCTCCCAATAATCATGGAGGTTGACGACTGACGGTTTTTTGTGCGCATGACGGTGCGCGGAAATGTGGTTGTCTATGAAAGAGGTTGAAAGATTATCAAATGAACTTGCGTCTGCATTCAGGGACAGCGAGGAATACAAAAATTATCTGGAGGCTTACCATGAGCTCATGAAGCATCCCAGCCTGATGCGTGAGACCAATGAGATGCGCAGGAACAACCTGCACATCCAGAATTCCAACTCGGTGGACAGCGTGGGCATGTTCGACCGTGTCGGGGAGTTCAGCAGGCAGTATGCGGCGCTTCGCTGCAACAAGGTTGTGGAGGATTTCCTGCAGGCGGAGCTGTGCCTGTGCAGGCTGATTCAGGATTCAATGAAGCTGGCTGTTTCCAAGATTGATTTTGACACATCATTTCTGGAGCACTGATGCCCTGATGGTATGTTTTTTAAGACCAGAGAGGCATGGTTATGAGGATATTCAATGGATAACAAGACATTACGGGTTGTGATAAGCATATGCATCAATTTTGCGGTGGTGCTGGCTGCGGTGATTGTGATGTACAGCCTTGGCGAATGGGGCTTTAACCTTGGCTCCGCTGTGTTCAATGAACAGGCGGTTGACCAGGTCGGCACATCCAGGACCGTTGAGGTCACAATCACTGCCAATATGACAGATACAAAGCTTGCAGACTTGCTGTATGACAAGGGCCTGATTGAGGATAAGCTGGTTTTCAGGGTACAGGAGATGCTTTCTGAATACAAGGGGAAGTTCGTGGCGGGAACCTACACCTTGGACACTTCCATGAAGCCAACGGAGATTCTTCAGGCAATATCGGGTGATGGTGAGGCTGCTGACACTGCCGCGGCTTCGGATGATTGAGGTGTGGCATGATTGTAAATGACAGGGTGGTGGCGTACATCAACTCCCTTTCGTCCGGCAACGGAGGGCTTTGCGATGAAATCGAGGCAGCGGCAAGGGCTCGGGGGGTGCCAATCATACGCAGGGAAATGGCATCTTTCCTTAAGGTGATGCTGGCACTCAAGAAGCCCCAAAACATACTTGAGGTTGGCGCCGCGGTGGGGTTTTCAGCCATTCTGATGAGTGGGCATATGCCGGAGGGCTGTCGGATAACCACGATTGAAAGGTCCGAGGACATGCTTGAACAGGCGAGGGTGAATTTTGCAAGGGCACCGAGGGGGCGTGACATAACGCTGCTTGAGGGGGATGCAACGGAGGTTCTTGAGGGACTTCCTGACGATTCATATGATTTTGTGTTCATGGATGCCGCAAAGGGACAGTACATTAATTTCCTGCCGCAGGTGACAAGGCTTATGAAAAGGGACGCACTGCTCATATCTGACAATGTGCTGCAGGAGGGGGACATAGTCCAGTCCCGCTTTGCCACGACAAGACGTGACAGGACAATCCATGAAAGAATGCGGGAATACATATGGACGCTTACCCACACGGAAGGGCTTCTTACCACGGTGGTTCCGATAGGTGACGGCATAACCCTGACCGTGAAGGAATAATGGAGATTGACATGCGAGAATATAAAGGACGAAGCATAGAATTATTGATTCCAGCCAGCAGCCTTGAGGTATTGAAGGTTGCTGTTATTTTTGGTGCGGATGCGGTTTACATCGGCGGTGAGGCATTTGGACTCAGGGCGAAGGCAAAGAATTTTTCCATGGGGGAAATGAAGGAAGGGATTGAATTTGCCCATGCCCATGGCGTGAAGGTGTATGTCACGGCAAACATCCTTGCCCATAATTACGACCTTGACGGGGCAAGGGAGTATTTTCTTGAGCTGGGTGGCTTGAAGCCTGATGCGCTCATAATATCAGACCCGGGGATGTTTACCATTGCAAGGGAGGTTGTCCCTGACATTGACATCCACATAAGCACACAGGCGAACAACACCAATTACGAAACCTTCAGGTTTTGGCACAGGCTGGGCGCAAGGCGCGTGGTGACTGCCAGGGAGCTTTCACTTAAGGAGATTGCGCAGATACGCGCCAGCATACCGGACGACCTTGAGATAGAGACCTTTGTGCACGGGGCCATGTGCATAAGCTATTCGGGAAGGTGTCTGTTGAGCAGCTTCATGGCCGGCAGGGATGCCAACCGCGGGGCATGTACGCATCCCTGCAGGTGGAAGTATTCGATTGTCGAGGAGACACGTCCCGGTGAGTATATGCCTGTCTATGAAAATGAGCGTGGGACATATATATTTAACTCAAGGGATTTGTGCATGATTGAGCACATTCCTGAGCTGCTTGAGGCAGGGATTGACAGCTTCAAGGTTGAGGGCAGGATGAAGACTGCGTTGTATGTCGCCACGGTTGCAAGGACATACAGGCTTGCAATAGACGATTTCCTTGAGGAGCCTTCAAGATACAGGTCAAGGCTTGGGTTTTACGCAGAGGAGATTGCCAAGTGCACATACAGGAAGTATACCACGGGCTTCTTTTTTGGTAAGCCTGATGAAAATATGCAGATATACGATAGTAATACCTATGAGCATGAATATACTTATCTTGGCATTGCGGGAGATGTTGATGAAGCTGGAAGATGCCTTTTGGAGCAGAGGAACAAGTTCAGCGTGGGTGAGGAAATCGAGCTCATGAAGCCGAATGGTGAAAATGTCACCTGCCGCGTGCTTGCGCTGTATGACGAGGACATGCATCCGGTTGAAAGCGCCCCGCACCCGAAGCAGAAGCTCTGGGTTGACCTTGGGACAGGCATTGAAAGGTATGACATCCTGCGCCGCCGTGATTGACCGTGCCTGCCGGGAAAACATAAATAATTGGAAAAGCAACATGGGACACCCCGCCACATAGTATATATGGATGATGTGGCGAGGTGTTTTTGCGTGAAATCCTTTGATAGACCATTATCGGCAGATGAGGAAAGGGAATGCCTCCTTAGGTGGAGAAGCGGCGACAGGGAGGCAAGGAACATACTCGTTGAGAGGAACATGCGCCTTGTGGCACACATGGTTAAAAAATATTCCGACCCTGAGCATGACCCTGAGGACCTCATATCAGTTGGCACAATCGGGCTCATAAAGGCAATCAATACCTTTGACGTTGACAAGAGCATACGGCTTGCCACATATGCGGCAAAGTGCATTGACAATGAGCTCCTGATGCAGCTTCGTTCTGAAAAAAAGCATTCCAGGGAAATTTCCATATATGAACCAATCGGCACTGACAAGGAGGGCAACGAAATCAACCTCATGGAGGTGCTCTGTGCCTGCGAGGATGACGTGGTTGGGAGCTTTGCGCTGGTCGAGGACGTGAAAAGGCTTTACGGTGCGGTGAGGGATGAGCTTGATGAACGTGAGAGGATGATAATAACAAGGCGTTACGGACTGTACGGCGTGAACCCCATGACACAGCAGCAGATGGCGGCAATGCTGGGGATTAGCAGGAGCTATGTAAGCCGCATTGAAAAAAAAGCTTTGGAAAAATTGTACAAAAAATTAGCATCGTAAATGTGCATTAGTAACAATTTTGTAAAAAATGGAAGATTTATTTGCCATTTTTACTTGTGTGGTATATAATAGCGTCGTGTAGTTTTTTCAGACAGTATAAATGAGAAGGTGGTTATCGTAATGGAGACAAAGGTTACAAAGACAACAGTGAAGGCTCCTAAGGTAGAGGAGAAGAAGTCAGAGGTTAAGGCAGTTGAGGCTGTGAAGGCTCCGGTTGCGGAGGCAAAGCCGATTGAGACCAAGGCGGAGGCAAAGGCTGTCAAGGCTGAGACAAAGACAACGGCAAAGGCTGCAAAGACGACCAGGGCTACGAAGGCTGTCAAGGAGACTAAGGCTGCCAAGACCACAAGGGCTGCCAAGGAGACAAAGACCGCTGAGACGACAGAGAAGAAGACCAACGTATTCGTTCAGTACGCAGGCCGCGAGTATAATTCAGATGAGATCCTTGCAAAGATTAAGGAGACAATACTTGCAGAGACAGGTAAGAAGACATTTAAGTCACTTGATGTTTACATTAAGCCTGAGGACAGTGTTGCTTACTATGTTGTGAATGGTAAGCCGGGCAGCATAAGCCTGTAATGATTGGATATACATATGATGCATGTGGAGCTTGTATGGCCATGTGCCCTTCAGCCGTTACCTTGTGTGGCGGCTGTTTTGTTATGTGCGCAGGCACATGCTTAAGGCACTTTTGGGCATGGGATGATGGGATTCGGGCGCATGGGCGTAAGGTTGAAAAGACATGGAAAACTTAATATTGTGCTTGCCGTGCTTGTTGCGCTTTTTCTTGCCGTTGTCACCCTGGTGCTTTTCACGCTTGTGTACAGCAGCGGAAGAAGGACGGTTGATTTGTCAAGGTATGTAAGCTGCAGCTTCACGGGGCTTAACGGAAGGGGAACGGTGACAATGTCCCTTGACGAGAGGGCGCTTGATGACATCCTTACCGACGGTGAGAAGAATGCAGTGCTCATAAGGCGGATTCAGGCATTGGTGTCTGAATTTACACTTGAGGCATCAAGGGACAGTGGGCTTAGCAATGGGGAAATCCTTGACATAACCGTTGTGTATGACGAGGACCGTGCCGAGAAGCTTAAGTGCCGTTTTAAAAATGCAACCTTCAAGGTGCAGGTTGAGGGGCTTGAAGATGGCAACGCCCTTGACGTGTTTGACAACGTGGAGGTGGTTGTGGCAGGCGTGAGCCCCAATGCATACGCAAGCGTCGTGAACAAGTGGCAGGATGAGAACCTGAGGTCGATTGCATTTTCATTGGACAAGTCTGTGAACATAAGCCTTGGTGATGTGCTTACCGTGACCTGCGTGCCTGATGATGAAAGCCTTGCGCAGCTTGGGATTAACATAATTTCAAGGACAAGGCAGTTCAAGGTTGATATGCTTGATTCATATGTGCAGTCGGTTGAGGGGCTTGACATTGGGGCACTCCAGACCATATCGGATGCGTGTGCCGTGTGCATAAGGCAGGAGACGGAGGACATGACCTTCAGGATGCTTTACAAGGCATCAAGGGACAGCTCGTATCTTTTCCAATACAACAATGAATGGGTCAATTCAGTTGAACTGATGGGGGTGAAGCTGCTTGTCAGGAACAATGCCCAGGCGGAGGGCACATTTAATTATGTGGAAATGCTGTACAAGGCAAACATAGAAAATGCCTCCGGCGCGGTTGACGTGTATTTTGCATTTGAATTTCCCTCTGCAATAAGGTCTGCTGACGGTACGTTCCAGCTTAACAGCAGCGACCTTGCGGGTAAATACTCATGCGGCATGGATTACAATGAACTATACGGCCAGGTCGTCTTGAGCAAGGAAAATTCCTATGATATTTTTGACATAGACCAGGTAAAATGAATTGAATAAATTCAACAAATATTGTATAATGGATTATATTTCGATAAATGATTGCTGAGGGGTTTGCCAGCGGAAAGAGGGAATATGAATTACAGGAAGAAAATAAGGCTCGGTGACGAGCTGATGGCCCGTGGACTTATTGACCAGAACCAGCTTAACATGGCGTTGAAGGAGCAGAAGGACAAGAACAAGATGCTTGGTGAGATGCTTGTTGAGCTGGGGTACGTGAAGCAGGAGAAGCTGAATGAAATCCTGTGTGAGGTCCTCGGTGTTACCTTTGTTGACCTGCAGGTCGAGGAGCCTGTTGAGTCTGTCGTGCAGCTGATTCCTGAGGAGACCATGCGCAAGTACACCCTTGTGCCGATTGACTATGACAGGAATAATGCAGGTGTAATCAGGGTGGCAATGGCTGACCCGATGAACATCCTTGCAATGGACGACATCGGCATCATAACGGGCAAGCAGGTAATGCCTTACCTTGCCAATGCATCCGACATCCGTTCCTACTTTGACCGTGTGTTTGGTAAGAAGCAGGCACAGAACATCGCCGAGATGTACAAGAAGGAGATGGGTGTACAGGAGGAGAGCGAGGAGGAGAAGCTGAGGAAGGAGGATGTGGAGAACGCCCCTATCGTTCAGCTCGTCAACAGCATTATTGAGCAGGCGGCAAGAATGAGGGCATCCGATGTCCACATTGAGCCATTCGAGAACTTTGTCCGCATAAGATACCGCGTGGATGGTGTGCTGAGGGAGATTAACGAGTATGACAGGACCCTTCTTTCCGCAATCATAGCCAGGCTCAAGATTATGTCAGGAATGGACATTTCCGAGAAGCGTAAGCCGCAGGATGGGCGTATCACCCTTGTGGTTGACGGAAGGGAGTACGATATCCGTGTTTCCAACCTTCCGACCGTGTACGGCGAGAAGGTGGTTATGAGACTTGCCTCCAAGGAGGGCTTCAAGAAGCAGAAGAGCGACCTTGGAATGCAGCCTGATGACCTCATTAAATTTGACAACATCCTCAAGAACCCTCATGGAATCATCCTTGTAACGGGACCTACTGGTAGTGGTAAGTCAACAACGCTTTACACCGCACTTAGCTCCCTCAACAGCATGGAGGTAAACATCATAACGGTTGAGGACCCTGTCGAGGCCAATATCGATGGAATTAACCAGGTCATGGTAAACAACAAGGCGGACATGACATTTGCCAATGCCCTGCGTTCAATCCTCCGTCAGGACCCTGACATAATCATGATTGGTGAGATTCGAGACGGTGAGACCGCTGAGATTGCCGTCCGTGCCTCCATCACGGGACACTTGGTTGTGAGCACGCTCCATACCAACAGTACCGCCAATTCCATATCCCGTCTTGCAGACATGGGAATTGAGCCATACCTCATTGCGGATTCACTTGTGGGCATCATCGCACAGCGACTTGTGAGAAGGCTTTGTGACTGCAAGACAAGAAGGCTTGCCACAATTGAGGAGAAAGAGGAGCTTGCCATCGATGACATTACGAAGGATGTTGAAATCTGTGAGCCGTGCGGCTGCAAGCAGTGTGACAACACAGGCTACAAGGGCCGTATCGGTATCTATGAAATCATGACAATCACACCTAAGATTAAGTCCATGATTGTCAAGGGTGATTCGGCGGATGACATTAAGGACCAGGCGGTGTCGGAGGGCATGAACACCCTGAAGGCAGCCGCAGCCAAGTATGTCTTAAGCGGCATCACATCCCTTGCCGAGATGGTCAAGGTAACATATGAGGTCGAGAAATA
>CAYZYS010000038.1:0-18271 GCA_964482605.1 uncultured Bacteroides sp.
TTTACGTTGCAATAAGCATTGTGATATACATTGTGTTCATTGTGTTGATGCTTGTGGTATTTGGTGCCTCGGCAGTATCGTCATCAACCGGATATTATTAGGATGTAGGTAAAACCTTGCTGATTTTCAGACCTGGAGGCTGGTTATCAGTGAGGTTTTATTTATTTTTTTTTTAATTTGCAATTTACTAAAAAATGGTATATCATCAACGTACAGATTTTTTCTTTCTGTTGCTTTCATGGCCTTGCAAGGTTGTGGGAGTGCTGTTTAGTGAACTTCGCCCGTGGAAGTCCCACCGGCAGGTCTTGGCGGTTCGCCAACATTTCACTATTTGTAACTCGCTGGCATGGTGCATTTGCAGATATGCTGACTGAAGAAAGTATATTTTATGAATGTTTTGTGCCAGTATGACTGTTTTGTGGGAATGAATCCTACAAAGTTTATTTTGTTGCGGAATGGAGATGGGTATGAAGGAATTTGAGAAGCTTGACCTGCTTGACAACTATATGATGAATGCACTTGTGACTAATGAGGAATTTGGCGTGGAGGGATGCAGGCTGATAGTGAATGGCCTTATGCAGAGGAATGTTGGGGACATTACGGTTGAGGCACAGAAAATCGTGGTGCCGGATGATCCGGTATACAGGGGAGTACGGCTTGACGTTGAGATACGTGAGCCCATTGAGTATCCGGAAGGCAAGGCTGGTAAGCTGCCGCAGATGAATATTTACGATATTGAACCGCATCTACAGAAAAACCTTAACCTGCCGAGGCATAACAGGTTTTACCAGGCGCGTATTGACGGCAGGCATATGCCGTCAGGCGATGATGAGTTTAGCAGGCTGCCCAATTTGTATGTCATGACAATCTTGAATTTTGACCCTTTTGGGTATGGACAGATGGTGTATAATATCCATAACAGATGTGACGAGGTGCCGGAGCTTGTGTATGATGATGGTCTTCATTTTCTGTATTTCAATGCGGTTGGCACTGAGGGTGGCAATGAGGAAATGCGAGCCATGCTGAGGTATCTTAGTGACAGCGTGGAGTCAAATGCCGTAAATGATGCAACACGGAAGCTGCATGACATGGTGAGCAGGCTTAAATTCAGACCGAAAGTGAGGGACAGGTATATGACAATGGGAGATTACATTGATGCACTCAAGGAGGAGGCAATAAATGAGGGACTGGAACAGGGCAGAGAACTTGGACTGGAGCAGGGATTGGAGCAGGGACTGGAGCAAGGTTTGGAGCAGGGACTGGAGCAGGGACTGGAGCAAGGTTTGGAGCGGGGACGTGCGGAAAAGAATGAGATTATAAGAAAACTGCTTCGCCGTGGTGATAGTCCTGAAGACGTGGCGGAGATAGTGATGGCGGATATTGCAGAGGTGCAGCGCATCAAGGCTGAACTGAATATATCTTAAGGAGAGCTGCATTTGAAAAGGGTATTGGTATTTGGCGGGACAACTGAAGGCAGGAGGCTTTCCGAACGATTGTCGGCATGCGGGGTTAATCATACGGTTTGTGTTGCCACGGGGTATGGCGAGGATGTGCTGGCGAAAAATGTTTTTCTTGAAGTAAGGGTTGGGAGGCTGAATGCCGCAGAAATGAGGGTGTTAATGCAGGAGGGCGGTTATTCTGCCGTGGTTGATGCCACACATCCTTATGCTGACGAGGTTACGGATAACGTAAGAAAGGCGGTTCATGACCTTGACATTCAGTATTTTCGGTTGGTGCGGGATGTGGTTGATGGTAAGGAATATGGTGTAAGTGAAAGGTGCTTTGATACCAATGAGGAATGTGCAAGGGCACTGGAGGGCGTGCAGGGGAACATTCTTCTTACAACAGGCAGCAAGGAGCTTGGGATTTACTGTAAATCAGAAGATGTCAGGAATCGGCTTTTTGTGAGGGTCATTCCAAGTGTTGAAAGTATCGGGCTGTGTGCTTCGCAGGGAATAATGGGCAGCCATGTCATAGCCATGCAGGGACCATTTTCCGAGGAAATGAATGAGGCAATTATGCGACAATATGATATTGCCTGCCTTGTTACGAAGAAGAGCGGCAGTACGGGTGGATATGGTGAAAAGCTTAAGGCAGCAAGTGCGGTGGGTGTGAAGGTTTTTGTGGTGTCGCACAAGGGCAGTGATGATGGATTTACATTTTCACAGGTGTGCTCCGGACTTGGACTTTAAATAGTATGAAATTAGCAGAAGTGTGGATGTTCCATGCTTCTGTTTTTTTGCAATTCTTAACATTTCTTAAGCTTCCCCACATTTTGTATTAAGTTTCCTTTGTTATCCTCATTACATCAAAACAAAAAACATTGATTTGTCATGTGCGGGACTATCGCAGGAAAGGGAATGGTATTATGATGAGCATTGATAGGTTGGGGGCAATGAAGGAATCGGCAAGGCTTAAGAAGGTTATGAGGCCAAAGGTCATCATACCGGTGGTGGCAGGGACAGCCGTTGTGGGGATGCTGTGCTTCGGGCATGGTACGGTGTCGGCAAGCCCGATTTCAAGTGATACGGCAGAGGTGAGAAGCCTTGTTAATTATAGCGTATTTACAGGAAATATTGAAGCGTGCAATGACGTGACGGTAGCACCTAAGGTGTCTGCGGCGGTAAGGGAGGTATACCACCAGGAGGGGGACGAGGTAAAGGCAGGGGATGTGCTTGCGCAGCTTGATGACACACAGCTTAGGGAAAGCATAAGGCTTAAGGAAAAGGCACTTTCGGAGTCACAGCTTCAGAATTACTATGCAATACAGGATGCAAGGCGGGCATATGAGGAATACAGGGAAAGCGTTGAAAATGGGGTAAATTCCACGCTCATATCCGCAAAGTCAAGCCTGGATGGCACTAAAAGGGCGTATGAGGAAGCGAAGGAAAGCTATGAGCGTGCCAAGCTGGAGCTGGATAATAACATGGATTCGTCCATGGTGTCGGCAAACAACCAGGTGGAGCAGGCAAGGCTTGACCTTGAGAAGGCGAAGAAGGAATATGACGATAACGAGGGCAATATTCGCGGGGCAGGCAAGGGTGTTGACAATGCAGAGGGTGCAAGGGATGCGAATCCGACGTCTGAAAATGAAGCCAGCCTGTCTGCTGCAAAGACCAGGCTTGATGATCTTGAGGGCAGGAGGCAATCGCTTCAGGAGGCAATTGATTCGGCACAGAGGTCATATGACATGGCGGTACAGGGACTCAAGGGTTCATATTATGCTGCAAATGTAAATTTAAGTAAACTCAAGGAAGAGATGGACGCAAGGCAGGAAGACTGCTGTGTTGCGGAGGAAAATTACAATTCGGTGCTTGCCTCGGTAAGCCAGACATTGGAGAATTACGAGATTACGGCTGAAAAGACACAGGCGTTGTCCAATGATGACCTTGCTGCAATGGAGCTTGACAGCCTTAATAGGCAGCTTGAGGATTATAAGGTGACGGCACCGATTGATGGGACGCTTACCAGCTTTAAGCTAAAGGCGGGCGACAGCTTTTCGGCTGACAGGGATTCCGTGGAGATTACCGATTATTCAAGGGTGCAGGTGGGGATTAAGATTGATGAATACAGCATTCTTGGCGTGCGTGAGGGTAGTGCCGTGAAGATTCATGTTGATTCCGTGAACAGGGATTACGATGGCATCCTTAAAAATGTCTCAAGAAAGGCGACTGAGGACAAGGGGGTGTCCTATTTTACCGCAACGGTGGAATTTGATGCAGATGAATGCATCAGGAGTGGAATGTCTGCGGAGGTCAAGCTTGAAAGCCAGTGCGCCAGCGATGTTGTGACAGTGCCGGTGGGGGCTGTGGGTTATGATGCTGATGGCAGTGCTTATGTAAATGTGTTGGAAGATGGAAAGCAGGAGCGAAAGAATGTCACCATTGGAATGAGTGACGGCAGTTATGTTGAGGTTCAGGACGGACTTGCGGCAGGGGATGTGGTACAGATGAAATGAGCCTGTAAAAAAAGTCTGTGGAATGGAGGAAGGTATGTCAGGTAGAATATTGGAAATGCATGGTATTGTGAAGGAATATGCCATGGGGGATGAGGTTTCCCGTGTGCTAAAGGGGATAGACCTTGCTGTGGGGGAGGGGGAATTTCTTGCGGTGCTTGGTCCATCCGGTTCAGGGAAATCGACATTGATGAACATCATTGGATGCCTGGATGTGCCTACATCGGGTGAGTACACATTGTCGGGCAGGGTGATTGCCAGCCAGGATGAGAAATCGCTGGCACACATAAGGAGTAGGGAGGTAGGCTTTGTATTTCAGTCCTTTAACCTTTTGCAGAAGCAGACCGCACTGGAAAATGTGGAGCTTCCCATGCTGTATGCCAATGTGCGTGAGAGGGAGCGAAGGGAAAGGGCAAGGGAAATGCTTTGCAAGGTTGGGCTTGGCGACAAGCTTGACCACTATCCGAATCAGATGTCAGGCGGGCAGCAGCAGAGGGTTGCCATTGCCAGGGCAATGGTAAATAATCCGACCATTCTTTTGGCGGATGAGCCAACGGGTGCGCTTGACCAGAAAACGGGTGCGCAGGTGATGGAGCTTTTCCACACTCTTAATGACGAGGGTAGATGTATAATAATGATTACACATGATGCCAAGATTGCAAGTCACGCAAAAAGGATAGTGAGGATACTTGACGGAAACATAAGTGAGGGGATGCCGGAGGATGCATAGGGGAGGAATGGAGAAGAAAAATGGGAATAATAAAGCAAAGCATGGAAATGTCCTGGAAGAACATTAAAAATAACAGGATGAGGTCATTTTTGACAACCCTGGGGATAATAATAGGCGTGACCTCGGTGATTGCGCTGATTACGATAATACACGGTGTTACAGACAGCATAATGGGTAATTTCTCTGACCTTGGAGCGGGAAAAATCAGTGTCAACGCCACGGGTAATTACGTGAAATCAGGACTTACCAATGAGGACATTGAAGGCATAAGGGCAATTGACAATGTGATTGGCGTGTCACCAACGGTGACAACGGTGGTGAAGGGGGTAGTTGACGGTGCGTTAAAGGACGTGACGGTTGAGGGAAAGAACGGATACTATTTCATGAACAACAAGATAATGGAGGAGGGACGTGGCTTAAGTGAGGCTGAGATGTCAGGAAGCATTTATAACTGCGTCATTGACAGGCAGTGTGCGGACACATTTTTCAAGGGAGAAGACCCCATTGGGAAGACCATTCGGCTGGGGGGCTACGGCTATACGGTGGTCGGCGTCAGGAAAGGCGACAACGGGATTTTGGCGGCGCTTGGTTCAGGCGGTGATGGTGCGGGAAATGTAATTGTTCCATATAAGAATGTCATGCAGATGACAGGCGACCATAACATTCAGAGCCTTGAGCTGTACGTGGGTGATGCCGATGCCACGGCGCAGGTGGTGGGTGACGTGAAGGCAAGGCTTTACCAGTCGTTTAACCATGATGAGAACAGCTATTCCGTATTTGACATGGATTCCCTTGTGGAGACAATGAAGGCAACACAGTCAATGCTTACGGCAATGATGGGGGGAATAGCCTCAATTGCGTTGTTTGTTGGCGGCATAGGAATCATGAACATGATGCTTGTGTCGGTGACTGAGAGAACAAGGGAGATTGGGCTTCGGAAGGCACTTGGTGCGGAGCCTTCAAGGATTCAGCTTCAGTTTTTGATGGAGTCCATATTCATGTCAATGCTTGGCGGCGTGATAGGCGTTGTGCTGGGGCTTCTCATATCCTATTGCGCGGCACTGGTCATGGGAATGGCATTTGTGGTGCAGCCAGGGGCGATAATCCTTGGCGTTGGTTTCTCCGCAGCCATCGGAATCATATTCGGCTGGGTGCCTGCGAGGAGGGCAAGCCAGCTTAACCCAATAGATGCACTGAGGTCATAAATTCCAATTCTGCGGCATACTATGAAGAAGATGTGGGGGCCATGGCAATGGGACTCACCTGAAAGCAGGATAGGAATGGAGAATGAATGAAGGGTTATGAATGAAAAGGCATTGGATGTGCTTGGGGCATATGGGCTGGAGGCGAGGAGGCATTACAGGGGCAGGGGCGGTCTGATTGTGCTTACGGGGCAGGGCTGCAAGCTTCTGTATGAGTGTACCAAAAGTGACGGGTATTACCAGAGGGAGCATGAAATTACAGTCAGGCTTGACGCCATGGGGTATGAATATCTTGACACATATTTCCCAAGCCTTGATGGCGGGCTTTTTGCAGAAGGGGCGCAGGGAAGAAGATACATACTAAAGAACTGGATGGAGGGCAGGGAATGTGACATTAACAGCAGGGCGGATGTGCTTGAGGGGGCGAGGACACTTGCCAGACTGCACAGTGCCTTGCTTGGGCTCATGAAGGAGGAGCCTTGCATTGAGCAGACCGTGGATGACACACAGGAGGCGGGGGATGCCGGGTGCGCCCAGGGGCTTGCTTCCATGCTAAAATACAGCAACGGTGATGACCTTCGCATGCAGTTTGACAAGCACACCAAGGAAATGCGCATGGTTGCCAATTACCTAAAGGGAAAGAAAAACAAGAATGATTTTGAGCTGCTTTTATACAGGCAGATAATGCACCATCAGGAGCAGGCGCAGGAGGCGGCGGAGCAGCTTGGTAAAATTGGGTACGGGGAAAGGCTTGCGGCGGCACGGGGCAGCCTGGAGCTGTGCCATGGAAGCTATAACCACCACAATCTTGTGATGCTTGGGGGCGGGAGCATGGTGACCAACCTTGAAAAGGCTGCGGTTGACTGCCAGGTTACGGATTTGTACCGTTACTTAAGGAAGGTCATGGAGAAGAATGGCTGGGACATGGCGCTGGGACAGCAGGTGCTTGAGGCATACACAAGGGTCAGGCCATTAAGCGGGATTGACGGAAAGCTCCTTGCGGTTAATTTTATTTATCCGGAGAAGTTCTGGAAAATATTGAATTATTACCATGGTTCCAACAAAAGCTGGTTTCCACGTAAGAATCTTGAGAAACTGGAGGCGTTGGTGGAGCAGGACGGGAAACGCCAAATGTTTGTTGAAACATTGCATTTGTAGGTGCATTATGCTAAAATGATGTGGAAATTCGGCAGTTGGATTGATATGACGGCATCATGCAGATGCATGGAGGATTGCGACAGATGAAGGGGTTTGGTAATTGCATAGGTATGGTGAAGAGGGCATGGCAGACAGCGGCAATAGCGATATTGTTTGTTATGTCTTTTTCCCTTGTGGGTTGTTCAGGAAGTACGTCAACAGGGGGGAAGATTACACCGGGAAGTGAGATTTTGCCTGTCACCAAGAAGGTTGAGGAGTCATCAACACAGGCAAATGCCGGTGAGATTGAGCTTACGGGCGTTCTCACGCTCATAGATACGGATTCCAGGAAAATGCATTACCTGGACATAAGCAATGGAACGGAATATGAGGTTGCATACAGCAGCGGGACCGACATTGAAAATAAATATGACACAATCATAACAACCGCCAAGATGAAGATGGGTGGGCTGTATGATGTTGCATGCAACTCATCGGGAGTGGCACTCAGGATATATGAGTCGAAGGACGCCTGGGAGGTTTCGGGCCTTACGGGCTTTTCGGTGAGTGAGGCGGACAGCGTGGCAACACTCAATTCCAAGACATACAAATATGACAAGAATGCCATAATATTGTCAGGTACGGACAGGCTTGAGGCCAATGAGGTCATGAAGCAGGATGTCGTGACGGTATATGGGGTGGACAAGTCCGTGTATTCAGTCAGGGTTGACAAGGGACACGGGTATATGAAGCTCACGGGAACGGATGATTTCATTGGCGGCTATGTGGATGTGGGCGAGACCATGGTAAATGTTGTCACCAAGGACATGCTGGTGACGGTTCCCGAGGGTGAGTACAAGGTTTCCATACAGAATGTGAGCAAGACGCTGTCGGGAAGCAAGACGGTAAAGGTTGAGAGGGACAAGGATGTTACCGTTGACTTTGGGGAATACCGCACGGAAGCCACAAAGAGTGGGCTTGTGGAATTTTCAGTGACGCCTGCGGGTGCTGTCATGTACATTGACGGGACACAGGTGACTTACAGTGAACCCATATCATTGGATTATGGGAAACATACTGTTGTGCTTAAGCAGAATAATTATTTGTCATATGAGGAAACCTTTTATGTAAGCCAAAGCTACGAGAAAAAGATAATTGACATGACCATATCAAGTACAACCTCATCGTCTGTGACAGGCACGAAATCGGGAACGGTGGCGGAGACATCCTCTGCCAAGTCGGGAACGACTTCCTCCACAAAGTCAGGGACAACGAGCTCCACATCAACCACGTCCTCTGCTTATGTGGGGAGCACGGTTAAGGATTTGACGGAAGGGTATTATGTGAACATTAAGGGACCGGAGGGGGCGGCAGTGTATGTGAACAGCTCTTATGTTGGTATGGCGCCGGTCACCATAGAGAAAAGGTCAGGGACGATGGTGATAGCACTGACGATGGCAGGGCACCAGACGAAGAGCTATTCAATAGAGGTTCCCAATGCAACGGGGGATTTGAATTACACCTTCCCTGAGCTTGAGCTGGCTGAGGGTGGTGAGTCCACGGTGTCAGCCACTGCGGTGACAAGCTCGTCCGATGCAGAGGAGACCACGGCAGCCAACTAAAATGCCGTGCATGGTGTGGAAAATGAGATGGCGCCAGCCGGACAATGTCTGCGGACATGCCTGTGAAATAAAGATGAATGCGGCGGAAATGGAGAATCATGGGTAATAAATACGAGATTAAATTTTCACCTCCTGACATAACGGAGGCAGAGATAAATGCGGTGGCTGAGGTTATGCGTTCAGGCTGGATTACAACGGGTCCAAGGACAAAGCAGCTTGAAAAGGACATCAGGGAATATGTCCACGCTGACGGCTGTGCATGTTTTAGTTCTGCTACCGCAGCGCTGGAGTGCGCACTCAGGGTGCTGGGGATAGGCCCTGGCGATGAGGTGATTGTGCCTGCATATACCTACACGGCATCGGCAAGCGTCGTGTGCCATGTGGGGGCAACCCTCAAGCTTGTTGACATTGCCGAGGATTCATTTCACATTGATTATGATGGTCTTGAGGCAATGATAACGGACAAGACCAAGGCGATAATTCCGGTTGACATAGCGGGGGTGATGGCGGATTATGACAGGCTTCTGTCGATTGTCCAGGGCAGGCGTGGCCTGTACAAGCCATCCAATGAGCTTCAGGAGGCACTTGGTAGGATAGCCATTGTGGCGGATTCCGCACATGCATTTGGAGCATCGAGAAATGGCAGGATGAGCGGGGAATGCGCTGATTTTACCGCTTATTCCTTTCATGCCGTGAAGAACCTTACCACGGGTGAGGGCGGGGCATTGGCATGGAAGCACATTGATGGTGTTGAGGATGGGGATGTTTATAGGAAGCTCATGCTTTACAGCCTACACGGGCAGTCCAAGGATGCACTTGCCAAGACACAGCTTGGTGCATGGGAATATGACATTGTGGCACCTTATTACAAATACAATATGACCGACATAATGGCGGCAATTGGCGGCGTGCAGCTTAAGCGTTATCCTTCAATCCTTGCAAGGCGCAGGCAGATAATAGGAATGTACACGGAAGGACTTGCCGATTGTCCGGTCACGGTGCTTGGCCATTATGGTGACCAGAAGCAGGACATTGTGCTTCATGGAAGCAATTCTGCCAATGGGGATGACGTTGAATCAAGCGGACATCTGTATCTTGTCAATTTGGTCGGACGTGACGGGGCTTACAGGAACAAGGTGATAGAGGAGCTTGCGGTGCGTGGCGTCGCAACCAATGTGCATTACAAGCCGCTGCCGATGCATACGGCATATAAGGACCTTGGGTTTTCAATTGAGGATTATCCTAATTCATATGGGAGATTTATCAATGAAATCACATTGCCGCTGCACACGCTGCTCACAGATGACCAGGTGGAATATGTGATTGAATGCTTCCGTGGAGTGTTGTATGGTGCTTAAGGATTGGGACGAGCTTCCCCATTACATGAAAAATGAATCAGTGCGCAGGTATTATGACGTGCTGTGCAAAAAATCCACAAGCCTTAAGCTGAAAAGGCTTTTTGACGTGGTGGTGTCAGCAATCATGCTTGTGGTTGCACTTCCGGCCATGCTTGTGATTGCCGTGATGATAAAGTGCGATTCGAGGGGGCCGGTGTTTTTCTGCCAGAAGAGGGTTACACAGTACGGCAGGGTTTTTAGGATATTGAAGTTTCGCACCATGGTTGACAAGGCTGAAAGCAAGGGCTCACAGGTCACGGTGGGGGATGACAATAGGATTACAAGGGTTGGGGCAATGCTTCGCAGGCTCAGGCTTGATGAGCTTCCACAGCTTTTCAATGTGCTGGCGGGGGACATGACCTACGTTGGCACCAGGCCTGAGGTTGTGCGCTATGTCAGACGGTACGGGGGTGAGTATATGGCTACGCTTTTGCTTCCCGCGGGAATAACCTCACTTGCGAGCATAAGGTACAAGGATGAGGATGAACTGCTTGAGCAGGGGATAGAAAGAGCGAGACAGGCGGCACAGGCAGGCATTGACGATGATATGGATATGAATGCACTTGTGGATGACGTATACGTGAATGAAATACTTCCGGGCAAGATGAAATACAACCTGGAGGGGATTGAGAGGTTCAGCCTCCTTGGTGAGCTGAGGATTATGGTATCTACGGTATTGGCGGTGTTGAGGTGATGCTTTTAAGCTTATGTGTCATAGCTTATAATGAAGAAAGATACATTACTGGTATATTAAATGATATAAAAAAACAGGATTATGACCCGTCAAAGCTGGAGGTGGTGCTGGTTGACAGTGCATCCACTGATGGAACACGGATGGTCATGGAGGGCTTTGCAAGGGAGAATCCGCAGTTTAGGCGTGTTGTGGTGCTTGACAATCCAGGGCGCACGCTCCCGAGGGGGTGGAATGTGGCACTTGCCGAGTACAGGGGTGACGCCATCCTCAAGGTGGATGCACACGCAAGGATTCCCGCTGATTTTGTCAGTGCCAATGTGTCGGTTCTTGAAAGCGGTGAGGACATCGCGGGCGGGGAGCGCCCAACGGTGCTTGAGGAGGACACGCCCTGGCAGCAGACGCTTCTCTTGGCGGAAAATTCCATGTTTGGAAGCAGCATTGCGCCATACAGGCGTAATCCGGGGCGCAGGTACGTCAATTCCATGTTCCATGCTGCTTACAGGAGGGAGGTTTTCGACAGGGTTGGGGGCTTTGATGAAGATTTGGGAAGAACCGAGGATAATGAAATACATTACCGTATGAGGCAGGCAGGGTTTAAGCTGTGCTTTGACCCCGATATCCATTCGGAGCAATATATAAGGGGAAGCCTTAAGGCAATGCTTAGGCAGAAGTATTCCAACGGCTATTGGATTGGGCTCACCACGGGGGTGTGTCCGCAATGCCTGTCACTTTACCATTTTGTGCCATTTGCGTTTGTCATGGCAATCATACTGTCAACGCTGTTGTGCGTTGTGTTCACGGTATTTGGGGCGTATGCGCCAACAGGTGATTTGTCCATCGGTGTTGCGCCGTGGTTTGAAGTGCTTGCAGGTGTGGTTGCATTTGCAACAAAATTGATGTGGGGGTTGTACTGGGGTCTTGCACTGGTTATGTCAATCCTTGCGGTGGCGACTGCGGGGAGGGGAAAAAGGAACATTACCTGTGTGGCGCTGCCAATATTGTTTTTCCTGCTGCACGTAAGCTATGGGCTTGGGACGTTGGCGGGCTTTGTGAGGCTGCCGCTGTTTTTGAATGAGATTAGAAGCAAAAGGTTGGATGTACGTTAATGAATGAAACTAGAAAAGACAGGATACAATTGTTTGTCCGCAGGGTATGCCTGATTATGGTGGACATTTTGGTGATTAATGCGTCAGTGCTCCTTGCGCTGCTCATGCGCTTTGAACTCACCGTGTCCAGCATTCCGGAGGAATACATTGAAAAATATGAGCAGTTCATGGTGCCGTTTACCCTGATTACGCTGGTGGTGTTCTGGTTTTGCAGGATATACCACAGCCTGTGGGAATATGCCAGCATAACGGAGCTTTACAAGGTGGTGGAGGCGTGTACCATCGCCGAGGTAATCCATGTGGTTGTCACAACCTTTTTGGGGCTCATGCTTCCGCGAAGCACATATTTTAATACATGGGTTTATATGGTGATTGGCACAAGCGCCAGCCGTTTCATGTACAGGTTCATAAGAACGGGGCTTAACCGTTACCGTACCCAGGAGGAGGACGTGCGCATCATGATTATCGGTGCGGGAAATGCGGCAAATGTCCTCATCAGGGAGATTGCAATCAGCCATTACCTTGCCAACAGCCGTGTCGTGTGTGTGATTGATGATAGTCCCAGCAAGGTTGGGAAGTACATCCATGGAATCAAGATTGTGGGCACAAGGGAAGACATCAAGGAAATGGCGGAGCAGTATGATGTTGACGAAATCATATTTGCCATTCCGTCGGCTTCCGTGGAAAACCGCAAGCAAATCCTGAGCATTTGCAAGGAAACGGACTGTGAGCTTAAGATTCTGCCGGGCGTGTACCAGATGGTTGACGGTGAAATCAACATCAAGGACATCAGGCGCGTTGACGTGCTTGACCTTCTGGGGCGCAATCCTGTTGACGTTGACATTGAATCCATCATGGGCTATGTGAAGGACAAGGTTGTATTGGTCACGGGAGGCGGCGGCTCAATCGGAAGCGAGCTGTGTCGCCAGCTTGTGTCGCATAAGCCAAGGAAGCTCATAATATTTGACATTTATGAAAATAATGCCTATGACATACAGCAGGAGCTTGTGCGTGACCACAAGGATGCCAACGTTGAGACGCTGATTGGCTCCGTGAGAAATGTGGGAAGGCTTGAGTCCGTGTTTGAGAAATACCATCCTGACATCATTTACCATGCAGCGGCGCACAAGCATGTGCCGTTGATGGAGGAAAGCCCTAATGAGGCTGTCAAGAATAATGTCATCGGAACATATAATGTCGCAATGATGGCGGACAGGTATGGTGCGGAAAAATTTGTCATGATATCCACGGACAAGGCGGTGAACCCTACCAATGTCATGGGCGCCACCAAGCGCATATGTGAGATGATTGTACAGTCTTTCAACGAAAAATCAAGGACGGAATATGTTGCGGTGCGTTTTGGCAATGTGCTTGGGAGCAACGGAAGCGTCATTCCGCTTTTCAAGAAGCAGATTGAGGCAGGGGGACCCGTCACTGTCACTGACCCCAACATAATAAGGTATTTCATGACCATACCGGAGGCCGTGTCACTGGTGCTTCAGGCAGGGGCGTATGCCAAGGGCGGGGAGATATTTGTCCTTGACATGGGTGAGCCGGTGAAGATTGATGACCTGGCAAAGAACCTCATAAGGCTGTCCGGCTACACGCTTGGCGTGGACATGGACATTGAGTACACGGGGCTTCGCCCTGGGGAAAAGCTGTATGAGGAGCTGCTCATGGACGAGGAGGGGCTTCAGGATACTGCCAACAAGCTGATTCACATTGGAAAGCCGATTGACTTTGACAAGGAGAATTTTGCAAGGAATCTGCAGAGGCTGGAGGAGGGCGCATACAGCGAGAACTGCGACATAAGGGCGCTGATTAAGGAGATTGTGCCGACATACCAGCCGAGGAAGTAGACATTGGAGATTGTATGAAAATTAGCCTTCGCATAAGGGAATACGTGGTTGGTGTCGCCATGACGGTATTTGTCATGATGGCGACAGCATGCACTATTCATTACGATTTCACAATATACGACGGCATTTATTATGGCATAACAAGCATTGTGGCACTGGTTCTGCTGACGGAGCTTTTGAACCTTGTGAAGCCTGCCGTGCTTGGGGAGCTGGCGGCATTGGGGGTGCTGCCTGCCGCATTTGTGTTGTCCTCCATTTTCAATAATGCAGTGAACATGCGCTGCGATTTTCTGCATTACCAGGTTCATTACTGGACGCTTTTCATTTCCCTGTGGGTAATATGCATGTGGCTGATACGTGGTTCGGACGTGCTTGGCTTAAGGCAGCTTGGGGCATTCCTGTGGAGGCACAAGTGGATATTTCCCGTGCTTGCCATTGCCTGCGCTGCAAGGATTCCTTACATGGATGTGCTTCCCAGGTGGGATTCAGGGGAGTATTATGCAAGGCTGATGAAGGGAATCCATTGGTTTTCCTATGAATCCATCACCGACTATGTTAATCATTTCACCCTGTGTGGACATCCCACGCTGGGCTTTTGTTTTGTGTACATCATTGGTGAGGTCATGTTTCCGGGGCAGGTGATTGGCGTGTCCCTTGTGACAATGGTGCTTACGCTTTTGGCGCTTCTTTGCTGTTATTCAATCATGCTGCGCATGTTCCCGTACACGGGGCCGTTCCGCGCTGCGGTTTATACACTTGCAATGTCATTTCTGCCGCTTGTGTATGGAACCTTTGGCTATTTTAACCCGGATTATGCATTGGCAATGTTTTTTGTGCTGGCACTGTGGGGATACGTGTATGAAAAACCGTTGATTACGGGGCTTGGGTGCCTGCTGTGCGTACATACCAAGGAGACGGGGCTGGTGCTGGTCGCAGGACTGGTGCTTGGCATATTTGTTGAGCACATTCTTGAGGGAAAGGGGATTCACAAGCTCCTTGACATAATACTTGACCTCAAGCTGTGGTGCATGCTGGTGGCTGTCCTTAGTTACCTGTTTTACACCAATGCCGTGGGTGGGCTCACGGGATGGACACAGTCGTCTGATGAGAGTGCCGGAATAACCTGGGACAACGATGGCTACAACTGCCTGGGGATTCAGTGGCAGCACATAATCACCAAGCTAAAGCAGCATTTCGTGCTGAATTTCAACTGGATATTCGTGTGCATAATTGTTGTGGGGCTGCTCATATTGTTTGCCAGGTTTGTGTACAAGACGGTAAGAAGGCTTCAGAAGCGGGAATTCAAGCTGAAGTCCAAGGTTGAGGGGAGAAATGTATACAAATTCTGCGGGTTCATATTTGCCCTGATGGCATTTGTCGCATTTTCGTGCCTATACATTACGGCTGCCATGGCGAGGTACAATGTGTCGGGGGATTTGCTGCTGGCGCTGCTTGGTTTTGGCATGCTTGACCAGATAATAACCCACTGGTCAGGGATGATTGCAGGTGCAGGCGTAGGCGCAATGCTCGCAATGGAGTGCTTTTTCACGGTTGACCCACTGACGCTTGCCTCGTTCAAGAACATCCACAATGGTGCAACCAACATGGTGCATGTGGGCAGGCCTGACACAAGCTCCTATTATGGTGATTACCTGATATACAACACGCAGTACACATACATCGACAAGGCAATGGACAGCCTGCTTGCCGCCTGTATGTATGATGAGAATTTTGACATAATACTGTTTAATGATTATGGCGGTATACAGATTGCGGGAAATGAGCCGCTTTACAGCTATGAGTGGGATAAGGTCAGGCAAAAGCGCGGCTTCAACAGCAATGCCAACACGGTGACCATGAGTTACGTGCTTGGCGATTTGATGACTGCGGATGATGAGCTTAAGGATTATGCCATAGCGGTGTTCACGCCGTATCATGAGGTTGACATGGACAATGCCATGAGAATATTGGAGGGGATATACCACGTTGGCCCAAGGCAGGTGGTATATGAGTCACAGGGCGGGATATACTATTATCCCCTTGTGCTCAAGGAGGTATATGAGGCACAGCAGGGGATAAACCAGTAAAAACACGTTAATTGCCCATTGCCCTTCCGTATTTGAATTGGTGCATCATTTCACGGGTGAGGCTTATGTCTGTCTCTGCAGGAAGCTCGTCAGCCGTGACAAATGCAGCCATTGCAAGCTCATTTTCATCAAGGGTGATTGTGTCGTCGCCGTCAACCTCGCACCAGAAGCCCATGAGGAGGGAATCAGACAGTGACCAGGGCTGGCTTTTGTAAAAGCGCAGGTTCTTGACCTTAAGCCCTACCTCCTCCATTACCTCCCTGTGTACTGTTTCCTCTATCGTCTCGCCTATTTCGCTAAAGCCGGCAATCAGTGCATAGTTCGTGTAGTTTCTTCCGGCGTACTTGGACACAAGGAGCTTGTCCTTGTTAATGACGCCGACAATGACGGCAGGGCATATCTTCGGATATTCCATGAGACCACAGCTCGGACACTGCAGCATGCGCTCCTTGGTGCTGTGTACCATCGGAGTGCCGCAGTGCCCGCAAAACCTGCGGTTGCTGTACCAATTGTGAAGCTGGAGCCCGGTTATCCCTGCGAATGCCCTGTACTGCGGTTTTGCACCACGGATTTTTGACATTTCAACATAGCTGTAGCCGGCGAGAAGCGTGTCATCAAGGTCAGGCATCAGGTAGTAGTGGCAGTCGTCTATTGTGAAAAGGTATATGGTTGTATGTGTCTTTGCATTGGATGCAGCCTCTACCTCACCGAAGGTGGGGTAGAGGATTCGGCCTTCCCCCTCAGGGTCATCCTTAAGAAGTATGCTGCGCTCCCTGTATGCAAGTATCAGGCCGTCCCTGTCCGGCGGAACCGGCTTGTATTCATTGTGGTATATGTGTCTTCCTAAGTCCTGTAACATTTAAACCTCCATTTGACTGGCGTGTTTTTTGCACATTCATTGTAGGTCTGTCTCAGGACATTGTCAATCTTGACGGCTCATTTTTTCATCAGGTTCAGCATCATGTTAATCTGCTGTTTCTGCTCCGGCGTTGCATCCTGCATGAGCACCTCGATTATCCTGCCTGATTCCTCCTTTGTAAAGCTAAGCCCCATGCTTTGGGCTTTTTTGGATATGGCAAGAAGTAAGGGCAGTATCTCCTGGTTTGACTTGCCCTTGGACAGCCTTCCGAATTCATTGATTAATGCCATCTTTTTTGCATCAATGCCTGAAAAATCTGGAAAATCATCCATTTAAAATTCCTTTCCGCCCTGGCGCAGCTAGGTGATTGCTGAATCCAGGAGCCGCATATATTCCTCATATAAATGCATCTGCTGTGTGTCCATCATTGATGATAACATGTCTTGCGGGCTGCCATTGTGGCTGTTTTCATGTCTGCCACCACCGCTGCTGTCATTGCCACCGTGGCTGTTTTCATGTCTGCCACCACCGCTGCTGTCATTGCCACCGTGGCTGTTTTCATGGCTGCCACCACCGCTGCTGTCATTGCCACCGTGGCTGCCTTCATGAATGTCATCACCGCCATTGCCTTCATCGTTGCCCTTGCCGTCTGCCGTTTCGCCTGTCGGTGTCATCATTCCCAGTATGTCATTCATTTGCATCATCTGCTGCATCATTTTCATGGATTCCCTTGTCTCCTCAGGCAGGCCGGCACCAAGTATGTCAATGATGCCGCCAGGCCCGTCAAGGCTTTTTGGTGCCATGATGATTCCGTCATTGCCGTAGAGCCTTATGGTGTTCATCAACTCCTGCAGCTTTATCATTATTCCAAATGTCTTCTGCATTTGCATGGGAAGGTACGGGAGCAATGACTTTGCCATCTGCAGGGCTTCATCCATGGTCAGCCTGTCAAATTCGGTTATGTGCATGCCTTGTCTGTCCCATACCTGTTTTTAAAATATATGTGGAAGCCGTGTCACATATTCCCATTTGTCGCACATAATGAAAATGAGACACCGGTGGACGCCAGTGCCTCGTATGTGTGCGGGGTGGAGCCATTTTGCAGGCTGCCACCCGGCAGTTTGCGCACAAGGCGGATTCACCGCCCTGTGCATGGGCTGGTGCTGCAGATTAGCAGCAGCCACCTCCGCAGAAGAGGAGAATCAGGATAATCCAAAGGCAGGAGTTGTCACCGCTTCTTGACATACCGCATCCGCAGCCGTCATCACAGCCGCAGCCGTTGTTGTTGAACAGTGACAGTCCATTTCCGCAGCCGCCTCCGCAGAAGAGGAGAATCAGGATAATCCAGAGGCAGGAGTTGCTGCCGCATCCGCATCCGCCGTTGCAGCCATTGCAGCCGCAATTTGTAGCAGTTAAATCACTCATTATGGTTCCTCCAATGAGATAATTTGTTTTACAATACATTAATATGGCAGGCAGCTTGTCAGTGTTCATAAAAAAATAGATGAATATATCCCAAACAGGACAGGGCTTCCTCAAAGGTGCGTCTCTCCTTGATTGTTAACCATTTGCATTTGTGGTAGAATAATGTCAATGAATCTGCTTACATATCTTGATGAGATA